>JAITRG010000192.1 GCA_031288515.1 Tannerellaceae bacterium
TCATATTCCGAACGGCGTATGTTTATCATTTCTTCCACAGGAACAAAGATATGTGTTTTTTTTATAAACGTTTTCGATTCTTTGGCTTAATGCTTTTTTTGAAGTACCTGAGTAGTTACCTCAATTTTTATCATGTATATTTGCGGGTGTTTAACTGACGGTTTGTGCAGACGGCACGAATTATTAATCTTTATTATACATGCGTATCTATATAATTGTGGGCGCAGGGCTGTGGATGATTGTGTACGGAGTGTTTGCTCACGAACCCGACACGCTGAAAGAGGCGCTGATTAAGGAGGTTGTTATTACCGAGAACCTGAAGCAAACCCGTAACAGGCAGTCGACTGTACAGTTGGAGATGGCCGACAGGAGCTTTCTGACCCGGCGTTTTTCGGGCAGTTTGATGCAGACATTAGAGCGTTTGCCGGGCGTGCGTTCGATGGATATAGGCTCCGGGTTTTCCAAACCGGTTATCCGGGGGATGGGTTTTAACAGGATTTCCGTTATAGAAAACGGGATTAAACAGGAAGGGCAGCAGTGGGGAGCTGACCACGGGCTGGAAATTGACGCCTTGAACGTAGAATCTGTGAATGTGCGGAAAGGGCCTGCTTCCTTATTATACGGCAGCGACGCCATGGCGGGCGTGATAGAGATTATGCCGCCGGCTCCTCCTTTTGACGATCAATTCTTTGGAGAGGCAACCCTGACAGGGAAATCGGTCAGCGACCTGTTCGGCGGCTCGCTCCTCCTGGGCGTCAAAAAGGGGCGCGTTCATACCCGGATACGTTATTCCGAACAGCGTTTCGGCGACTACCGCATTCCCGCCGATACGGTTATTTATCTCACGCAACGTATCCCGGTTTACAACAGGCGGCTCAAAAACACGGCTGGCGCTGAACGTAATATAAACTGGTCGGGCGAATATAACAGGGGACGCTACCGCAGTATGTATGCCGTGAGTAACGCCTGGCAGAAAACAGGGTTCTTCCCCGGCGCACACGGTATTCCTGATGCCTCGCGCGTGAAAGACGACGGCGATTCGCGGAATACCGGCATGCCTTTCAGCAAAGTAAATCACCTGAAGGCTTCTACCCGCCAGCAATATACCTGGGATGCCTTACAGGTGCGCTGGGATATCGGCTACCAGAATAACCGCCGGGAAGAATGGAGCCTTTTCCATACGCATTACGGTACGCAGTCTCCGCCGGATAAAGACCCGGATAAAGAGCTGGCTTTCCGTCTGAATACGTTCAGTTCGGGGATTAAAATCCGTTTGTCCGCTTCGTCCGGGTGGGAACATACCGGAGGCTGGGATGTGCAGTATCAGCAAAATACCATTGGAGGGTATTCTTTCCTGATGCCTGCCTGTGAACGTTTCGCTGCCGGAGGTTTCTGGCTGACGAATTATCAGGCAACGGATATGCTTACGCTTAGCGCCGGGCTTCGTTATGATTATGGGAAAATAAAAGCCGGCGAATTTACAGACAGCTATCTGGCGGCCTGGCTGCACGAACAGGGGTATACGGAAAAAGAAATAGCCGCCAACCGGGTGCGCAGTTATCCGGTGAATAAACGCTTCGGCGACTGGTCAGGCTCCATAGGGATGGTGTGGCAACCGGCAGGCGGGCATCTGTTTAAAGCCAATATAGGCCACAGTTTCCGCCTTCCCGGAGCGAATGAACTGGCTTCAAACGGCATTCATCATGGCACATTCAGGCATGAACAGGGGGATGCTTCGTTAAACTCCGAACGGGGGTGGCAGTTTGATATGGCTTATACATGGTCGGGCAACGGTATTTCCTTTAACCTGTCGCCGTTCGTCGCCCGGTTCGGCAATTATATTTATTTGCGGCCAACCGGCGAATGGTCTGTTTTGCCGCATGCGGGACAGGTATACCGGTATACCGGCTCCGAAGCGCTCTTTGCCGGCGGAGAAGTATCAGCCGGTATTCAGCTCCCGTTTCATTTTAACTGTACGCTGGCAGGCGAATATGTTCATACGTATAATTGCGACGAACATATCCCCCTGGCCTTTTCGCCGCCGGCCACGTGGAGGAATACCCTGGCCTGGAAACGGAAAAATATGGAACTCTACGCCGAACATCAGTCCATAGCCGGACAAACCCGTACAGACCGGAACGAAGACGCGACGCCGGGAGCCAGCCTGCTGCATGCCGGAGCTACGCTGACAATACCTGCAGGCGCTACCCGGGCGGAGGTTACGCTGTCGGCGCATAACCTGTTAAACGTACGTTACTTCAACCATTTAAGTTTTTACCGGAAAGCGGGGATACCGGAACCGGGACGGGCGGTTCAGCTTATTATCAAAATACCTGTCCGTCCGGGAGGAATGAAGTAGGGTAGGATACGTGATGGAGTAACTGATCTTTTTCGTCGCGTATCCATGTCTCAAACTCGCGACGGCCCTCGGCGAGGACTATCACACGGGCGCCATATCCTATCTTGTTGTAGGCGCTGCCGGCTCCGGTGCAGCGCCCGTAAGCCAGGCAAATGCCGTTGAGATAACCAATATAGTCATTGTCATGATCATGTCCGACAAAGGTTCCCATCACATCTGCACATTCAACCATGGAGGCAAACATGCCGGTATTCAGGATGCCGGGACATTCCTTTTCTTCCCTGACGCCGAAGACGGGAGCCGCCCTGACGTAGCTTTTTGCCGTATCATGAAGCAACGTGTATTCATGAAAGGGAATGTGGAAGAAGGCCAGAGCCGGGAGGGGCGTCGCGGCCTGCGAAAAAGAGCGGGCAGTACGGCGGTACCAGTCTACCTGATCGTATCCGAACCAGTCGTAACCCTCCTGTCCGTCTACCCTGGCGTAAGCGTTAGAATCAAAGAAATATAGCAGGGCGGCAGTTTGCGCTTCCCTGCCGGCTACTTTGACGACGCAGTTGCCTGTTCCTTTAAGTTCTCCGGGCCCCTTTTCCATTACGGCGAAGGGCTTGGAGAGGATGTAGTCAAAGATTTGACTGCGCGTCCAGTCGTGCTCATCATCATGGTTGCCGAGTACTACGGCGTAGGGCGTACGGTTTTCGATGGCCGTTGCAAGCACCTCATCCCAGCCGGGACGTTGAGGGTTGCTAATCACCACGTCGCCCGTGAAGACGATTATGTCGGGCTTTTCGGCCTTTATCAGTTGGCGCATCAGTCCGATCGTCCTGCCGGCCGAAGGAGTTCCCTGTTTGTAATGAATGTCGGCGAACTGAAGTATTTTGAACGTCCCGTCTTTGCCGAACGTTAACTCCGTCTGCTGTCCGCAGGCCAAACCCACCGACAGCCACAGGGCCCAAAAGCCTGTGATAATTTTCTTCCTCTTTTTCTTCATCTTCTTTGTTTTTTTATTGTTGATTCTTAGCGGCAGTATTGTCCGGCATTACCGGGGGAGTCCAGCCCCTGAGGGCAGCTTCGGCCATGATGAGGCGCTGCCCGGCAGGATACTGCAGGCGCCGGATATACGCGTTTAATCCGCCGTCGGAATCCCTGCGGGACAAAGTTAGCAATATTTTTAACCGGAAAGCATTCGCCAGCCGTTATTATGGATAGCGCCGCCCCGGAGGACGACGTTCTCGCTCCGAAGCAATCCGTCAGCCCCGGCGCTCATCCATATCAGGATGGCGTATATATGGTTCTTCGGCCCGTATCCGTAGCGGGGGTGACTGGGCGGGTATACTTTGTCGCAGCGCATGGAGGCGTTAAGTTGCAGTGTGCCGGCGACGTCGAAAGAGGAGTTGACGTTCACATCGCCCCGCCCCGCCAGGGGATGGTTGCCCCTGTCTGCCTGTTTCGCAGCGGACTGTTCCATTGCGCTGTCTTACTCCCTGTGTTCAGCTTGGGCCCCCGTCATATCGCCGTCCGGGATGCCGCCGTCTGCCCCGTCCCGGAACTCGTACTTCCCGTAGCGCGGGGGATTTGTTGTTCGCAAGATTTTCGCGGGGTCTGGAATTTTCATTTTGGAGTTTGCAAGATTTTTGCGGGGCGCAAATTTTTTATTTTGAGCTTCGCCTGAATTATGCGGGGGCAAATTTTCCGTTTTGTCGTTCGCCTGAATTATGCGGGGAGTAAATAATCGGTTATTTGTCCGCTGAGTTGCAGTAGCGATATTTCGCACAGTTTGGTGGCGTATTCGGCGATAGACTGGCGTTCTTCTGCATTGAGCAGGCTGTTTTGCGCTTCGCGCAGTTCTATGCCGGAGAGTTGTCCCAGCCGGTAGCGTTCCATGGCAATCCGGTAGTTTTCCTGGGCGGCCAGTACGTTTTCTTTTTCCAGCGCCCAAAGGTTCAGATTATTCCGGTATGCCATCCACTGGTTGCTCATATCCGTACGCAGAGACAGTTCCAGTTCCTGGCGGCGAAGTTCCCTGTTTTCTATTTCGATGCGGGCGTTCCGCTGTTCGCGTTTGCGGTTAAATCCGTCGAAAACGCTTATCCCTGCCGTTACGCCATACGTAAAGCCCAGGCGGCGCTGGAAATCGTTCACGCCTGTCTCCGTCCAGTTTCCATTGTAATTATAGCCGGCATTCAGGCGCAGGTACGGATAGTTGCGGCTTTTGGCCTTCTTTAAGTCAAGTTCCGAAAGCAGTTGATTCTTTTTCGCCAGCAGCAGCGTCACGTTCGTTTCCATGGCGCTCTTCCACAAGTCCACTTCGTCAAGGAACGGGTTCGGGTGGATAACGGAATCTTTCTGGTTGATCCGTTCTTCCACATTCTCGACAGCCATCAGCCGGTTCAGGTTCGTATGCGAGCGGTGCAACACCTCCAGCTGGTTGAGCACGGCCGAACTGTCTGCATTAAAGTCTACCTGCGCCTGCTGTAAATCAAGCCTCGACATCGAACCGATAAGATACCGTTCTTCTACGATACGGAGGCGTTCGCGCGATAAGTTCAGCGTAGAGGTGAGGTTGCGCAGACGGATTTTCTGGCGTACCAGATTGTAATATTCGCTGGAAATGCCGGCAATAAAATCTTCAATCGTCAGGCGGGTATTCAGTTCTCCGATAGCCTTCAACTCCTTCAGGCGGGCGTATCCGGCCTGTATGCCGAAGCCGTCGAATACCGTCCAGTTGACGGTTAGCCCGGCGCTGGCCGTTTCGGATGCTATTCCGCCGGAGGTTTCTACCGTGCCGTCTTTGCGTTCGTCGCGGGCGTTCGTTACCGTGCCGTTCAGTCCGCCGCTTAAATCTGCCGTCGGCAGGTAACCGGCATTTCCGGGCGTGGCGTTATTACTGCTTATGGCTTGTTCATTACGGATGATACGGATCGAATAATTATTCTCCAGTCCTGTTTCGATGCAGCGTTTCAGGCTGACTGTTTCCTGCGCCTGGGAAGCGATCGATAAGAAAGCCGCCATGCCTGCTATGCAGAGTAATCGTTTCATGCTGTTTGTCCTTTCTTTCTGGTTCTGTTGGTAGAGATAAAACTGTACATGGCCGGGACGATAAATAAGGTAAGGAACGTGGATACAAGCATTCCGCCGACCACCGCCGTACCCATCGCAATGCGCCCGTTCGCTCCTTCCGCCGAGGCGAACACCAGCGGAAGCAGGCCAAGTATGGTAGATGCGCTTGTCATCAAAATCGGGCGCAACCGCTGGATAGAGGCCGAACGGATGGCTTCCTCCAGGCTTAAGCCGGCATCTTGCCGCTGGTTGGCAAACTCTACAATCAGAATGCCGTTCTTCGCCACCAGCCCAATCAGCATGATAATACCAATCTGGCTGAAGATATTCATCGTTACGCCCGAAGCACTCATGAAAGTCAGGGCGCCGGCTATGGCCAGCGGTACGGTGAACATAACGATCAGCGGGTCTTTAAAACTCTCGAACTGGGCGGCCAGCACCAGGTAAATCATAAACAGAGCCAGCACGAGCGCAAACATCAGCGAGTCCGAGCTTTCCCTGAATTCCTTCGATTCGCCCGACAGCGCCGTCCTGAACGTATCGTCCAGTACTTCGGAGGCGATACGGTCCATTTCATTCAGCCCGTCGCCCAGCGTGTATCCTTTGGCCAGTCCGCTTGATATGGTAGCCGACACGAAGCGGTTGTAGCGGTAGAGTTGCGGAGGCGCCACATTTTCTTCCAGCCCTACCAGGTTGTCCAGTTGTATCATCGGCCCGTTATTGCTCCTTACGTAAATCGACTTCAGGTCTAATGGCGTATTTCTTTGCTGGCGGTTGATTTCCCCTATTATCTGGTATTGTTTCCCATTCATGTAAAAATAGCCCATACGCTGCCCGGAGAGGGCATACTGGAGCGTCTGCGCGATGTTGCGGGTGCTTACGCCCAGCAGCGACGCCTTGTCGCGGTTTATCTCAATCCTTGCTTCCGGTTTGGTGAATTTCAGATTCGCGTCGGCCATCTGGAATACGGGGCTTTCGCTTACTTTCGATATAAATGCGGGCAAAAATTCCTGCAGCTTGTCCAGGCCGGTAGCCTGTAATACATACTGTACGGGCATGCCTCCGCGCTGTCCTCCAAAGGTGGATTGCTGCTGTACGAAACCTCTTGCGCGGGTTTCTTTCCGCACAGCCGCCGAGACCGATTCGGCTATTTCCATTTGCGAACGTTCCCTGTCTTTGATATTAGGCAGGATGATACTGATAAATCCGTTCGCTCCGAATGTACGGGTCATAATGGTTTTCCTTTCGAAGGCTAACGAATCGGCTATCAACTCGATTCTGTCGGCAAAGTCGCGCATGAACTCAAACGTTACGCCTTCGGGCCCGCGTATGTTAATGGAGACAGACGAACGGTCTTCCAGCGGCGAGAGTTCCGAAGGTATCTTCTGCCAGAAATAACCGATCGCTCCGAACATGACGGCCACAATGGGGACAGACCACCATTTTTCGGTAAGAAAAACGTTCAGCCCTTTTTCATAGATGTTGTTCAGCCATACAAAGAAAGGCTCTGTCTTGCGATACAGCCAGTTTTTCTTTTCTCTCCTTGTCAGCAGTTTGGTGGCAAGCATCGGCGTAAATGTAAGCGCTACAAAAGCGGAAATCGCAACCGAGCCGGCAATTACAATACTGAATTCCTTAAACAGACGCCCGGTCATACCTTCCATAAACACAATGGGAAGGAATACCGATATAAGCGTAATGGTAGTGGAAACGACGGCAAAAAATATTTCATTGGAACCTTCAATGCCTGCTTCTTTCGGCGACATGCCCCGCTCGATACGTACATATATATTCTCCGTCACCACAATGGCGTCGTCTACCACCAGACCCACGGAAAGCACTACGGCAAGCATGGTCAGTACATTGATGGAGAATCCTGCCGCATACATCACAAAAAAAGCGCCTACCAGCGAAACGGGTATGACTACTACCGGGACAAGCGTTACGCGCCAGTCTCGCAGAAACATAAATATAATGATGACAACCAGCAGGAAGGCTATATAAATGGTCTCCTGTACTTCGGCAATAGACGCCCTGATAAACTGCGTATTATCGTACACCATTTCAATGTCCACATCTTCGGGAAGGTCTTTCTTCAATTGTTCAATGCGGTTGTACGCTTCATCGGCTATCTCTATATGGTTGGCGCCCGGCTGAGGGATAATTACGTTGATAACCATCGGCTCGCCGTTTCGTTTCAGGAACGTACGGATGTCTTCCGGCGACAGTTCGGCATAGCCTACATCCTGGAAACGTACGATATTATTATTATTTTCCTTTATAATAAGGTCGTTAAATTCTTTTGCCGTATGCATCAAACCCAGCGTGCGGATAGAAAGCTCCATCGTATTGCCTTCTATACTGCCCGATGGCAGTTCTACGTTTTCGGCGTCTACCGCATTCTTTACATCCAGGGGCGTTACGCCGTAGCCGGCCATTTTAATCGGGTCGAGCCATAAACGCATGGAATATCTTTTCTGCCCCCAGATTTCCACGCCGCTTACATTCTGTATCGTTTGCAAACGCTCTTTTACGGTCAGTTCGGCAATTTCGCTTAGCTCCATCAGCGAACGCCGGCTGCTCCTGATACCAATCTGCATAATCGGCGTCGCGTCGGCGTCGGCTTTGGATACGGTTGGAGGGTCGCAGTCGCGGGGCAAATACCGTTGGGCGCGCGAAACTTTATCCCTCACGTCGTTGGCGGCTGTTTCAAGGTCTACCGAAAGTTCAAACTCTACCGTAATACGGCTGTTCCCCTGGCTGCTTACGCTGCTTAAAGAACGGATACCGGGAATACCGTTGATGTTTTGTTCCAGCGGTTCGGTAATCTGGTTCATAATTACTTCGGCATTTGCTCCCGGGTAGGATGTGTTGACGGAAATAATCGGCTGGTCTACGCTGGGATATTCGCGTACGCCCAACCATTGATACCCGATCATCCCAAACAAAAGGATAACCAGTACGATTACAGTAGAAAGTACCGGACGACTTATACTCAATTCGGAAATATTTGCCATAGCTTATTCCTTCAGGTTATCCAGGTTATCAATGTATATTCTCATCCCCGTACGCAGTTGCATCACGCCGGTCGTTATCACCGTATCGCCGGCATGGATACCCTTCAATACCTGTATGCGGCTTTCGGTACGCAGTCCGGTAATGATTTCCTGCGGAAAGGCTTCTCCCCCCTTGTACAGGTAAATGATATTTTTCCCCATTTCAGGAATAACGGCTTCGCTGGGAATCGCTAATGCGTCCTTTATTTCCCGTTTGTTTATTTCTACCGAGAGATACCGCCCGGGCAGGATTGCCTCATTCGTATTCGGATACGTGGCGCGTACTCTCAACGAGCGGGTCTCCGTCTCCAGAATACTTTCTACGGCATATACCGTTGCCCTGTATTCGTGCGTCATCTGGTCGGCGCTTTCCATCCGGAAAATAATAGATGTGCCATCCTTCACGTCAGAGGCATGTTTCTCCGAAATAGAAAATTCAATCTTTATAGGGGAAATCTTCGTTAGTTTAGCTATTTGGGTAGAAGGAGTAACATAGGCGCCTTCGCTCACCGAACGCAATCCGATAATACCATCGAAAGGAGCCCTCAATTCAGTCTGGGCAATATTGGCCTTCACAAGCTCTATATCCGCCATTAGCTTTTCGTACTCGGTAGTTACTTGTTCAAAAGCTTCCTGGCTTACCGCATCCTTTTCCAGCAATGTCCGTTGCCTGTACACCCTGTCTGTTGCCAGCGGGACTTCGGCTTCCAGCTTTTTCAACTGGGCTTGCAGCGGTTTGTCATTTATTTTGGAGAGTAAATCGCCTTCTTTTACATGGCTGCCTTCCCGAAAGTAAATCGCAATGATCTTGCCGGACGATTCGAACGATAAGTTCACTTCTTCATCGGGAATGGTGCTTCCGGTACTGATCACTTTATCTGTTAAGGGCTGAGGCTTTACGATTTCAGCCTGGATAGTTAGCGCCTGTGTCCTTTGCATAGTTGGCGGCGGTATCTCCGATTCTTTTTTAGATGAGGTTTGCGTTCTCTTAATCCGGGGATATACAATCATACCTGTAATAAACAATGCTATCACTATAATTACGCCCCACTTTGTACTTTTCGTCATGTCTACAGTTGGTCTTTGTTAATAAGTTTACAAATAGAGTCGCTCATTATGACTTCATCCAAAGGAAAAGGTTTAATCAGGCAAGTCTACTTTAACAGATTAAAAAACGTGCGAAGAAAGAAGCCAAACCTGATACCGGCCCGGAAACTGCTTTTTCAACAGGAATACTCCCCTGCTAAACGATACTTTTTCACCTTTCCTTTCAGCTTTCAGCTTTGTTGCAAATAATTGGCTTACAGGATAAAAATCCTGAAATAAGACCGTTCAGCCTCCTTTCAGGAAACCGGAAGAGAGGGATTTATTCCCCAAAAAAATCATTATACAGTCTTCAGTAAACCAATATATCCTCTTTCCCAAACCATAATAATGGTCTGTTGAAGGCGTCATAGCGCTTTTTTTTAGTCTTCGCAATGCTTCATCAGAGTCTTCTCAATGGCTTTCCAAAGGTTTACCAAAGGCGTCGCAAGGACGTTCTAAAGTCATCGCAATGGCATTCTAAAGTCATTATAATGGTTTGGAAAATAGGGAGCAATGATTTTTCCCCTTTTTTACCGGCCCTGTAATTTTTTTTCTGAAACGAGGCTGAAAGGTCTTCTTTCAGCCATAACCGTTCATACGCAAGTATCTATAAACCGGCTGAAAGATGAAAGATAGCGCCAAACAAGCCTGTGTAATGGGTTAAAGTAGAAACAGGCAAAGGCAACATAGATTATTTTGGCGCGGTTGCCCTGATAAACTCTTAATGTATAGTTACTCATCCGGTTAATTTCCGTATCTTTACGCGTTTTTATTGAAAGGTAGGAAGTTATTGTATGGCTAAAGAACAGAATATTCTGATTAAGGGCGCGCGCGTCAACAATCTCAAAAATATAGATGTAGAAATTCCCCGTGATAAATTTGTTGTTATAACCGGATTGTCGGGAAGCGGCAAGTCGTCGCTGGCTTTTGATACGCTGTATGCTGAAGGACAGCGCAGGTATGTGGAAAGCCTTTCTTCGTATGCCCGACAGTTTTTAGGGCGGATGAGTAAACCGGAGGCTGATTATATTAAAGGTATTCCGCCAGCTATCGCTATCGAGCAAAAAGTAAATACCCGCAATCCACGGTCTACAGTCGGCACATCTACCGAAGTGTATGAATACCTCCGTTTATTGTATGCCCGTATAGGGAAGACGATATCTCCGGCGTCCGGGCAGGAAGTGAAGAAACATCAGGTAAGCGATATTGTACAATGGGCGCTGTCTTACCCGGAAGGAACGCGTTTTGCCGTATTCGCTCCGATTATCCTGCCCGAAGGACGTAGCATGAAAGAGCAATTGGAGATTTTGTTAAAAGAAGGGTATACCCGCCTTTCTATCAATGATAAGGTCTATCGGATACAAGAGGCACTTGAAAAGAAAGAGTTGCGGTCTTCCCCTGTGATTGAATTATTAGTAGACCGGTTGACGGTTTCAACAGATAAAACGTTGAAGAGCCGCTTAGCCGATTCGGCAGAAACGGCTTTCTTTGAAGGGCATGATACCTGTTTTATTCGTGTTTATACAGCCGAAGGGACTGTGACGAAGGAGTTCTCCAAAAAGTTTGAAGCCGACGGCATTATCTTTGAAGAACCGTCGGACAGGATGTTCAGCTTTAATAATCCGGCGGGAGCTTGCCTTACATGCGAAGGGTTCGGAAAGGTATTGGGGATTGATGAAAACTTAGTGATTCCTGATAAAAGCCTTTCTGTATATGAAGGCGCTGTTGTCTGCTGGAAAGGCGAGAAGATGAGTGAATGGCTCTATGAGTTTATCATGAAAAGCGCTAAATATAATTTCCCGATACACCGCCCGTATTATGATTTAACGGAAAACGAGAAATCGTTACTGTGGCATGGAGCCAAAGGGCTTCATGGCATCGACCAGTTTTTTACGTTTGTAGAAGAAAACCTTTATAAGATTCAATACCGTGTGATGCAGGCCCGCTACCGGGGGAAAACGGTATGCCCTGTCTGTAAAGGAAGCCGCCTGAAACCGCAGGCTTTATATGTAACGGTAGGCGGACGGAACATTGCCCAATTAGTAACCCTCCCGATTACCGGGTTAAAAACCTTTTTCAACAACTTGCAATTGGATGGAACCGATGCAGCCATAGCCAAGCGATTGCTGGCGGAGATCAATAACCGTTTGCAATTCTTACTCGACGTAGGTTTGGGCTATCTTACATTAGACCGTCTTTCGTCTTCCCTTTCCGGCGGAGAAAGCCAGCGGATCAATCTGGCCACTTCTTTGGGGAGTAGCCTCGTCGGTTCGCTTTATATCTTGGACGAGCCAAGTATCGGCCTGCATTCTCGTGATACGGATTTGCTGATTAAAGTATTACGGCAGTTACAGACGCTGGGCAATACCGTTATCGTGGTAGAGCATGATGAAGAAATCATCCGCGCCGCCGATTATATTATCGATATAGGCCCTAAAGCTGGAAGATTGGGTGGCGAAGTAGTTTACCGGGGCGATATTAAAAACCTGCATAACAATACCGACAGTTATACCGTACGTTACCTCACAGGCGAAGACAGGATAGCGATTCCGCCCTTTCGCCGGTCATGGAATAATTACATTGAAATAAAAGGAGCCCACAAAAACAACCTCAAAGGAATTGATGTGAAATTCCCTTTGAATGTGATGACGGTAGTTACGGGCGTAAGCGGTTCGGGTAAAAGTACGCTGGTTCGTGATATTTTCTACGAAGGAGTTAAACATAAGCTCGAGGACAACGGGCGGGCTGCCGTAGACTGCAAAGCGCTGAGAGGAGACTTTCATTTGATAAAAGGGATTGAATTTGTAGACCAAAACTCTATCGGCAAAAGCTCCCGTTCCAACCCTGTAACCTACATCGGCGCCTATGATGAAATCCGGAAATTATTTGCAGAACAGACATTAGCCCGGCAATTAGGATTCTCGTCGGCTTATTTCTCTTTTAATAAAGAAGGCGGGCGGTGCGAAGAATGTAAGGGAGAAGGAAAAATTACGGTTGAAATGCAGTTTATGTCCGATATTTCCCTCGAATGTGATGTTTGCCACGGAAAACGTTTCAGACCGGATATATTAGAAATCGAATACAAAAGCGCCAATATCTGCGACGTATTAGAAATGACCGTAAACCAAGCGATTGAATTTTTCGACGAATCAAAAGACAGTCAGGGAAAGAAAATTGTCAGACGCCTCAAACCTTTGCAGGATGTAGGCTTAGGCTATATTAAACTTGGACAGACCTCTTCCACCCTTTCCGGCGGCGAAAATCAACGGGTGAAACTGGCTTCTTACCTGGGGCAGGACAAACAGCAACCCACCCTGTTTGTATTCGACGAACCGACAACCGGACTCCACTTCCACGATATTAGAACATTACTGAAATCTTTCTATGCGTTAATTGAAAAAGGGCATAGTGTAGTAATCATAGAACATAACATGGATATAATCAAATGTGCCGATTATATAATCGATTTAGGCCCTGAAGGTGGCAACGCCGGCGGCCATTTAGTTTGTGCAGGCGTCCCGGAAGAAATCATCAAATACACAGAATCCTATACCGGACAATTTTTAAAAGAGAAATTGTAGAAGCCCCTCCTCTCGGGGTAAATA
>JAITRG010000199.1 GCA_031288515.1 Tannerellaceae bacterium
ATCTATACGGCGGGGAAGCAGAAGAAGATATTGCCGTAGAAAACGGCTTGAAATTTTATGTAGACCGGCAGAGAGGCCAGAAGACAGGCTTCTTTGTAGACCAACGGGACAACCGCGCCCTGCTGGAACGCTATGCCAAAGGCCGTTCGGTACTGAATATGTTTTGCTACACAGGCGGTTTCTCTTTCTACGCTATGCGGGGAGGAGCCCGGCTGGTTCATTCGGTAGACAGTTCGTCGAAAGCCATTCTTCTGACAAAGAAAAATGTAGAACTTAATTTCCCCGGCGATACCCGTCACGAAGCCTATGCGGAAGACGCCTTTAAGTACTTGGAAAAAATGGGATGCAATTATAACCTGATTGTATTAGACCCGCCGGCTTTTGCCAAACATAAAAACGTACTGAGAAATGCGCTGCAAGGATACCGCAAACTCAACGCTATCGCCATTGAAAAGGTGCAACCGGGCGGTATCCTCTTTACCTTCTCCTGTTCGCAAGTGGTAAGCAAGGAAAATTTCCGGTTGGCCGTTTTCAGTGCCGCCGCACAATCAGGCCGAAGCGTACGCATCCTCCACCAATTGACGCAACCCGCCGACCACCCCGTCAACATCTACCATCCCGAAGGCGAATACCTCAAAGGCTTGGTATTATACGTAGAATAATAAAGTGTAACTTGTGGAAATCTTTAATAACGAATCTCTAATAACTAAATGAAATGAACAATCAAATTTGGCTGATGACGTCGGCATTTAAACCCTACTCGCTGGAGGAAATTATTCCTAAAGCAAAAGATACAGGCGTACAGGGGTTGGAACTTTGTGTTTTCCCGCGCGACGGGCTGCGTAGCGACCATGTGGCGACTCATCTGGATTATGAAACCTTTGGCCCCGAAGAAGCAAAAAGGCTTCTGGAAAGATTCAATTACGAAGGGTTGCGGTTTTCCATTGGTTCTTATGAGAACCTGATTGGCGGCTCGCCCGAAGTGCGGCTCAAAAACCAGAATCATTTGTTGAAACTGATCCGTATAGCCCATCTGTGCGGAGGCGACGCCAATGATGTAAAAGTAGGAACGTTTGTAGGATACAATGACGAGCTGGGCATACAAGACGGCGGGTTCGAGAAGAATTTGTATGAATACCAACGGATATTCTCGCCGATTATCAACTATGCCGAAGAGTTGGGCGTAACCATTATCTACGAAAATTGTCCGATGGAAGGCTGGCGCTCGAAAACCTGGCCGTTTACGTACAACAACCTGCCCGGCACGTTGGCGGCGCGTAAATTAATGTACGTGCTAATCCCCAGTAGAGCGCATGGCGAAACCTACGACCCGTCGCACGACGTCTGGCAACATATCGATCCAGCCGACGTAATCAGGGCCACCGATATGAGCCGTTTGCACCGCGTACACGTAAAAGCGACCCGTAATTTAGTAAATCCAGGCAGTATCTACTGGGGAGCGATGTATCCCAAACAGTACGTTAATCCAGACTTGGCCGCCCGGGCAGGCGTACCCATTGCAGAACATGACTGGGACAGGCATCCGTATGAAGCCATGCTACCGGGCTTTGGCGGTTACGACAGCATGGACTGGCGCAACTTTCTCGATACGCTTATGCATGCGGGCTTTGATAAACCGTTCGTTATTGAGAACGAGGCTTTGAAATCGGCGCATACAGGCAGTATCGGCGCAACGATGCAAGGGTTTAAGGCCGCTACGCTATGCCTGGCTCCTGTCGTATGGCCGTTGAAGCGCGACGAAGGGTATGCCTACCACGATAACCGCCCGGCGTATATTACTGAAAACATAAAGGATATCCCGGTCGTAACGATGCGGGAGCTTCAATAAGATGCAGGAACGCCCATAAGCCTATACCCCGGAACCAGCCGCCGTACATACAAATCGTAAAATTATAAAGGGAAAATTTCTTTATATCATAATACATTGTACCTTTGCAAACATGTTTTTAACGGCAGAAAATCTTTTTATAAATAAACATATTAAAACGTATTATTATGTCTAAAGTAACAGTTGTTGGCGTCGGTAATGTCGGCGCTACTTGTGCAAATGTTCTTGCCTTCAATGAAGTGGCAGACGAAGTTGTGATGCTTGACGTGAAAGAAGGCATATCCGAAGGGAAAGCGATGGATATGATGCAGACAGCTCAATTGTTAGGATTTGATTCCACATTAGTTGGCTGTACAAACGACTACGCTAAAACGGCCAGTTCCGATGTGATTGTAATTACCTCCGGAATTCCCCGTAAACCGGGTATGACGCGCGAAGAGTTGATCGGCGTGAATGCAGGTATTGTAAAAAGTGTTGCCGGAAGCGCTTTGAAATATTCTCCTGATGCGATTGTCGTTGTTATCTCCAATCCGATGGATACGATGACGTACCTGGCATTGAAATCATTAGGTTTGCCGAAGAACCGTATCATCGGAATGGGCGGCGCTTTGGACAGCTCGCGTTTCAAATATTACTTGTCCCAGGCTTTAGGCTGCAATGCCAATGAAGTGGAAGGTATGGTTATTGGCGGGCACGGCGATACGACGATGATTCCGTTGGTTCGTTTGGCTACCTATAAAGGTATCCCTGTAAGCCAATTGTTGAGCAAGGAGAAAGTAGAAGAAGCAGTAAAATCCACAATGGTAGGCGGGGCTACATTGACAGGCCTTTTGGGTACTTCCGCATGGTATGCGCCGGGCGCTGCCGGAGCTTTGGTGGTTGAATCGATTATCCGCAACCAGAAAAAAATGATCCCCTGCTCTGTAGCTTTGGAAGGCGAATACGGCGAATCCGATATTTGTATCGGCGTACCGGTTATCCTGGGAAAGAACGGTATCGAAGAGATCGTTGCATTAGATTTGAACGCAGAAGAAAAAGAACTGTTTGCAAAGAGCGCAGCGGCAGTTCATGCTACAAACGCCGTATTGAAAGAAATAAATGTTCTTTGATATGTAACGGAAAGAATAACATAAGGAGAGAGGGCTGGTATTTTATATCAGCTCTTTTTTTTATGTGTGTCTGATAAAAAAAGCGTAGTATATTTGTTAGTTTAACAATAAGTTATAATTTTGCCTAAACATAACTTAAAGAACTACATGATATGGAATCAAAATTTACAATCTCAGAAGTGTTAAGCGCCTCATGGGCCGCCCTTAAATCCCAAATCTGGATATTGGTAGGTTTATTTATCGGGTACATGATTTTATCCTTTGTATTTGGCTTGTTGCTGTCCCCCGCTATGACGTCGATTGCGTTAAGTCTTATCGCTAACCTGATTTTTTATGTAATAGCCATTGTTTTTACTTTGGGATATACGAAGAACCTGTTTCAGACGCTCGACGGCGAAGAACCGCAATTCTCCGCTTACGGGCAACAGGCGCGTAAGATAGGAACCTATTTCGTTGCAGGACTACTATATTGTATCCTTGTATTTATAGGAACGTTGCTTTTAATTATTCCCGGTATATATATCGCGCTGCGTTTACAGTTTTTTGTACAACTTATCGTTGAGGAAGACGCCGGCATTATAGAATCGTTGCAAAAGAGTTGGAATATAACGAAAGGCCAGGCGTTGCCCTTATTCCTGTTGGCTTTGGTAATGATGGGAATATGTATAGTTGGCTTCATCTTGTTGGGAGTGGGGATATTTGTCGCTGCCCCTCTCATTTCGCTAATGTGCTGTTGCGTATTCAGGAAACTGAACTCTCCCTTGAATAGTCTTGAAGAAGAAACGGAAACAGACGTAAAAGAATAAGATTTAGCAGATCGTATGAATGATAAAATCCCGGAGATACTTTTTCCGGGATTTTATTTTATATATTTGTCGGCGTGTTCGTTCACATAGTATATAAAGTAACATTTTTACATGAATAAAACATACCGAATTAAGGATATTGCCAGGCTATCCGGCGTTTCAACGGGTACGGTAGACCGTATTTTACATAAAAGAGGAAAGGTCTCGTTCGAAGCGCAAGCCAAAGTAGAGAAAGTGCTCCGGGAAATCAATTACCAGCCCAATCTTATCGCCCGTTCGCTGGCGTTGAAAAAGAACTATAAAATTATAACCGTAACGCCCTCATTTGCCGAAGGCGAATACTGGGCGAAGTTTTCCGAAGGTATTGACAAAACCCGGCAGGAGTTGTTCAGCTATAATATAATGGTAGAACGTTTCTATTTTAACCAGTATGACAAAGACAGTTTCGATGCATTAATTCCGCAGATAGAGGAATCCGGATGCCAGGGCGTTGTGATTGCCACTCTTTTCCAGGAGAGCGTAATAAACCTGGCTACCCGGCTAGACCGCTTGGGGATACCGTATGTCTTGGTAGACGCTTATATTGAAAATACCCATTGCATTACGTATTACGGAACGCACTCATACGATTCGGGATACATTGCCGGACGATTAGTAATGAAGCAGATTAATAAGGAAGAGGATGATATAGTGGTTTTCCGTTTTATCCGTAAAGGAAATCAAGGCTCTACACAAGTGGCGAAACGTGAGGAAGGTTTTCGCGCCTATCTTTCCGAACAGGGTTATCAGGGAATGATACATACCGTACGGCTCTATGGAGAAAAGGAAGGGGATAATAAAGAACGGTTGGACGCCTTTTTCAATAAAAACCAACAGGTAAAAGCGGGAATCATATTCAATTCGCGCGCCTGCCTGCTTGGCGAATACTTTGAAGAATCAGGCCGGACGGGTCATTTTAAACTCATCGGCTATGATGTATTAGACGCTAATATAAAGTATCTGAAAAGCGGATTAATAACCCATTTGATAGCCCAACGCCCGGAAGTACAAGGCGTAAACAGCCTGAAAGCCCTGTTCCGCTACCTCGTATTGGATATGAAAGACGAGCCGGTTAATTACATGCCGATTGACGTCCTGATAAAAGAAAATATAACTTATTATAACAACTATATATAATGGATAATTTATTTAGCGTAAAAGACAAAGTGATTTTGCTGACAGGCGGAAGCGGAATATTGGGCTCATGTATGGCCAGGCGCTTGGCAAAAGAAGGAGCGAAAACGGTAATTCTTGACAGAAATCAGGAAGCAGGCAATAAATTGGCTGCTGAAATCAAATCGGATGGGGGAGAAGCCTTATTCCTTCTGACGGATGTGCTGAACAGAGAGACGCTGGAACAAAATAAACAGGATATTCTGAAAACATACGGACAAATTGACGTATTGGTCAATCTGGCAGGAGGCAATCAGGCAGGCGCTACAATCCCTCCCGATAAGACTGTTTTTGATTTGGACATAGACGCTTTCCGTGGCGTAGTGAACCTGAATTTATTCGGTACCGTACTCCCTACGATCGTATTTGCCGAAGTAATGGTAAAACAAAAAAAAGGAAGTATCATTAATATCTCTTCCGAATCGGCCTTACGTCCGCTGACCAGGGTAGTAGGTTATGGTTGCGCCAAAGCGGCCGTAAGTAACTTTACGCAATACATGGCCGGCGAATTGGCTCTTAAATTCGGCGAAGGCTTACGTGTAAACGCAATAGCTCCGGGGTTTTTCCTGACGGAACAAAACCGTGCGTTAATGACAAACCCCGACGGTTCTCCTTCCGGGCGTTGCCAAACAGTCATGGCGCATACCCCGTTCGGCCGGTTAGGCAGGCCGGAAGAATTGTTAGGAACCCTTCAATGGCTGGCCAGCGATGCCTCGGCATTCGTAACGGGTACGGTAATCCCCGTAGACGGAGGATTTGATGCATTTTCAATTTAATAATAATCAGTAATCGATAACGATATGTATTTATGCGAACAAACCTGGCGCTGGTATGGCCCCAATGACCCGGTAAGCTTATGGGATATTAAACAAGCCGGCGCTACCGGCATTGTAACGGCTTTACATCATATCCCGAATGGCGAAATATGGACAAAGGAAGAGATTCGGAAACGAATCGGTATGATAGAAGAAACAGGGCTTCGCTGGAGCGTAGTAGAAAGTGTGCCGGTACATGAACATATTAAAACACAGACCGATGATTTCCAACGCTATATCGACAACTATAAAGAATCTGTCCGCAATTTGGGCGTATGCGGCATAAAGGTTGTAACTTATAACTTTATGCCTGTGTTAGACTGGACGCGCACCGATTTGGCTTATACCTTACCGGATGGCTCGAAAGCCTTGCGATTTGAAAGAGCCGCCTTTATGGCTTTCGACTTGTTTATTCTTCAACGTCCCGAAGCGGTGGCAGAATATACCGAAGAAGAAAAAAACAAAGCCAAAGCCCGGTACGACGCCATGACGGAAGCCGACAAACAACTGCTTACCCGCAACATGATAGCCGGATTGCCCGGTTCGGAAGAAAGTTTTACCCTTGAGCAATTCAGAAAAGAATTAAACCGCTATAAAGATATCGACGCCGACCGTTTACGTACCCATCTGATTTATTTTCTTCGTGAAATTGCTCCGGTAGCCGATGAGGCCGGCGTAAGGATGGTGATACACCCCGACGATCCTCCCTATTCAATCCTGGGATTGCCGCGTATTTTGAGTACGGAAGAAGATTTCCGGCAACTGATTGCCGCTGTGCCAAACGACAGCAACGGACTGTGTTTATGCACTGGTTCGTTTGGCGTACGGGGCGACAACGACCTTGCCGGCATTATGGAACGTTACGGCGACCGGATTGATTTCGTACATTTCCGCAGTACCCAACGGGACGCAGAAGGTAATTTTTATGAGGCCAATCACTTGGAGGGGGATGTAGACATGTATGGCGTAATGAAAGCTTTACTTGCCTTACAGCAACGACGGCGCTGTTCCATCGCCATGCGCCCCGACCACGGACACCAAATGATAGACGACCTCCGGAAAAAAACAAATCCCGGTTACTCCTGTATCGGACGCCTCCGCGGATTAGCCGAACTCCGCGGCTTGGAAGCAGGTATTGCCAAGTCTTTATATTCCAACTAAAAAACAGACCTGTTATAAGTGGTATTTATGGACAATACGAATGATTATTGTCTTGAACGTTTATCAAAGCAAGGCATCAAACCGACGTCGACAAGGATACTGGTACTGAAAACAATCCTGAAACGGAAAGCCGTGTTTAGCCTTGCCGGTTTGGAAGCGGAATTGCAGACAATAGATAAATCAACTATTTTCAGAACATTGATACTGTTTCTGAAACAACATTTAATACACACAATAGATGATGGCTCAGGTTCATTAAAATACGCTGTATGCGAGGAAGGCTGTGATTGTTCCATTGAACGTCAACACGTACACTTTTACTGTAAAGAATGTAAGAGGACTTTTTGCCTTCGCGAAACACAAGTCCCTACGGTTGATCTGCCCGAAGACTTTTCGTCCGACAGTATTAATTATGTAATTAAAGGATTGTGTAGCAGTTGCAAATAAACAGAGAAATTCGGTTGCTATAGATATGTTGTTATGCAAATAGAGCAGATTGATGAGCATATTATCAGGGAGATTAACGCCGGAGATGAAAAGGCTTTTTCAAAGCTTTATGAAGCCTATTATGTCTATTTGAATTCAATTGCCATTTATTATGTGATAGACAGTAATATAGGAGGAGAAGTTGTCGATGATGTTTTTATGAATATCTGGAACAGGAAACATCCGCTGGTTTATCCTGTTCATTCGTATCTAATCCGTTCGGTGCAAAACGGATGCTTGAACTATCTCCGTTCGCAACAAGCGCAACAACAGGTTTATGATGAACATAAGGAAAGGTTTCTTTCTTTTTATGAGCGCCATATATTATCAACGCCGGTACCCCTGCAATATGTGGAGATGCGTGAAACCGAAAACCAAATACGTGTGGCAGTAGACCGGCTTCCTTCTCAATGTCGGGCTGTTTTTGAGGCCTATTTTTATTCCGGAAAATCTGTCGATATCATAGCCGACGAATTTCAGATCAGTATAAGTACTGTGCGCGTGCAACTAAAGAAGGCTATAGATCGTTTGAAATCCATGCTGAAACATTTGTTGATCATTTTTTTTGTGTAAAATTTACTTTTCGCGTAAATTTTTTTCCATTGAGATTTGTACTAATTATAAGTACTGAATAATATGATGCAAAATAAAGAGATACAAGATAAAGATATTCTGTTTGAAAATCTGATGGCGGAGTTCTTGTCCGGTCTGATATCCGATGCAAATAAAGTTGTATTGTTTGCTTTGATAGAAGAGTCGGAAATATACGCACAGGCATACAGGGAAAAAGTGAAACTCAACGCTTTACTCCATGTCCCCATGCTTGAAGCCCGGAAACAGGATAAAACCGGTGAATTCCGGAAGAATCTAAAGAAAAATCAGGCAAAAAGAAAAACTACCGGCTGGCTGGTCTATTTACGGAACACGGCAGCCATATTATTATTGGCGAGCTCCGCCTCTTTAGGAACCCTTTTTATTTATACCCATTCGGAAAAGAATGCCGATACGACTTTTTATGAAACCATAGCGCCTTTTGGATCTCAGACCAAAATAATACTCCCTGACGGGAGTGTTGTGGTACTCAACTCAGGTTCCATTCTGAAATATCCATTGTCTTTTGGAAAGAAAGAGAGGGGTGTATTCCTTGACGGCGAAGGATATTTTGAAATCTCCAAAGATCAGTCTAAGGCTTTTCAAGTCTATGCCGGCGAAGTGACGGTGAGGGTAACAGGTACTAAATTCAATATTCGCTCTTATCAGGAGAATCAATCGGTAGAAGTGAGTCTGATAGAAGGCAGAGTGGATGTGATGGCTTTGAATAAAAGTATGCATTTGAAGCCGAACGAAAAGGCGGTTTACAATTATATATCTAAGGAATTGGCCCGGTTTCCGTCCGAATCTTATAAGGCTGCTTTGTGGACGACAAGCAAGTTGAGTTTTGTCAATACTTCTTTTGTCGATATCCTGAGAGACATCGAAAGAAAGTATAATATAAAAATACATGTTGAAAGTAAGCGGGTTCAAAATGAATCTTTCTCAGGTAGCATCAATCTGACCATGCCGCTTGAGGATATATTTAACTTTATAGATGTTGATCACAAATATATTTTTGAGAGAACCGGGGATGTAATTATTTTGAAAGACAGATAATCTGAGTTTACTAATCTTTAAAATTTGCATATGGTAAAAACATGATCATTAAAAAAGAGAAACCGGAGAAAAGGTTCAGGATTCTCCGATTTCAAATGTTCTTTAAACAAATTAGTTGTTAACTAAAAAATTCATTACAAAAGTATGAAAAAAAAACAAAAAAAAGGAATGATGGAGTCATTATTCTGTCGCCGGTGGAATTTTTCCACTTTGTTACATTTGTCTTCTCTGTTTTTTCTTTTCCATTTGATCTTTGTCTTCACAGCGTCCGCAAATGATATGCTGCAAGATAAACAATTAACAATCAAACGGAAAACTGTGCCTATCAGTAAGATACTTGATGAAATTGAACGGAAAACCGGTTATTCCATTCTGGTGCGTGATAATGATTTGAACATTCAGGAGAAAGTTTCTATCGATCAAAAAGATAAAAATTTAGAGCAGATACTGACTGTTTTATTTCAAAATAAGGACGTCATGTATGAGATAAAAGACAAAACGATTTCCATTTTCAAACCGGAAAAAAAGCAGAACGACTTAGCCGCTCAAACGAAGCGGCAAATAACCGGAACGGTCACTGAGGAACACGGCGAACCGCTTATCGGAGTGAATATCGTAGAGAAAGGGACGACCAATGGAGTGATTTCCGACGTAGACGGGAAGTTTACGCTTATGGTTGCAGAGGGCGCAACATTAGAAATTTCCTATATCGGATATGTTGCTCAAAACATTCCGGTGCGTAATCAAATGAACTTTTCCATTGTTTTGAAAGATGATACACAAGCGTTGGGAGAAGTAGTAGTGGTAGGTTATGGTATAGCCAGGAAAAGCGACCTGACAGGTTCAATTACACAGGTGAAAACAGAAAATATGCAGAACTACACTCTTTCCAATGTGAGTGATCTCCTGCGTACAAGCATTCCTGGAATGAATGTAGGATATGCTGTTTCGGCCAAGGGGAATAGTGATATGATGATCAGAGGAGATAATACATTAACTGCGGGCTCCAGCCCTCTTGTCGTAGTAGATGGGGTTATTTATAACGGAGATATATCAGACATCGCTCCGAATGATATCAACCAACTGGATATAATGAAAGATGCAAGTTCTGCCGCAGTTTATGGTTCCAGGGCTACGAACGGAGTTATTGCCATCACGACCAAGAGAGGACAAACGGCCAAGCCGGTAGTCAACTTCAGCGGGACTATGGGAGTAACTACGGCAGCCAACAGGCTAAAACCGTACAATAAAGACAGTTTTATAAAATGGCGTTCCGATATGTTCAAATCCGTATATAGCGCTACGGTAGCACAACAACCCTGGAGTCCTTTCGATGATCCTCGCACGATAGACGCCCAATATCTGAACGACTGGATGGCTTACCATAGTACCACTCAGGATAACCTTGTTGACGCATGGTTGTCAGGATTACGCCTGACGGGTTTGGAAATAGAGAATTATAAAGCCGGAAAGAGTATAGACTGGGAAGATTATATATTCCATAATGGACTTAGGCAGGATTATAATCTCAGCCTTTCAGGTCAAAAAGACGATTTCTCTTATTACTGGTCATTAGGATATATGGATAATGAGTCTCTAACCATAGACGATGACTTTTCAACAATACGCTCAAGAGTAAATCTGGAAGGTAAGCCTGCCGGATTCTTGAAAGTCGGATTAAATACCCAGTTCTCTTATCGTGATGAAGGCTCTGTTCCGGCCGGTCAGGGGCAGTATAAGACGCTAACGCCCTATAGCTCTTTTTATGATGACAACGGAGAGACTTTAAAGTTGTACCCTAATGATGACATTCAGGCAACGCACCCGCTGCTTGCAACGACATACAGAACACGCGAACGGGAGTATTTCACTTTGTTTCCAAAGGTTTATGCTATTTTAGAATTGCCGTTTGGCATTACATATACGTTGAATTATACTACCAGGTTTGTCTTTTATCATAACTATGAGCATGATTCCTCCGAGCATCCTCAATGGGGATTGTATGGAGGCAGCGCCTCACGTGAAAATGCACTGAGGCGAGAATGGCAGGTAGATAATATTATCAACTGGAACAGGACATTCCTTACCTATCACAAAGTAGATATCACGTTACTTGCTAATGCGGAAAAATATCGGGAAGATTCCGACAAGATGCAAAATCAGAATTTCAGTCCTAATGATGTACTGGGATATCATGATATATCTATAGGATCGCTGCCTGTAATATCAAGCAGCGACCAGGTGCGGACAGCGGATGCCCTGATGGCGCGGCTTAATTATATTTACAGGAATAAGTATTTACTTACCTTGTCGACAAGAAGGGACGGTTCTTCTCTTTTTGGATATTCAAATCCGCATGCTACTTTCCCTGCCGCTGCTTTGGGATGGGTGGTTTCAGAAGAAAAATTTTTCAAAACAGACTTTATAGACCATTTGAAACTAAGGGCTTCATGGGGTGTGAATGGGAACAGAGATATCAATAATTATGCAGCCCTTTCGCAGATTGTGTCTGGAAAATCACTGAACTCGAATGGAAACGCCGTTACGATTCCAATCTTGTCGATAAATACAATGGAAAATAAGAAACTAAGGTGGGAAAGAACGGAAGCGTATAATTTCGGATTGGATTTCAGGATATTTAACGGCATGCTTAGCGGAACGATTGAGGCATATAATATGTCGACAACTGACGTGCTGGTAAACAGACAGCTCCCTACAATTACAGGTTTTAAAAGAGTATATGCCAATCTGGGAGAAGTAAAAAACAGAGGTTTTGAACTATCCCTGAATAGTACCAATATAAAAAAGCCCGATTTTGAATGGAGTTCAAATCTGACTTTTTCATTGAACAGGAATAAAATTATCTCTATTACCGGAGAAAAATATAATGTTTTCGACAGTCATGGAAATCTGATCGGACAAAAAGAACCCGATGATATAGATAATAATTGGTTTATAGGCCAGTCTAAAGATGTGATATGGGACTATAAAATTTCAGGTACTTGGAAAACAGGACAGGAAGAAGAAGCGGCAAAATGGAGTCAGGCGCCGGGTGATTTCAGGTTGGAAGATGTGAATAACGATGGTATATTAGACGATAATGACAAACAATTTTTAGGATATAAAACTCCGAGATTTGCCTGGACATTATCTAATTCATTTAGTTTGTTCCGGGATTTTGAATTTTCTTTTGTCTTATATTCCCTTTGGGGGCATAAAGCAAGTTATAACTTAGCTCAACATGATGACCATATTGAGGATCGTTGTAATTCCTGGGATATTCCTTATTGGACGCCGGAAAACCAGTTGGATGATTATGCCCGGCTCAGATCTGCTCCGGCAAAAGGGGTAAACTACTCCGTATGGTTCAATAAGTCTTATATCCGAATGGAAAATGTAGCCTTGGCCTATAAAGTTCCTGCGAAATTTTTAAATAAGACGCCTGTTTCCAATTTAAGGCTTTCACTCAATGTAAGAAATGCTGCATTATGGGCTCCCGATTGGAAGTTTGGCGATCCGGAAGATGTAACGCGCTCTCAGCGGATTTTCACATTCGGTTTAAACATGACATTATAATTAGCAAACGATAATACACAGATTTATGAAAAAGAAAATGAAATATAAAACAGGGGTAATCTGTATTGCCACCTGCCTGTTGAGTTCATGTGGATCTGATTTTCTGAATCCCGATCCGTTGTCCTTCTATGCCCCGGAAAATGTATTGATCAACGAAATCGGTCTGCAGGCTGTATTGGATAAAGCATTGACTTCTTTTCGAAATGAATATTGCACGGATCAGGCGCCATTTCTCACGAATATGAAATATTCCGACATTGCGGTTGACGGTTCTACCGATAAGGCAACCCCATGGCAGGACCTCAATAACCAGATGCTTCCTGACGGAACAAACAACGATCTTGCATATACAAAAATAGGCTGGTATTGGGATGAGTCATATATTAATATAAAAGACTGTAATACTATCGTAAGCAGAATAGACAATGTTGAATTTTCATCGGAAGAGGCAAAAAACAGCTTACTGGGATGCGCTTATTTTGTGCGTGCATATCGTTATTATATGAAAACCTTGCAGTATGGCGATGTCCCTCTTGTATTGGAAGAACCATCCGAACCCAAGGTGGATTATTATACGACAACAAAAGAATCTATCTGGTCTAAAATGATCAAAGACCTTGAGTTTGCCATAAAATATGTTCCCGAGGCTAATCAAACGAGTAAAGGACAGGTTACTAAAGCGGCCTGTAAACATCTGCTTGCCAAATATTATTTATTGGAAGGAAGGTTTGACGAAGCAATACAGATCGCTTCTGAAGTGATAAACGGAGGCGTTCATAAGCTATGTACCAGCCGCTTTGGCTCTGATGCAAATGTGCCGGAAAAGGATGTCGTATGGGATATGTTTCGTGTTGAGAATAAAAGCCTGTCTGAAAATACGGAAGGATTATTAATGACAATCGACAGGTATGGTATGGACGGAAATACCACCGGAGTCATATCTATGCGAAATGCACTTCCGTACTATGGACTGACCGGTATTATTAAAACGCCTAATGGAGCGAATGGTTTATCTGATGCAGCAAATAATGAAATAGGTCTTGTGGAAAAATACGGAAGGGGTATTGCCCGTATCCGCCCGACATATTATGCGCAAAAAGGTGTGTGGGCAATTAACGGGAGTGAAGATTTTTCCGATTACAGGCATAGGACAGATAATGAAAACTGGATCACTATGGAGATGCTGGTTTATAATAATCCTGCTTTGAAAAGAAGTGAAAATGAATGGTATGGAAAGAACCTTCAATTGTATAATGATCAAAGAGTAATATTGTGTAGCGATACGATAAGGTGCTGGTTTAGCTGGCCTCATTATAAAGTATGGGTTCCTGATCCAGACCGGGTGCAGCCTCAGGGTGGACCGGGCGATTGGTATATTTTCCGTTTGGCGGAAACGTACCTGCTTAGAGCTGAAGCTTATGCATGGAAAAATGAATGGCAAAAGGCGGCTGATGATATAAATGTGGTACGGCAGAGAGCGAATGCGCAATACATGTATACTGCGGCAGATATTCAAGCTCAACAGATAGATGCGATACTGGATGAAAGGGCGAGGGAATTATACTATGAAGAATCACGAAAAGTGGAACTGACAAGGATAGCTGTCATCTATGCAAGAACGGGTATCCAATGTTATAATGGGAAAGTATACAGTATGGATAGAATAACCGAAGATAATTTTTGGTATGACAGAGTAGTGGAAGTCAGTGATTTTTATAATAAGGAAGTCAGGACTCCTTATGGAAATTACTTTACATGTTCTCCTTTCCATATCTTTTGGCCAATTCCATCTTATGCTATAAACACAAATACCGGTGGGATTATAAACCAAAATAAAGGTTATCCCGGGACTGAAAAGAACGTCGCCCCTTTAGTTTATGACGGCGATTAGCGTTTACTTTCTTTTTAATTGACAAACAGGTTTTATTTGAGAATTAAATTCGCCATAAGACCTGTTTATCAAACTTTTAATCGTATATTTTCTAAAACATATCTTATGAAGTACCTGCCAAATATATTTTTCCTGTCTTTTGGTCCCGGAATTCTTTTTGCAGAGTGTAAGGAGGAGAAAGCTGCGTTTGTAAAGCGGCCGAATATCCTGCTTGTTATTAATGATGATCAGACATATGTGCATACAGGGTTTGCGGGAGCCCATTTTGTATCTACTCCAGGGTTCGACAGAGTAGCGATGAATGGGGTGTATTTTACGAATTGTTATGCCGGATCGCCGGGAAGCGCGCCTTCCCGAAGTGCATTGGTGACGGGACGGCATCATTGGCAGAATGAACAATCGGGGCAACATGCATCTTCCTGGATGAAGGAGTATGTCCCGTTTGTCGATGTCTTGGAAGCGAATGGATATCATACCGGGTTTACGGGGAAAGGAGTCGGCCCTTTCCAATATGCGAAAAGTGAGGCTGATTCTTTATGGAGAAAGAATGATGCGGCCGGACGGGCATTCAACCGGTATAAATATACAAAAGGAGAACTGTCGGATTCACGAACGGCAAAAGAGATAGGGTTGACTGATTATTTTGAGAATTTTCGTGATTTCATGCGGCAGCGTGAAGCCGGTCAGCCATTTTATTTCTGGTATGGATCTATGGAGCCGCATCGCGCTTACGAAAAAGATTCATGGAAGCGTAACGGAAAAAGCCTTGACCAGGTAAATGTTCCCGGTTTCTTACCGGATATGGATGAAATAAGGGGCGATATACTGGATTATGCTATTGAGATAGAATGGGCGGATTCACATCTGTGCAAGATGCTGGATTACTTGGATTCCATAGGCGAACTTGATAATACGATTGTTATTGTAATGGCGGATAACGGTATGCCTTTCCCGCGGGCAAAAGCCAATTGCTTTGAATACGGCGTACACGTACCGCTGGCAATCAGTTATCCGAAGCACTTCCCTGCCGGTCGGCATGTGGATGATCCGGTAGGTTTTGTTGACATCGCTCCAACAATTCTTGAAATGGCCGGCATGAAACCTGACGGAATGTTACCGATGTCGGGTCATAGTATAGTAAACATCCTTAAATCAGAAAAGAAAGGAATTATAGACGAGACAAAAAAATATGTATATATGGGGCGTGAAAGACATTCTTCTTCCCGTTGGCAGAACCTGGGGTATCCACAACGAGCCATTCGCAGTTCCGACTTTTTGTTTATATGGAACATAAAACCCGAACGCTGGCCTGCCGGAGCGCCTCAGGCAATAGACAAAGAGACAGGAAAACTTTTGCCTGTGTATGGAATTGACGATAAAGGTATCCATCGTTCCGAGTGGGCTTTTACAGATGTAGATGCCGCGCCTTCCAAGTCTTTCCTTATTGAGCATTATAAAGATCCTGCTATCCGGCCATATTTTGATCTTGCTTATGCCAAGCGGCATGAGTTTGAGTTATATCGTATTGCGGATGATCCGTTCTGTCTTCACAACTTAGCTGGAGATGCAGATTATTCCGATGTGGAAGAAGAATTGAAGAACGCTTTGATAAAGGAGCTGGAACGAACGGGCGATCCGCGCGTTATGGGGTCGGATAAAGAAATATTTGAATTTTATATCCGTTACGGTCTGATCCGGCTATTCCCCGAACCGGACTGGAAAAAATAAAAGCTGAATGTACATTTGGCCGGTTAATAGTAAACAATTTAATAACTCTATAAATTATTGATTATGTGTAAAAAAGTATTTTTATTCTTATTTCTTTTACCCCTTCAGTTCATAGTGGCTCAGACCAGTATACTAAAAGATTTCCCGGCAGGATATACTCCCGAGGAAATTGGCAAGCGATTAGCATATCATTTTGTGGACGACAGGCATGACCTTTATGCAGGGAGATATATCCATTATGCAGAAGTATGTATTTGGTCAGGAGCGCTTGATTTTGCTGTTCAAATAAAGGATCAGGAACTGATTAAACAGTTACAGAATAAATTTGAACCTTTCTTTACCAGGGAAAAAGCATTATTGCCGCCGATGAACCATGTGGATTACAATATGTTTGGAGGATTGGCTCTGCAACTTTATCAACTAACAAAAGATAAGCGATATCGGGAGATAGGAATGGCCTATGCGGATAGTCAGTGGGAATTACCAAAGGAACCGAAAATTGAAGAAAAATATTGGGCAGAAAAAGGATATTCTTGGCAAACCCGTTTGTGGATCGACGATATGTATATGATCACCGTAGTACAGGCTCAAGCATATAAAGCAAGTGGCGACCGAAAATATCTCGACCGGGCAACAGAAGAAATGGCGATGTATCTGGACGAGTTGCAACGCCCCAACGGCCTATTCTATCATGCGCCGGATGTGCCTTACTATTGGGCGCGAGGAGATGGTTGGATGGCTGTAGGTATGACCGACTTACTCCGCTATATGCCTGAAGATCACAAAGACCGTCCGCGCATCATGAAAGGTTATCTCACCATGATGGAAAGCTTGAAGAAATATCAACAACCCAGCGGCATGTGGAACCAGTTGATAGACGAACCTGATTGTTGGGCTGAAACTTCCGGATCAGCGATGTTCACTTATGCCCTTATCACAGGAGTCAGGCAAGGATGGTTAAATGCTGAAAAATATGCTCCGGTAGCCCGCGAAGCATGGCTGGCTTTACTTCCGTATATAGATGAACGGAATAATATAACGGAAGTTTGTATCGGTACGGGAAAAAAGAACGACAAACAGTATTATTATGACCGTCCCCGCGTTGCAGGGGATTTCCATGGACAAGCGCCTGTTTTATGGTGCGCAGCAGCCTTATTGACTATGTAAGGGTCGTCGGCAAACAAAAAGTTGTACAACTTTTCACTATTTCAATTAGTTCTACTTTAACACATTCTCCGCAAGACAGTAAACGACAGGCTCAAATCTTCCTTGTCAATTGAGGGAAATCTATCTGGACATGCCCGTTAAAACAGTGTTGGACAACGCCCGGTATCAGCGCTGTAAAGCGGTAATGGAACTGGCGGAAAGTTTGGATACAGAGTTGTTGTTTCTGCCTGCGTATTCACCAAATATGAATATCGTTGAGCGATTATGGCGATTCACAAAAAAGCAAATACTCTATGGTCAGTATTATGACAGTACGCAAAAATTCCATGAGGTGATCAGATTGTTTTTTGCAGAAGCGAGTACTAAATATGCCTCGGATTTGAACGATTTACTAATACTAAAATTTCAGTTCTTTGAGGATGGCGATACACAAAACCTTACCGCGGGAAGTATAGCTATGCTGATAAACAGCCTTTTAGTTATTGTCGGGGTACCAAGATTCGAACTTGGGACCCCCTGCTCCCAAAGCCTGCAAAGACAATTTGTAAACAGTTATATAATAGCGATTTACACGAACTTTTTATTTCATTTCAAGAATATTTCAAAGACATACCTTATTTTACTCCTTTTTTTTATTGATTTCTATCATCCAATCCGCCCATTCGTCCGTCCCGTAATCCGGGATATTGAACAACTCCTTTTCGTCGATCCTATCAAGCTGGTAAGAGAGCAGGGCGTTTTCCTGTTCGAGGGCGTTGCATCTCTTTTGAAGCTCGCTTAGCTGTTTTCGGAGGGAGGCTATTGTTTTGTCTTTTTCGCTCACTGTATAATTTAATTGGTTTTATTAATTTCGTTAAACAAATCTTCGATGTTTTCATGTAAGTTTTGCAATGTCAATGCAAAAGAGTCTTTTATTTGATGCTCTTTTAGTGCATTTGTGCATTTATCAATTAATTCAAATGATTTAATAATCAAATTTTCTTTAGCTCTATAAGTTTTTAATGATTGAATCTTATTTTTATAATTTTCTATATTATTTTGAGCGATTCTAACTATATGCCAATTTATAAAAAGATTTATTCCGATTTCAAATGGTTCACCATTAGAATGAAATTCATAATCAATAGGAACACCTTTTCTTTTTTGTTCCATTATCCAGTTATAGTGAATTATAAAATCATCATAACGTGATAGCAAAGTGTCTATATTATTAGTTGTTTGAATTAAATTTATACTGTCTTCCAAAATTCTTTTATGACTTGGAAATTCGTATTGAAGAATAGCGTTATTTTCTTGGAATTCTAAAATTTCTTCATCAGTTTTATTTGACGATTTGGATAATAACCCCATAATGATAATAGTCGCCATTATTATTATAAATATAGTTATTAGTAAATCCATAAATAATATTAGTTATTTAATTTATCTAGGTGAACTCTTTTTATTTACCGAGTATATGATATATAATAATCCTTTCCGTTCCAAGTATATATCATCTCGACTTTCCATCCATAGGCCATGTAAGTATTCAGTACATTTCCATAATGTATCATAGTTGTTATATTGTTTGTGCGAAAATGGCTATACATTTGCGTATTGTCCCCTTCTAAAATAAAAGTTAGAGATCCTGTTTCATTCTTAATTTTAAGCTCTTTTACTGATACACGCTCTCCAATATTGGTATTAAATTCAGCATATATATAACTATAAAATCCTGTCATCGTGTTTCCTCCTGTACCAATATCAAGAGTAATTGTAGCAAATGCGTCAATCTCTACGACTTCAACATCACAGGTCGTAGATTTATTGCCATCGACAGATTTGGCCGTTATTTGTGTTTTCCCATAGGATTTTGCTACAATATAATATTTCCCATCAGTTTGCCTTATATCTGCGATATCCTTGTTAGATATCTCAAATGTAACGTTTTTATCAGTCGCATTTTCGGGATATATGGTAGTAATTATTTCAATTTCTTTTCCAATGAGTATCCTTATTGGGGTTTCTTCGAACTCAATGCTTTCAACAAGAATCCCCAATTGTTTTCCATCAATATATGATAGTTTGTATTCGTATTCTTTTTCTTCATTTGAAATCTTATATTTAAATTGAACAACAACTGTGTCTTCGTCAAAGTAGGCGGAAGTTGAAATTAGCTCTCCGCTTGGGATATTAGGATAAAAATCCCAAAGAGACGGATCTTCTGTTTTAAAAATATTTCCTCGGTTAATTTTCCCTTTACTAATAGAAACAAAGTTTTCATAATCTTTCCAAACGGTGTAATCTGCAGGAATATTTATAATATTTTTTTCGTTTATTACATCACCATTATTGGATACTTGCATAGAGAAATTACCTTCAACCGATAATATCATTTTCTGATCATCAGACAACGTGCAGAAAAAGAAATCACTAAAGACAAAAACTTGATTGAAAAAATATATTTCTTTAGTTTTGACTTGTGTTATTTCTCCACTATTTATATCTACAATAATAGGCGTACCCGCTATTACTTCGATGCTATTGGCATGATTTCTTACGTATGAAAAGACAATATTTCCATTTGACAAAACGAAAGGAAGCGCAGCAAATGATCCATAATTGGGATCAGAAAAAATCTTTTCCCAAATACAATCACCCTGTTGATTGTATTTAGATACCCAAAGACTTTCTTTATTATTTATTTCCTTAGAACCATATAAGTATTTATGCCCTCCTGTTTCAAATAATCCACATCTTTTTATTTTATCTGCATCTTTTGTCCTGCATCCGGTTTCCTTATAAATATCTTCTTCTCTCTGCTTTCTCTGATCATCGACTGAAGTAGAAGGATTTTCTTCTTTGGGGCCATCTATATCCCCCCCCTTCTCGCATCCTAAAAATAGCGAAAAGAGCAATGTGAATAAGACAATCTTTTTCATAACTGTATAATTGTAAAATCTATATTTTCACCATCCTCTGTTAGTTAATATTTTAATGACTTTCCAGACGCTCAGGATAAAATCCTTTGGCAACTCTTCTGCCGGTACATTGCTGTTGTGGGATACGCAAAGGACATAGTTGCCGGGGTCTGAATCGTACCTGGTCACTTCCTTAAGAATACGCCGCCCGTCTTTTAGCTGTATAACGAAAATACTGCCGTATCCGAAGTATTCCCTCCAGTTTGGCACTTCCCTTATCTGAACGATACTTCCCGGAGGGCATGTTGGAATCATACTGTCTCCCGTTATTTGAATACATCTGTCGCCGTCCAACGCTTCGGTAAAAGGAATTAACGCCTTTATGTATTCCGGTTCGTCAGAACTGATGTCGTTCACTCTATGCATTCCGCCGACCGCATCGGTGTTTATCAAGGGAACCAGTCTGTACAGTGTGCTGGTTTCATTGGTTGACTGGTATTCTTTCTTGTTTTCCGGGGTCGTTAGTTCGTTTAACATTGGCTCTTTGCCGGTCAAGAGCCAATTTGAATTTACATTAGGGAAAGTGGCTATAATCTTATTAATGACGTCTTTTCCAATGTTATCGCCTCGCGCAAACCAATTTCCAACAGTATTTGGCTTTTCGTTTACTGTTTTAGCGAATTTTGCCTTATTGCCTCTCTCCTCTCCAAAATAGTAAATCATTATATCAAATATTCTATCTCCTATTGTTTTCATTGTTCACGATTATGTGTATATTTGCAAAACATTAATTCAAAATTCAATCACCTTTTTTATGGCAAGGTTTTATATTCCAATCACAAATCCTCTTTCTCCAGCTACACAGAAGGATGTCGAAACAGAGGCGCTGGATATCTTTGCTCCATTTCCGTTCGTTGAAAGAAGCCATTTAGACATCCCGGAGGGAACCCTCTTTCTCGTTAAGGATGTCCGACAGGAATCGAATGATCGCGTCAACCCTACTGTTATCAATCTTCCTTAACATACGGATACTGGCCTCTGCTCCATCTTTAAGTACATTATATGTTTTATCTCCATTTTTTATATTGTCAATAGCCAATTCAATATAATCAAGGCACCGACTAATATGGACTTCTTTTTTATCCATATCCGAGTCGTTTATGCCATCCAATGCTTTTATGAAAAAGCCTACGGAAGAGCCATAGTCTCCAGAATAATAGACCGATACACCTAAATTAAACAGCGAGGAACCGAAGGCTTCTCCTATTGCACTTTGTAATTTCTTATCAAACTCTTTAGTTTTAGCATCGATCTGACCGCTTAATTTATCCGTAAACTTTTTCTCTGTTTTCTTTAATCGCTTCTTTACTCTACGCTCAATTGAAAGCGCAGAATATATCTGCCACCCTATCAATACTGTTACTAATATTCCCAACGTGGTAATGATGAGCCCTAAATAAGCCCCATTGGTCAAATTTGATAGATTCTCCCCCATTTCTTAAATAATATTAAATACCACGATATTGTGTATATATCTGTTTTATATTACACACATATGTGTATATTTGCATCACTAACGCATCCCTACCGGGCTTATTCCCGTAACAGATGCAAAGTAAAGAGACAAATGTAAGTAAAACAATACTCAAAAAGAAGTAAATATGGAAAAGAATCAAAGAAAATTCGGGCATGGGCTGATAGCAGAAGCCTGCCGACAGGTTGGGGTGACTGACGCCGTTTACCGGCATGCAAAGAAAGTGCAGCGTGATGGAGGCGTTTTAACCAGAGCGCAACTCGCCGTGTTGGTGAAGTACAAGGAATTGCTGGCTCAAGCCGAAGAGCAGTTAAAATCGCTGAAAGATTAGCCGCCATGTTGACGAGGAGAGAGAATCAGGTGTTAAGCCTTGCGGCTATCGGCTTTTCGGCGGATGAGATAGGGGATACCCTTTTCATCTCGCGGGAAACGGCACGTAAGACTATCTGCAACGTGAAGACGAAATTACGCCTCTCCAAGGTGTCAGAGCTTACCGCGCATTACTGGTGCGAAGCCTTCGGGGTTTCGTTCGAGGAAAAGAAAAAGCAAGTCTTATCGGCAGTACTCGCAGTAAGTATACTACTCGCAATAAGCCACCTGGATTCATTTCGGTGCCGGCGGATGTATTCCGCAAGGCGCCACCGGGTGGAGTATGTAACAACGATAACGAAAATATAATTAAGACAGTAATGAAGACTTTCAGTGAAATAAAAGAAGAATTAAACGAACAGGGCTACGAGCTTACATACAACGGAGTGGTAGTCTGCATTTTAAAACGTGATGAATACCTTCGCGGCGATTTCAGTAACCTGTTAGTGACTTCGAAAGCTACCTGTAAAACGCAGGATGAAGCCGCCAACGAAGCGTACGACCTGTTAATAGCACACTTGAAAAAGGGCAGGTCAAAATACTATATAGACTACATCTATAATAACAAAACGGGATCGAACTTTTACCACCAGTTGGTACGTCGTTCCGATGCCGCTATACTGTATGCCAACCCGAATTTGGAATACGTATTCGCGTATTGCTTCAAATCCGGTATCTGTAAAGGCGAAGTAATGATCCTGTAATAACACGCAAATTCTAAGATGAAAACCTCCAACGACTTAAAAGAAATGATTAAACAGGCATTAGAAAGTAATCTCGTGACCGGCATTGAGTTCGCGCCGGACGGATCGGACATATGCTTTAATTTTCTGTACCCAAATGCACGTCGCGACGGGTATAAAAAAGGTTTTCTCATGTTTCGCATCGACGAAGCCGTAGATATATTGCGAGGGCACAAGATTGAAGGCATAAATATTATTAAATTAAATATCAATTAAATATCAATTAAATAAAAATCATCCATTAATCAGCAAGGCGTCCCGGACAAAGCGTTGTCCGGGGAGTTTAAAATAAAATAAGGCCATCTCGTTATTCAAAATCCTAAAACAATAAACAGCATTGCTATGATTATTGACAATAAAATATTAGAAGACATTGTAACAGCCGGAATTAAAATCGGAACGATCAGTACCCTGAAAGAGCTGGGACTTCTGAAAGAGGAGGTAAGCGCCTCGCAGGCAGAACAGACATACAAGAAACGACACATTCGCGAATGGAGGGAAAAAGGCTGGATAACCGGTTATCCGACGGGAAACCCACAGCGCGGGAAATATTATTACAAGCGATCCGAGCTGGAAAGGGCAAGCGCCATGATGTCGCTTGGCAATGCGGTACCGCTTAATAAGCTATCATAATTGAAAAACGGAAATCATATGAAACAGGAAAATAGAAGAACAATCATAGGGAATTGCATTATATGGATTGATGTGGTTATAATTATTGGCGCTATTGCAACTCCCTCGTTATTATGGATAGCTCTATCTGCCTTATGCGTCATTATATCCTTCTGTATATTTTCCCTATAAAAAGCAAGAGCCGTATGAAATACATCGAATATTTAAAACAGGCGCAACAGCTCATACTTACATCGGCAAAT
>JAITRG010000310.1 GCA_031288515.1 Tannerellaceae bacterium
CAGTGAAGCAATCAAGGCGCCTTGTATTCGCCGGATTGTTTCGTTCTTCGCAAAGAAGGGGAAGGCCGCAATGACGATGAAAAAGCAATGCACAAAATTACCCCGCGCGAAGTATAATAGACCAGCCTTTTTGTTCGCTATACATCGTTATTTTTAATTCCATAAATATTCTATATAATCAGTAATGCAATCTCTGCGCACGTCTCTGCATCAGCCAAAGCATGATGATGATTTTTCAAGTCATATCCAATATGAGCTGCTACTGTATGCAGTTGATGATTAGCCAAATCAGGAAATTTTCTTTTAGCTGTTCGATATGTGCAGTGGAAATCATAATTCGGATACGGCAACTCATATAAATCATAAACAGCTTTTAAGCAGCCTGCATCAAAAGAACTATTGTGAGCAACCAACGATAAGTTTCTCAGCTTGGGTTCAATATCCTCCCAAACTTCCGGAAATTCCAATTCGTTCAACGTATCATAATAAGACAAACCATGTATACCCGTTGCCCATGAACAGTAAAAATTCGGTCGCGGACGGACAAGGCGGTATATCTTATCCATGATTACGCCATTCTCCACAATTACAATACCCAAACTACAAATGCTTGAGCGATTGTAATTTGCAGTTTCAAAATCTATGGACGCAAAATTTAGCATATAACTGTATTCTTAATTTTATATAACATAAAAAAAATGCTGGGACAAAAATAAACTATACATATGCCAAATATAAGCACAATACAAAATTTAATCGATATTTATCTTTTCTTCTCAATACCCGGCTTCATGGCATTTCTTAAACTATCGACTTCTACCTGTATCTTTCTTACGACAATGCTTTTTCTGTTCATGATGAAAGAGGCATATCAAAAACAGGTATCATAACAGTCTCCGGTAAATGGTTTAAGCAGAGCAGGCAAAGGAATTTCCTACGGGGATATAAATTCGCGCTTAGTTTGCGCTGCCGTTTTATCAAATTGAGAATCATGGGAATAGAACGGGGTATCGTACTAAAAACGTAGTGAGGGAAACAGTTTTGTTTCCACATCGTAACGTTTACGTATGGTAAATTTTGTGTTTTTTATCTATTAAAAGTTCTTTTGCGCAAACACTACCGAAAATATGTTAAATCTAAAATTATAATTGATGAGAATTAAATTTTTGCTTTGTCTATTTTTGTCGACATCCGCTCTATGGGTGTTTGCTCAAAACAATCTGACAGTTACAGGTAAAGTAACTGAAAAAGCCACCAAATTCCCTGCCATTGGCGTAAATGTACATGTAAAGGGAACAACAAATGGTACGATAACAACGCCGGACGGGGATTATACATTAGCTAATGTCCCGGCAAATGCTATCCTTGTATTCAGCTATATAGGAATGTTGACGGAAGAAATTCCTGTCGACGGAAAGACTGTTGTGAACGTGGAACTGACGGAAGATACGCAACGGCTGGAGGAAGTTGTGGTCATCGGCTATGGAACCAGTAAAGTGAAAGACCTTACCTCTTCTATCGCTACCCTGCGATCGGACGATCTTACGAAAACGCCTTCCGGACAGGCGATGCAGGCGTTACAGGGCAAAGTGGCCGGGCTTCAGATAGTAAGCGGCGGCGGCCCGGGTAATTCTCCTTCCGTAAGAATCAGAGGAGTCGGTTCGTATCCGGGTAATGACGGGAAGAACAACAATGAAGCGCCGCTATACGTGGTGGATGGGATATTTTACAGCAATATCGACTTCCTGAACACGGCGGATATTGTTTCCATGTCTGTATTGAAAGATGCTTCGGCAGCGGCTATTTATGGCGTGAGGGCGGCGAATGGCGTTATCCTCATCGAAACGAAATCCGGAGGATACGACAAGAAAACGGAGGTTACCTTCGACGGCTATTATGGCTACCAGGTAGCGCAGAATGTTCTTAAAATGGCCAATGCCGAACAATACGCCGGTATGGCGATGGAATCGGGATCGGCTTCCGACGTCAGTAATATAGAGAAGGCGATGCTGCGTTACGGACGGAGCCGTATTAATCCGAATGTCCCCGACGTAAATACCGACTGGTACAAAGAAATACTACGCCCGGCCAGTATACAGAACTATAGTATGGATGTATCGGGAGGAAGCGCCAGGGCTTCTTATTCTATCGGAACAAACTATTTCGCACAGGAAGGTATCCTGGATATGAAGAATGAATACGAACGTTTCAACCTTCGTACGAAGCTGGATTACAAAACAACCGACTGGCTTACGCTGGGAGGAAATGTGATCTGGAGCCAGGCAACCAAATATCCCGAAGAAGCCGGCGCCTGGAATCAGGCCTATTTCGCTGTGCCGGTTCTTCCGGTCTACGACGAGTCTAACGAAGCGGCAACACCCGACAAATTTGCGAATGCACAGGATTTAGGCTACCGGGGCGGACAGAACCCGTTCCCTACGCTTACCTACTCGAATAAAAAGCATCTTATCAATAAATTACTGACCGGCTTTTATGCCAACGTCGCCTTAGTTCCCCGGAAATTGACGTTTAAGACAAGTTACAACCAGGCTTATAGCAGCCTGAATGAGCGGGAAGTATTGCTTCCTTACTATCTGGGCGATAATTTCCAGCGGAAAGATGCTTCGATCATTAAAAGAGCCATCACTTATTCGGACATAACCTGGGATAACCTGCTTACTTATACGGAAGAAATCGGTAATCACAGTTTCTCGGTCATGGCCGGTTCTTCTTTCCGCGACGAATCTTATACGCTGCTTGAAGCGAAAGGGCTGAATTTCCCGCTCGGACAGGAACAATCGTGGTATATTGATCAGGCGGAAACCGTTCCGGCGGATGATGTTAAAGACGATGGTACGCGCCAGTACGGGATGTCGTATTTCGGACGTATTTCTTACAATTACGCCAACAGATACCTGCTATACGGAACCATGCGGGCAGACGGAAGTTCCAAATACCAGGAAAAATGGGGGTATTTCCCTACCATAGGAGCCGGATGGGTATTGTCTGAAGAGGGATTTATGAGGGATAACGGCTTGGCGGATTATCTGAAAATACGGGCAAGCTGGGGTCAACTCGGAAACGACAAGATACAAGCCAGCGACGGCGCTTTAACGACAAGCCTGGTTACGACGGCCGTCAACGATGTGCTCGTTTCCGGCACAACGGTTTCGGGTGTTTACTCTTCGCTCAAATGGGAAAAGACGGAAGAAACGAATGTAGGATTATCGGCTGATTTCCTTCAAAACAGATTGAACCTGGAAGCCGATTATTACATACGCGACACCAAAAATGCAGCGATCAATGTAAATATCCCCGCCGTAGGTGGCACGGTGATAAGGAATGTGGGCGTTATCCGTAATTCGGGCTTTGAACTGGCCGTAAACTGGGAAGATAATATACGGCAGGATTTCAGATACAACATCGGTTTCAACGTCTCTACCTTGAAGAATGAAGTGCGCGACTTGTTCGGGCAGCCTTATATAGACGGCGGAAGCGCCGAGTTTCGCCAACGCTCGATTACAGGTCGGCCGTTATTGGCCTTTTACGGCTATGAAGTGGCTGGCGTTTATCAGAATGAAGCAGAAATAAACGCCGACCCCATCGCAGTAGCCAACGGCCTGGCGCCGGGTGATTTCAAATATAAAAACCAGAACGGAGATGATGCAGTGAATGACGACGACCGGGTGGTGCTGGGTTCTTATTTCCCCACCTTCATGTATGGCGGACATATCGGGGCCGGCTACAAGAACATAGACTTGTCGGTTCATATCATGGGGCAGTCGGGCAACAAAATACTCAACCGTAAACGGGGAGAATATATCTGGACGAACGATACCAACGTAGACGCCGACCTGGCCATTAATCGCTGGCATGGAGAAGGAACATCCGACAAGTATCCGTCGTCTGCCGGATTAAGGAAAGGATGGAACCAGAAAATGAGCGATTATTTTGTAGAAGACGGCTCCTTCTTCAGAATACAGAACATCCAGTTGGGCTATCATATCAGAGGGCAGAAATGGTTTGGCCTCGCTATGCCTTCCATGCGGATATCCCTTACTGCCGACCGGCCGCTCACCGTATTCAGCTACAATGGATTTAATCCCGAGATAGCAAACGGTATCGATACGCAGGCTTATCCCGTTCCGGCTACTTATACCATCGGATTGAATATAAAGTTTTAATCGTAAAAAGAAATAACATGAAACAGTTGAAGAAATATTTGATATATCCCGTTGCAATGCTGCCGCTCTTCTTAACGGCCTGCCATGATTTGCTGGACGAGCCGGCTGAAAACAAAGCCTTCACCGAAGAGACAGACTATACAAGGCCTGCCGATATGATATTGCCGATAATCGGCGTATATGCTACCGCTTATGATATGGGCTGGGAATGTTACCCGCTTATCGCCGTACGGGGCGATGATGTAAATGCCGGCGGACTGGGAGACCAGCAAGACTTTATGGAGACCGACTTTTTCAGGTACAACAAAGACTACTGGATGTACAACTCGCTTTGGGAAGCCTCTTACAGCAAGATATATACCACTTATTCTGCCGTCAACCAGATTGAACTGTATAAGGAAAACGGAGCGAGCGCCCAATTGGCCGAACAGTATATAGCGGAAGCGAAAGTAATACGGGCCTTCCTGATGTTCAACCTCGCGCGTGTGTGGGGAAGCGTGTTCGTCCCGCTTGATTTTGACCCTACCAACCTGATGACAACCGGACTGTCGTCTAAAGACCAGGCGATGCAATACATATCCGGGCTTATGGATGAAGCCATTCCGCTTCTGCCGGATATGCATCCCCGCGACCGTTCGGATATAAAAGGGGGCGTTACCAAATATACCGCGTTGGCAATAAAAGCGTTGGCCAATCTGGAACTTAAAAATTACCAGGCGGTGGCCGATGCGACGTCTCCGATTATTCAATCCGGCAAGTTTGAGCTGGAGGCAGACTTTTATGAACTCTTCAAAATCAAGGGAAAGCTAAATAAAGAGAACCTCTTAGAGTGGCAATACTCTGATTTCGGGCAAGGCTCGGGCGACAGAAAGGGACATCTCTTTGGCTTTTACGGCCCGCAAAACTGGACGCCGAAGGTGGCCGGGCTGGGCGGTGGATGGGGCTTTTTCGAACCCAGCCTGAAATACATTAAATTCATGCTCGACAGAGGGGAAACCGTCCGTTTGGAGACAAGCGTCCTGTTTACCGACAGAGGTATCGCCGAGATAAAGAACGATCCGGAATATGCCTCTTTACCGGAATGGGTATCGAATACGACGCGCTCGGGAGACGTGATCAACGATTTTGTACGCGCCCTGTTCTCCAGCGGAAAACATTATCTGCCGACCGACCAGTATATATCCGGACGTACGGAGTACGGATCAAACAAAAACTTCATCTGTATCCGTTATGCCGAAGTATTGCTGATGTATGCCGAAGCGTTGACGCGGGGCGCATCCGGTTCGTCGATAAGCGCCGACGACGCCGTTAATTCAGTCAGGACACGTGCCGGATTAAACAAGCTGTCGGGCGTAACAAGCGATCAGGTGATGGATGAAAAGTTTGCCGAACTGGCCATGGAATGGGGAACGCGTTTCTACGATATGATCCGGCTGGAAAAGTACGGCGAGCTATCTTACGACGGAAGAACGTTTAACCCGGATCTTACGTTTCTGCCTTATCCGCAGAATCAGGTAGACTTGCTTCCGGCGCTGAAAGGAGAATAAAAAACAACGTACTCGCTAAATAAAACATACACGTATGAAAACAATAAAATATAGTTCGGCTTGCCTGCTGCTGATGGCCTGCCTGACAGCTTGCAACGAAGGTATAGACCCCATTACGCCGGTTGCTCCGGGAACAGACGAAACGGCTCCTGTTATAAAGATCAATTACCCGTCGGAGGGAACCCTCATCCGGGTGAAAGAAGACGTCACTTCGCTGAACATTGAGATTGAAGTGGTAGATGATATCGAACTCCAAACGGCGTCTATAAACCTCGACGGTAAGGAAATCACGGCATTCAACAGCTTTAAGGATTATCGCCGGGCAGTGGAGGCATTCACGTACGATCAGCTTGGTAACGGGATACATACGCTGACGGTTACGGCAAACGATCTGTCGGGCAAAACAAGCTCGGCGTCGGTTCGATTTGAAAAGGTGCAGCCCTACAAGCCTGTATACGACAATGAACAATTCTATATGCCTTTCGATGGCGATTTCATGGAACTGGTAAGTATTAGCTATGCGGCAAAGACGGGCAATCCGGGCTTCGCAGACAAGGGGAAAAAGGGAAAAGCCCTTGCCGGCGCGTTGGATAGCTACCTTACTTTCCCGACACAAGACAGCGAAAGGGGCGTCAATCTGCTACAGCCCGAATTTACCGCCTCGTTCTGGTATAACCTGAACGCGACGCCCGACCGCGCCGGTATCCTCGTGATCAGCCCGGAAGACCCGGCTAATCCGACGGAAATGAACAATCGCGTAAGCGGATTCCGGTTCTTCCGCGAAGGCAGCGCTACGAAGCAGACCTTCAAACTGAATGCAGGCAATGGAGAAGGCGAAAGCTGGTTCGACGGAGGAGACGCTGCATCGCTCGACCCGGCAAATGCAGGATGGGTGCACATGGCGTTTACGATATCCGCGTCTTCCTGCGCGATATACTTCAATGGAGAAGCCGTTTGCCGGGGCGACTTTAGCGGGATAGACTGGAATGACTGTTCCATCCTGTCGATTGGCTCGGGAGCTCCGCGCTTTACCGGCTGGGCGCATCTCTCGGATCAAAGTTTGACAGATGAACTGAGAATCTTTGATAAAGCGCTTACGCAACAGGAAATTCTGTCTATCTTTAATGCGGAAAAATAAATAATACATAGACATGGAAAAACAATCAAACGACAACTTACCGGCCGCCATGAACCGGCGCGCATTTCTTTCCGCAAGTATGGCAATCGGAGCCTTCAGCATCATCCCCAATCATGTATTTGCTGCGGCAAAGAAGGGAATGACGGCTCCAAGCGATAAGATTTGTATGGTTCATATCGGCTGTGGAACAGAAGGACTGTCTGAATTAGGCGCATTGCTGAAAGCGCCTGCTATTGAAATCATCGGCGTTGCCGACCCGAATCGCGAAAGCTACGATTACATCCATTGGAGCGAAACCGGCCTTCGCGACGGCATACGGCGACTGATTGAAGAACCGGCCTGGAAAGAAGGAATAAAAGGTATTCCCGGAGGCCGGAATATTATGAAAGAGGTAATCGAAACCTATTACCGCAAGAACCGCCCCGGATACAAGGGTTCCATTACGGCCGTGGAGGATTACCGGGAATTATTGGATCAGATGAAGGATGTGGACGCCGTAAAAATCATGTCGCCCGACCATCAACATGCCTTTCAGGCGTTGGATTGCCTCCGGAGAGGCAAGCACATCATCATGCACAAACCTTTGGGAAACAAGATGACGGAAGCCATGAAGGTGGTAGACGCCGCCAAAGCCTCTCCCCTGTCCACGCATATGATGGCGCACAACGCTTTCGCCGGCGGGAACATGGCGCAGATTAAAACCTGGATAGAAAACGGAGCTATCGGCCGGCTGAAGGAAATCCACAACTGGAGCAACCGCCCGGTATGGCCGCAATATCCGGTTATCCCTACCGACAAACCGCCTGTACCCGACGGATTCAATTGGGATTTGTGGCTCGGCCCGGCAGAGATGCGCGATTATCATCCACAGTATACGCATGCCACGTTCAGGGGATGGTACGAATTTGGCGCAGGCGCTATTGCCGATATGGGATATTACAGCCTCTGGCCTGTGTTCGAGGCTTTGCAACTTGACTCGGCTACTTCCGTCAGTACGCGCTTCTCCCGCGTTATCGGATTGAAAAATAATGTGCCGGCAACCATTATCAATGATTATTCTTATCCGATGGCCGCCGCCTACCGGTTTGAAGTCCCTTATAAAGACGGTTCAGGCAAAATCATTCTTCAATGGCATGACGGCGGTATGAAACCTCAGACGCCTGAAGGGTATGAGGAAGATGATTTGCCGATAGAAGGTATGATATTTACCGGCGATAAGGGAGCTATTGTATCCGGTTTCCTGCGTGAAGACCCGAAAATAGTCGGCGGGCGGGCGTCTTTGTATCCCCGCTCCAGACGGGCCGCGCCTGCGCGCCCCGTAGAAGAGCCAACCGAACCCTGGTTGCAGCAATGGATAGACGGTTGCCGGGGAAAAGGCAAAGGACCCGGCTCGTTCGAATATGTAAAAGAGGTGAACGAAACATTCAATTTAGGTTCCGTCTCACTGATGAGTAACGGAAAGAAGCTGGAATACGACCCGGCCCGCCGGACTGTTACCAATGATGCGGCAGCCAACAAGCTGCTTACCCGCAACGTCCGTAAAGGATGGGAAATGTAATCTTACCAAATACAATACAGATCATGACAACACGACGTAATTTCCTCAGAAAATCAATCGCAGGCGTTGCCGCTATGACTGCGGCGCCGGCTATTAACGTTGCGGCGCCTGCCGCAAACAAAAACGCGACTGCCGCGCCTGCCGCGACTGCCGCGAACAAAAACGCGACGCAACCGCTACGTCTTTCCACACTTTCTTATTCTTTCCACGGGCTTGCAGGCGCCGGTATGATGGACGTCTTCCACTTCTTCGAATCCTGCCGGTACCGCTACGGACTGGATACTGCCGACCTTTGGAACGGTATGTTTACAAGTACAGACGACGAATTTATCGACAAAGTACATTTGGCCCTTGAAGAGCGGCAACTGGTAATACCCAACATCGCGGTAGACGGCGCCCACATCATGCCCGCCGGCAAAGACGACCCCGCTCAACTGCGGGGAATGCAAGATCGCTATATGCAAATAGCGAAGCGTCTGAGCGTAGGCTTTGTACGCTTCGACGCCGGCCCGTATATGTCTGAAGGCCGGAATGACGCAGACGGATGGACGGATCAGGAATTTGATTACATTGTAAAGCGCTACAAAGAACTGGCAGCCTTTGCGTACGATAACGGATTCAAGGTAGGGGCCGAAAACCATTGGGGCCCCGAATGTTACTGGACATGCATGGAACAATTAATCAAGGCCGTAGACCATCCCGGATTCGGCATCTGTATGCACTTTGGCGGATGGCATGGTACGAAAGAAGAAAACCGGGCCCAGGAAAAAGCGGCCGCCCCTTATGTAGCCCATACCCATATTCCCTGGGATTGCTGCGAAGACCCCGCTTTGCTCCAACGCCTGAAGGTATTAAAGGATGTAAACTATCCGGGATACTACAGCGTAGAACACCATTCGGGAAAGAACGAATACAAGATGGTAGCCATCCAGTTGGAAAAGGTAAAAGCCGTACTTACCGGTTGGCAATAACATAAAAAAGAACAGGATGAACAAAACATACGGGAGACTGACAGTAAGTTTATTGTTGGCAATAAGCTTACTGTCGTGCCAGCAAACCAGGAAGTACGATTATACTTACCAAACGCCGGAGCCGGACAAGCAGATGACATTTGAATCGGACGACGAATTTCTCACCTATATTCAGCAAGCGCACTTCAACTATATGTGGGAAGGCGCTGAAGAAACCTCCGGACTGGCTTGCGAACGCATCCATATAGACGGCGATTATCCCGAAAACGACGCCAACGTAATTACCACCGGAGGAAGCGGTTTCGGTATCGCCGGCCTGATAGCCGGCATCGAGCGCGGATTTATATCGAGGGAAGAAGGGGCGGCGCGACTGCACAAAATCGCAGACTATCTGGCAAAGGCCGACCGCTTTCATGGCGTATGGCCCCACTGGATTACAGGCCCTACGGGAAAGGTTAAACCCTTCGGCACAAAAGACAACGGGGGAGACTTAGTGGAAAGCGCCTTCCTGATGCAGGGCCTGCTCTGTGCCCGCCAGTATTTCTCGGAAGGAAATGAAAGCGAAAAAACATTGGCGGCCAAAATAGACAAACTCTGGCAGGAAATGGAATGGAATTGGTATCTGAATGGAAAAGAGGCGCTTTACTGGCATTGGAGCCCGGAGTACGCGTGGGAAATGAACTTCCCGCTCGAAGGTTACAACGAATGTCTGATCGCCTACATACTGGCGGCTTCTTCGCCCACGTACGCTATCCCGGCCTCGGCCTATCATGTCGGATGGGCGCGCGGCGGAGGCATCAAAAGCGACAAGACGGCCTACGGCCTGCCGCTCATCCTGCGCTTCAACGGGGCGGAAGCGTACGGCGGCCCGCTCTTCTGGGCGCATTATTCATATATTGGCCTCGATCCGCGCAGATTGCATGACGCGTATGCCGACTATTGGACGCTCAACAAAAATCAGGCGCTGATTAATTATGCGTATTGCATCCAAAACCCTAATGGCTTCAAAGGCTATGGCGACAACTGCTGGGGGCTTACAGCCAGCTATTCCGTCGATGGCTACAGCGCTCATATGCCTTTTCAAAACGATCGCGGCGTAATCGCCCCTACGGCGGCGCTGAGCAGTTATCCGTACACGCCGGAAGAATCGTTTAAAGCGCTGAAGCATTTCTATTTCGACCTGGGCGATAAGCTCTGGGGGAGGTATGGCTTTTACGACGCTTTCAGTACAGAACACGATTGGTATCCTCAACGCTATCTGGCAATCGACCAGTGTACGATAGCTCCTATGATAGAAAATTACCGTACGGGCTTGCTATGGAAACTCTTTATGAGTTGTCCCGAGATACAGGAAGGATTAGAAAGATTAGGCTTCGTTGTCAATAAATAAGGCGAAGATTACTTGAAGGTAATCATAAAATCAATCAGGTTTTCGCCTTCGGGAAGGCATAATTTTCTTCGCAGGCGGTAACGTGCGCCTTCTACGCCGCGGACAGAGAGGTTCAGCATTTTAGCCATATCTTTTGTCGGCATGTTCAGGCGCAGGAGGGCGCACATCCGCAAATCGCCCGGAGTAAGGTCCGGATAGCGCGCTTTTAGTTTTCTGAAAAAATGTTCATGCACCCGGTCGAAGTTATTCTGATAAATATCCCATTCATCCTCCTTCGTCTGGTTTTCGCCTATCCACCTGAGCAGCTTATCGCAATACTTCTTTGCATAATTCCCGTTTACCATTTGCGCCTGTATGTCTTTCTTCAAGGCCGTAAGGAAATCATTGATAGCGATAAGCGATAAGGTGGCGCTTGCCAGTTCTTTGCTTTTATAGCTTAGTTCGTCTTCCAGTTTTTCGTTTTGAAGTTTAATAATAAGCCGTTCCTGCTCTTTCAGTTGCTGTTCCTGTTTCTTTTTTTGCTCTTCAATCTGCCTGTTTTTCTTCCTTACCACGCTTGCCGTATACGCCTTTATCCCAACCGTAAACAAGGCCCCCGCCAGCAGGACGTATAAAACGAAAGCCGGAAACGACAGATAAAAAGGAGGCTTTATCCTGAACGGATACGCTAAAGAGGCGACCGTCTCGCCCTGTATATTCTTCAGCGCCGCTTCAAACGTATAAGACCCATACGGAATATTGGAATAACTGATTACATAATCAGGCGGAACCGGCATCCAATCCGGGTCGTACCCATCCAGCCTGTAAAATATACCGGCCGGCCGCCTGCTATATTCCGGCAGGGATAGTTCGAATGCGATATGATTGTGGCGGTAATCTATTGTAACGGGGGCGCTAATCTTCCCGATACAAGGCAGGCGCCTGTATTCGTTATTTCTGTTGTAGACTTTTATACCGGCAAAATCAAACGGAGATTCTTCCCTGTCCAACAGCTTCGGGTCAAAACGGGCAATTCCGCCATTCAGACAAAAATAAGATATCCCGTCTTTATCCACATAAATATTGGCTCTATCTTCAATAATCGGATTTGTAAACAGGGAAAAAGGAATACGGGTAATCGGATAAAAACGCCCTTCGCTATGATTGACCAGCACATACTCGGATTTTCGTATAAACCAGAACCGGTCGTTATTCAGAGAAATAATACGATAGGTATCGCCCATTTCCCGCAAATTTTCATTTAATGCGGCGTAGGGAACAATCTGGTGGGAGAGGTCTTCATAAGTATAAAACGAGTGTCCGTCGGTGAGGACGATTCTTCCTCTTAGCTTCATCGCTTTCACGCTTACGTTCGGATTTTTCTCATCTATCATGCCGATATAATCGTTGGTACGAACCCTCCGGAGCGTTTCGTCCAACGTAATCCGGTAAACGCCTTTATACATATGGCTTATCCAAATATTGCCCGCCGGGTCTACTTCAAAAGAATGAACCGGATGGCTGAATCCGTCGACATTATGACTGAACACCCATCCCCCTTTCTCTCCTTTCCTGAAAATACTCAATGACGTATAAGACGTTTGCAGCAGTATTTCCTGTCCATGTATGATGCACCGTTTCATCGCCGTACCGCCTCCGTTAGGCCCGGCAATTTGCTTGGTTGCCTGTCCGGATACCGACAGAGTCCCTCTGTTGTATCCGGCTATCAGTTGATTGTCGAAGCAATTGATAAACCAGGTCTGTTCGTTTATTTCCGGCAACAGGCGGGGATAGGGGTCTCCGTCGGAATACGTATAGATTCCCTGATTCGTAGCCAGATACATCCGGTCGTCCCAGATGGTCATATCATATACCATGCCGATTTGCGCATCCTTAGGCTCATAAATATAAATCGGAGAATGGGTTTGGATATGGGCGATCCCATTGTCTAAAGCAGCCCAGAGATTGTTCTGCGAATCGACATGCAGGCCAAGTATCGTATTGTTTGCCAAATGGTTTTGCCGGTTGATATGCCATACCGCTTTCCCATCCGTATCGATAGCTACTATCCCGTTCGAGACGGTACCGATAATATAGGTGGAATCAGACGTCATGGTTACGCGGTTGGCCACGTTTGTTTTCAGAATATCTGTGCAGGGAATATTCCAGGGCGTAACCCTGTTTCCATCAAAAATATACAATCCGTTATGAGCTGTGACCAGTAATAAGCCTCCTTTGAACGGCAATACTCCTACAACATTGTCATTGGCTAATTCTGCGGCGGAAACCAACTCTACAAACGAATCTTTCTCCCGCTGATAAAAGCCTCCGCCAATAAACTGGGCGTATAAGCTGCCGTCTAAAGAATAGAAGAAAAAAGGGGGAAGATCCGAATGTTCTCGCCACACATTTTCGCCGTCATAAATAAAAAAAGAAGAAAAAGACTGAAAGTATATCTCCCCGCCGTATTCGTTTATCGTCCATATTTCATCGTTGAAAAAGGTATAATCCGTCACCTTGTCTTTTAAAGAATAATAAATCAAGCGATTGTCTGCGCCGGCTTCAAAATAGCCAAACTCTTCGAAAGAGCCTACATAAATACGGTTGTCTTTTGCTATATACAATGAACGGACAGCCGCATTATCCGGCAACATAAACAATTTCCAGCGCATCCCGTCATACTCCAGCGCCCCCCGGTTATTTCCGAAATACATTCGTCCGTTTGCATGCTGCGATATCGACCAGTTCTGGTTTCCGGCCTTGTAATCAGCCACAGAATAATTAATAACCTGCGGCGTATAAGGAATACTGACAGCATGACTTGTGGCTGAGAATAGTATCGGTATAAGTATAAAAAACTTCAGTACAGGATTCATGTATTGCGTTTGTGTTTTTCCAAGCCTAATCCTATCCTGCAAACGGATTCTCATTTACTTCTCAATTGGTTATCATTTATGATAGCGATGTTGCAAAAGTAAAAATAAAACTTTGTTATCAAACATAAAATCACATTTTTATGGAGAAAAACGAAGTTTTAGTAAAAATCGGTATTAAAATCAGAGACCTAAGGGAAGCAAAAAACTTATCTCTCCAGGACTTAAGCGACAAATGTGATTTTGAAAAGCCCAATTTAATACGTATAGAAAAAGGCAGAACCAACCTTACAATCGGCACATTATTAAAAATAGCCCACGTATTAAATGTAAGATTAGCCGAACTCGTTGATGTTGAGTAAAGACCGTATGGGGTCAGACAGAAAAAACAATTTTCCCTGAAATACTGCGTTATCTGTGAAATGTCCGATAATTCTGTTGTTGCAGACTTGCGTTTTTGCCTGTTTTTTACTTATTTTGCAAAACAAAAAGATTGTCAATAAAATCTATCCCGCTTATGCTTCATGGATTACATCCTTTGCTCAGCAGCGCTGAATCTGTCTTGTTAATAGTATCAGTCATACTGTTTGCCAGTATTTTTGCCGGTAAAGCCGGTTTTCGTTTCGGGCTGCCTTCCCTGCTTATTTTTCTTGGGGTGGGGATGTTATTCGGCAGCGACGGGCTGGGGATACAATTCAGCAATTCGGGATTAGCCCAGTTTATCGGTATGCTGGCGTTAACGATCATCCTGTTTACAGGCGGGATGGACACCAAGTACGGAGACGTTAAGCCGATAGCTACCCAGGGCGTCGTACTGGCTACGGTGGGGGTACTGGCTACTACCTTTATTACAGGCGGGTTTATCTATTATCTGTTTTTGTGGGTAACGGGGCATCCGGCCCTTTCGTTTCCCGAATCGTTGCTGTTAGCGGCGGTTATGTCGTCTACCGATTCGGCGTCTGTATTCTCTATCCTCAGAAGTAAAGGTATTTATCTGAAAGAAAAGCTTCGCCCTGCCCTTGAACTGGAAAGCGGCAGTAACGACCCGATGGCTTATATGCTCACCTTATTGATGATATCCTATATCCAGACGGGGGGGATTAATTTAGGGGAAGCCGTACTAACCATGATCGTTCAACTGGTATGGGGGGCTGCGGCAGGATACCTGCTGGGCAAAGTAACGGTTTGGACGATTAACCGTATCAATCTTGACAACGAAGCGATGTACCCCATTCTTCTTATGGCGGCGGCATTCTTTACGTTCGCCGCCACAACGCTTCTGAAGGGGAATGGCTATCTGGCCGCTTACATTGCAGGATTGGCGGTAGGAAACAGTAAACTTATCCATAAGAAAAGTATCGGGACGTTCTTCGATGGTTTTACCTGGTTATGGCAAATCGTTATGTTCCTTACGCTGGGTTTGCTGGTAAATCCCCACGAGCTTTTATCGGTAGCGACGACAGGGCTTGCCGTGGGCGTATTCATGATCGCGCTCGCCCGCCCGGCGAGTGTGTTCCTGTGTCTGATCCCTTTTAAGAATTTCTCTTTCAGAGGCAAGTGTTATATATCGTGGGTAGGGCTCCGCGGCGCCGTACCTATTATATTTGCCACCTATCCGCTTACGGCCGGGATAGAGCATGCCGGGCTTATTTTTAACGTTGTATTCTTTATAACCATACTTTCGCTGCTGATACAGGGAACTACCGTTACCTCCGTGGCTAAATTCCTCGGTATGGTAGACGAGCCGGAACGGCAGGATGTTTTCGGCATCGAACTTCCCGACGGGATAAAAAGCGCGATGAGCGAAATAGAAATCACGCCGGCCGTATTGGAACATGGAAACAAACTGATGGAGCTAACGCTTCCCGACCACACCCTGGCGGTAATGGTGATGCGCGAGGGGCGGTATTTTATCCCTAAAGGCAGTACGATTTTAAAAGAAGGCGATATTCTGCTAATGATTTCAGACAACGACGAGGCCTTGCTGCAATCTTACCAGGCATTAGGAATCACCGATTATACAATGAAAAAGAACTAACGCCGTTTAGTAATAAAAAAACGATGGTAGCAAAACAAAACAGGATACTTTGGGCTGATGATGAAATTGATCTGTTGAAACCGCATATCCTCTTTCTGCAAGACAAAGGATATGAGGTGACAGCCGTAGTCAGCGGGCAGGATGCAATAGACCTGTGTAAAGAAGAGACGTTCGACCTCATTTTCCTCGACGAAAATATGCCGGGGCTGACAGGGCTGGAAACCTTGTCGGCGATCAAAGAATCAGACCCGGCCGTGCCGGTAGTCATGGTAACCAAAAGCGAAGAAGAGAGCATAATGAACCAGGCTATCGGAAATAAAATAGCCGATTACCTGATTAAGCCGGTAAATCCGAATCAGCTACTCCTCTCCATAAAAAAGAATGTACATAAGGATAAGTTTATCACCGAGGCGACAACAGTAAGCTACCAGCAGGAATTTTCCCGTATCGGGATGCAGATAAACGATTCGCTTACGGCAAACGACTGGATAGAAGTATATAAAAAACTTGTATTCTGGGAATTGGAACTCGAGAGCGGGCAAGCGCAAATGGCGGAGATGCTGCGCATGCAGAAGAAAGAAGCCAACAGCGCTTTCGGAAAGTTTGTGAAAAAGCATTATATCGACTGGATACGGCAGCCCGACGACCGCCCGCTAATAAGCCCGGACCTGTTCCGGAAAAAAGTATTCCCCCTGCTTGATCAGGATGAAAAAGTATTCTTTATCCTGATAGATAATTTCCGCCTCGACCAGTGGCGCGTTATAAAGGAACTGTTGGCCGGCTATTTTACTTTTGAAGAAGACCTGTATTATACGATCCTTCCTACCGCCACCCAATACGCCCGTAACGCTATCTTTTCGGGACTGATGCCGGTACAGATAGAGCGACTTTTCCCGGACTTATGGGTAGATGAAGATAGCGAAGAAGGAAAGAACCTGAACGAAGCGCCCCTTATCCAGACGCAGTTCGACCGTTTCCGAAAGAAATACGCCTTCTCGTATCATAAGATAAACGATTCGCTGCATGGCGAAAAACTGCTGAACAATGTCCATTCGCTCACACAAAACCAGTTGAATGTCGTTGTGCTGAATTTTATCGATATGCTGTCTCACGCCCGCACCGAAATGAAAATGATCCGCGAGCTGGCGCAGAGCGAAGCAGCGTATCGCAGTCTGACCAAATCATGGTTTCAGCACTCTACTACGCTGGAACTTTTCCGCCGGATTGCCGGTAAAGGATATAAAGTAATCCTGACTACCGACCACGGAACGATTCGCGTAGACGATCCCATAAAGGTGGTGGGCGATAAAAATACAAATACCAACCTGCGGTATAAAGTAGGGAAAAACCTCAGCTACAACCCGAAGGAAGTTTTTGAGATACGGGAACCCGAAAAAGCAGGTCTGCCTTCGCCCAACCTGAGCAGTAAGTATATCTTTGCGATGAATGACGATTTCTTTACTTATCCTAATAATCAGAATTATTACGTGTCTTATTTTAAAAATACGTTCCAGCATGGGGGTATTTCAATGGAAGAAATGATGGCGCCATTCATAACGATGAATCCAAAATGAAACAGATACAAATAAACCCGGTAGAAGAGATCAGGCAAGCCGCCCGGACTTTTATTGAAACATATATCTCCCCGTCCACTGGCGGGAACCCGGGGGAGAACGCCGTTTTTGCTTTTCATGGCAATATGGGAGCAGGGAAAACTACGTTTATCAAAGCTATTTGTGAAGAGTTGGGAGTAACCGACGTAATAAACAGCCCCACGTTTGCTATTATTAACGAATACCGTAGCGAAACGTCCGGCGAGTTTATCTATCATTTTGACTTTTACCGTATCAATAAGCGAAGCGAAGCGGAAGACCTGGGCGCAGGCGATTATTTCTACAGCGGCGCATTATGCTTTATCGAATGGCCGGAAAAGATAGAAGAGCTTCTCCCGGAAGATGCTGTGCATATATCTATCACTGAAAACCCGGACGGTTCGCGCACCGTTATGGAACAGGGACATTGATTTGCCCGGACAAACCTCTGAGCCGGGGCATTACGTTGTTAGAGCGCGGGAATTGCCAGGCATTTTCTGCCGAGTTCCATTCATCCATCGGGGGAGCGCTCATTAATCCGCTCCATTCGCCGCCATTACGGATGGTATTTGTCATTCCCCAGTTTCCTTCTGATACATAAGCATAATTACCCGACAAAAAGCGTGAACTTGCAGGAGCGTTCGTTACCTGCCCCACAATACGGAATGTATGCCCTTCTATTCCGAACAGAGAGGATAGCGCGACAACGCACCGGTCTATCCCCGGGCTTGTATTGGCTTCATCGGCTTTGTGTATTCGCCCGACGACGCCCCCGCTGACAGCGGACGACGGTTCGCTTTTGTTTACCGTACCGGCGGCAAAGCAATCCTGTATGATAGCCGACAACGTATGGTTCGGGCCATTCCCGTTTGTACTGATCAATCCGCCAAGGCCCCCGGCACAACCGCTTCTGCCGGATATATCGCCTGAACTGTAACAGTTGCGCATACTGAATGCGCCATAGCCGTACCCTTTCCCCTGTTCGTCGCCCGAAGCGGAAGCAGAGGAACAGCCAAAGATACCGCCGGCGGAAGTAACGGCCTCTTTGCCCGGCGCATTCCCTCCGGCGACGCTTCCCTGGTTAGCGCACGAGGTTATCGTAAACTTCCCCGAACCGTACCCGTTTCCATTGTTTATCGTATCATTAATACTCGACTTGTCGCCATAGCCATACCCGTCGCCATAGCCAAAAATACCGCCGGCGAACGACATGGCATTCGGACTGTTTGCATCGCCTCCTTTCACGAAGCCATTATTGAGGCATAAACAGGCTGTAAAAATCCCGGAACCGTCGCTAAAACCATACCCGTCGCCCGAAGCATATCCATATCCGAATATACCGCCGGCAGAACTGACCGCCTCATCGCCCCTGGTACGCCCCCCGGTAACTGTTCCGTTATTCACGCAGGAAGAAATGATAAAAGAGCCGGAAGAAGACACGGCTCCATCGCAATATCCATGCCCCCGCCCTTTGCCGATGACGCCTCCGGTATACGGATAATTAGAGGGTGCGGCGATAACCTCTCCCGTATTGGAACAATGTTCTATCAGGATATATGCGGCGCCGTCTCCGTCGCAGAAAGCATATCCTTCGCCAAGTAAGCCTCCCGTGTTGGAATGGTCGGTTTCGCCGCCGATAACAGTCACGCCCCTGTTATGGCAGTTACGGATAATAATGGAGTCTTCGCCGCCGACGGCGTTACAAAGCATATAGCCCGCCAGACTTCCGGTATAAGAAATGGACTGGCTGGCGTCTCCGGTTATTTTGCCTCCCTCAATCGTAAGGTTTTCAATCCGCGCCCCATTCCCCAAATACCCGAATAAACCGGATGCGGGATATCCTTCCGAGTTGGAATTATTTACGTATAAGTTATGTATTGTCTTCCCATTGCCGTCAAAATTTCCCTGAAACGGGTGGGCTGCATCACAGCCAATCGATATCCAGTAATGAGCGCCGACGTCAAGGTCGTTTGCCAGTATAAAGTAAGCGCCATGACAGGGATTTCCGGGCGTCATATTAACCTGGTCGGCTAAATACGTGAGGCCGGAGACAGAGGATATCAGGAAGGGGTCTGTTTCTGTTCCCGAACCTTCAAATGTATATCCTCCTTCATCGTTATACCAGTCGCCTGTCTGTGCCGGCAACTGGCCGGCAAAAAGAAATAAAACCAGCAAGATGTTACATGATATCTTCCGCACCGGTTCTCTTACCATATCCATATCCTTTATTCAATGTATGTTTCCATAAATGTAGCGCCGGGCGACGGTTGAACGGTTACCGACAGCGTATCGGCAGGAACCAGTACGGTTTGCCCCTGGCGGACAGTAAGCGTATTTCCCTTATTATCCAGGATAGAAGCCTTACCCGCCATACATATATATACTGCGAAAGAATCCAAAGCGGATAAGTCGCGGACGACAGCCGTATCAATATCCAGCAAACGGGTTGTAAAATACTTGCAGGCAACCAGTGGCACAGGCGTATCTTTGCACGCTTCGTAATGGGTACGGTAATCATCGAGATACGTATAGTCGATGGCGTCTTTAGCCAATCCGGTATGCAGTTCGCGGGTATGGCCGTTCGCGTCTTTGCGGTTGTAGTCGTAAATACGGTAAGTAATATTACTTGTCTGCTGGATTTCGGCGATAAAACAGCCCGCCCCGATAGCATGTACCCGCCCGGCAGGAAGGAAAAACACATCTCCGGGCTTCACCTCATAGCGTTGCATCGCTTCCATAATCGTGTTGTCTTCTACCCGTTTCGCATACCCGGCAGCGTCTATCTGTCTGGAGAAACCGGAATACAGGGCCGCTCCTTCGGCCGACTTAATAACATACCACATTTCTGTTTTGCCGAATGAATGATGGCGTTTCTCCGCCAATTCATCACCGGGATGTACCTGAATGGATAAGTCATCGCGGGCGTCAATAAATTTAATCAGCAAAGGAAACCGGTAGCCGAACTGTTCCATTACCTTACCCCCCGTCAACTGTTTGCCGTATGTATGGATAAGCTCATCCAGGCTTTTCCCGGCCAGGCAACCATTGTCTACAATGGAGTAATTATCATCAACATGCGAGAGTTCCCAGCTTTCGCCAATACCATCCTGCAAAGGAGTAATCCCCTTAAAGGCACAAATTCCGGAACCGCCCCAGATAATCTTCTTTAATATAGGTTTGAATGTAAACGGATATAACATATTTATTTAACGATTAATTTTAGTTTACCACATGGTTACTCAATTCACTTTTCCCTGTTCGACGGCTAAATTAATCCTTTTTTCACTTGCATCCAAATATTTATTGTCTTCCTATACTGCGCGCGGGATGGTTTGATGCATCCCGTATCCTTTTGGCCTCCCCCGGGCGACGCCTCTCCAAACCTGCGGCTTCCTTTTTTCTCCGGAAAAATGAAAAATCCACGGGTGTAA
>JAITRG010000273.1 GCA_031288515.1 Tannerellaceae bacterium
TGTGTATGCAAGGGCGCCGTCAGAAGTTTTGGGGCTTGTATCTGTGTATGCAAGGGCGCCGTCAGAAGTTTTGGGGCTTGTATCTGTGTATGCAAGGGCGCCGTCAGAAGTTTTGGGGCTTGCATACGCGTATGCAAGGGCGCCGGCAGAAGTTTTGGGGCTTGTATCTGTGTATGCAAGGTGCCCGCCAAAAGTTTCAGGCCTTTCATCTGCGTATGAAAGGTTGCGCAGAAGTATTTTCCTTCCGGCGCCGGCAGATACCTGGCTTCCCCGAACTCATTTCCTTCCTGTGACAACTGTCACTTGGGCGAAAACAAAAGCGAGTGGGGTTGATTGCGTGAGGGACAGCAGCGGAAAGCCCGGAGGGAGCCGCAGGCGAGCGAGGACTTGCAGCGGATAGCCCGACCCGACCGGAGGGAGGGGCACGCCCTGGCGTTCTCCCTTCTTCTGCTTGTGGATTAAATGTGGCTTTTGATTCTGCCGGCGGGAAAAAAGGAAAAAAAATCGGGGAATATGTTTGCAACTTGTCAGACAATCTGTATATTTGCTGCCGAAATAATAGAAAAAAGAGGATGAATACGATTTTGGTAAATACATATTGGTGGCGCTTCCTGTTACTTCACAGAGTTGCAAGGAACGCAGAGCCGTGTATCTAATCAGGATAATGAGGATATTTTTCGGGAAGGCCTGTCGCACTTGCGGCGGGTCTTCCTGTTTCAGGGCAACGACACTAATTTTAAAGCGAACGATGAGATGAAAACGTATCAGGTTAATGAGAATGGTTATTATGGCGAGTTCGGGGGGGCTTACGTCCCCGAAATACTTCACCGCTGTGTGGAGAATTTGAAAGATAATTATCTGAAGGCGCTGGAAAGCGAGAGTTTCCGGCGGGAGTATACGCAGTTGCTGCGCGACTATGTGGGGCGCCCTTCCCCGCTTTATCTTACGGGAAGGCTGAGCCGGAAATACGGTTGCAGGATTTACCTCAAGAGGGAAGACCTGAATCATACCGGAGCGCATAAGATAAATAATACTGTCGGCCAGATTCTGCTGGCCCGGAGGATGGGGAAGACGAGAATCATCGCCGAGACAGGCGCGGGGCAGCATGGCGTGGCTACCGCTACCGTCTGCGCGCTGACGGACATGGAATGTATCGTGTATATGGGAAAAACGGATGTGGAACGCCAGCAGCCGAACGTTCAGAAGATGCAGATGCTGGGGGCGACGGTCGTCCCGGTTACGTCCGGGAATATGACGCTGAAAGACGCTACCAATGAAGCGATACGCGACTGGTGCTGCCATCCTTCGGATACCTTTTATATTATCGGGTCTACCGTTGGGCCGCATCCTTATCCCGACATGGTGGCGCGCCTGCAGTCCGTCATCAGCGAAGAAATCAAAAAGCAACTGGCAGAGCGCGAAGGGCGCGATTATCCCGACTACCTTGTAGCCTGCGTGGGCGGGGGAAGTAATGCCGCCGGTACGGTTTACCACTACCTGGACGACGAAAGGGTGAACATCGTGCTGGCCGAAGCCGGCGGGAAAGGCGTCTGTTCCGGCATGAGCGCCGCCACCATACAGCTCGGGAGAAAAGGTATCCTGCACGGAGCCTGTACCCTGGTGATGCAAAACGAAGACGGGCAGATAGAAGAGCCTTACTCCGTATCGGCCGGGCTGGACTATCCCGGCATCGGCCCCATCCATGCCAACCTGTATGCTTCGAAAAGGGCGACCGTCGTCGCCATCGACGATGATGAAGCCCTGGCGGCCGCTTTTGAACTGACCCGGCTCGAAGGCATCATCCCCGCCCTTGAAAGCGCCCACGCGCTGGGAGCCCTCGGCAAGCTGACCTTCCGCCCCGAAGACGTCGTGGCAGTAACCCTGTCGGGAAGAGGAGACAAAGATATGGACACGTATTTAAACACACATACTCATGGTTTACAAGTATAAAACAGAAAGCAGGAAGCTGCTGGGCGATTTGCATACGCCGGTAAGCATCTATTTAAAGGTAAGGGATATGTATCCCGAGTCCGTACTGCTGGAAAGCTCGGACTTCCATGGCAACGAAAACAGCCATTCATTCATCGCTCTCTGCCCCGTCGCGCGTATTGGTATCAACAACGGGGTATGCGCCGCCGCATATCCCGACGGGACAGCGACGTCTTCTCCTCTGTCGTCTCCTTCGGAGAATCTGCAAGCCTTCCTTTCCCGCTTTGAAATAGAAGGAGCGCATAAAGACGTCTGCGGGTTATTCGGTTACACGGCATTCGACGCCGTCCGTTATCTGGAAGACATTCCTGTGATGGAAGCCCACCATAAAGAGAACGATGCGCCGGATATCCTCTACATCCTGTACCGCTACGTGCTGGTGTTCGACCATTTCAACAATGAACTGACCCTGGTAGAACTCCTGCAGGAACACGAAAGCAGCCGGCTGCATGAAATAGAAACAATCATAGGAGACCGCAACTTTGCCTCGTACAACTTCCAGCCCGCAGGAAAAGAAACTTCCTCCATAACAGACGAAGAATATAAAGCGATGGTGCGCCGGGGTATCAGGCATTGCCTCAGGGGAGACGTTTTCCAGATCGTTCTGAGCCGGAGGTTCGAACAGGCGTTCAAAGGCGACGACTTTAAAGTCTACCGCGCCCTGAGGAGCATCAATCCCTCGCCGTACCTGTTCTATTTCGACTTCGGAGGATTCCGCATCTTTGGCTCCTCGCCCGAAACGCACTGCAAAATAACAAACGGGCATGCCGCCATCGACCCCATCGCCGGAACAGCCTTCCGCACAGGCAATATGCTGCTGGATAAACAGCGGACGGAAGCCCTCCTGACCGACCCCAAAGAGAATGCCGAACACGTAATGCTGGTAGACCTCGCCCGCAACGACCTCAGCCGCAACGCCCATCATGTAAAGGTGGATTTCTATAAGGAAGTACAGTATTACAGCCATGTAATCCACCTGGTATCAAGGGTAAGCGGCGATATTAACCCGGAGAGCGGCCCTGTCCGCACCTATATCGATACCTTCCCTGCCGGCACGCTAAGCGGAGCCCCCAAAGTGCGCGCCATGCAGTTGATTACGGACATAGAGAAGCATAATCGCGGAGCCTACGGCGGCTGCATCGGTTTTATCGGTCTGAACGGAGACTTAAACCAGGCCATCACCATCCGGAGCTTCGTAAGCCGGGGAAACGTACTCTATTACCAGGCCGGAGCCGGCGTCGTAGCCCAAAGCAACGACGAACGCGAACTCCAGGAAGTAAACAGCAAGCTGGGCGCCTTGAAGAAAGCCATCGACCTGGCCGGACAACTTAAAAATTAATGCGCGATGAAAATATTACTGTTCGACAACTACGATTCGTTCACCTACAACCTGCTGCATATCCTGAAAGAATCAGGAGCAGCCGTGGAGGTGCATCGCAACGACCGGATAGCGCTGGAGGAAATCGAACGCTTCGATAAAATACTCCTTTCGCCCGGCCCCGGCATTCCCGAAGAGGCAGGTATCCTGCTGCCGTTAATCAAACGGTATGCCCCGTCCAGGAGTATCCTGGGCGTTTGCCTGGGAGAACAGGCCATAGCGGAGGCTTTCGGCGGAAAACTGATCAACCTCGCGGACGTATGCCACGGCGTATGTTCCGACATCCGGATAAAGATAAAAGACCCCCTGTTTGAAGGGCTTGCTCCGGGGTTCCGCGCCGGAAGATACCATTCGTGGATCGTCTCGAAAGAAGGGTTCCCCGATTGCCTGGAGGTAACCGCAGAGGATATGAAAGGGCAGGTGATGGCCATCCGCCACAAAACATACAATGTGCGCGGCATTCAGTTTCATCCCGAATCAATCCTTACGCCCAGAGGAAAAGAAATCATTCAAAATTGGATTAACCTATGAAACAGACATTATACAGATTATTCGAACATCAGTATTTAGGACGCGATGAAGCCCGCCGGATACTGCACAACATAGCCGGCGGACAATACAACGACGCCCAGATCGCCGGGCTGATCGCCGTTTTCCTGATGCGCAGCATTTCCGTAGAAGAACTGACCGGATTCAGGGAAGCTTTGCTGGAAATGCGCGTTCCCGCAGACCTGTCGGAATACAAACCCATAGACGTCGTGGGGACGGGCGGAGACGGCAAAAACACCTTCAACATCAGCACGGCAGCCTGTTTTGTTGTTGCCGGAGCCGGTTACAACGTAGTAAAGCATGGAAACTACGGCGCTACTTCAATCAGTGGAGCAAGTAATGTAATGGAGCAACACGGCGTGAAATTTACCGGTAAAGTGGATAAACTTCGCGAATCGATAGATAAATGCCATATCGCCTACCTGCATGCTCCCTTATTCAATCCGGCGCTAAAAGCGGTAGCCCCGGTACGTAAGGCATTAGGGGTACGGAGCTTCTTTAACATGCTGGGCCCGCTGGTTAACCCGGTTATCCCGGCTTATCAGTTGCTGGGCGTTTACAACCTGCCGCTACTCCGCCTCTACAGTTATACGTATCAGGAGAGCGGTATCCGTTTTGCCGTAGTCCACAGTCTGGACGGCTACGACGAAATATCGCTGACCTCCGAATTTAAGGTAGCCATGCCCGAAATGGAAAAACTGTATACCCCCGAAGCATTAGGCTTCGACAGATGCAGCGAAGCGGATCTGGATGGCGGAGAAACGCCCGGACATGCCGCCCGTATCTTTTATAAGGTACTGCGCAACGAGGCTACTTCCGCCCAGAAGAATTGCGTCACAGTCAATGCCGCTTTCGCGATTCAGGTAATCTGCCCGGAAAAAGAAATAGCCGCCTGTATCGCCGAAGCAAAGGAATCGTTGGAGAGCGGGCAAGCGTTGGAAAAATTCAATACGTTCCTTTCAATAAACAGTTCGTTATGAAAGATATCCTTCACGAAATAATACGTAACAAACGGATTGAAGTAAGCCGGCAAAAGCAGGCCGTAGACCTGCGTACCCTGCTAACGACAGGAAACGATTCCCTGGAACGTAAAACATGCTCCATGAAAACCGCCCTGGCTGCCTCGGCCTCCGGAATCATCGCCGAGTTTAAACGCAAGTCGCCTTCCAAAGGGTGGCTGTATCCCGACGCCATGATTGAAGACATTGTCCCTCAGTATGAAAAGAATGGCGCGGCCGCCTGCTCCATATTAACCGACAAGGACTTCTTCGGCGGTTCGTTAACTGATTTGCAAACAGCCCGTAAACTGGTAAATATCCCGTTGCTGCGGAAAGATTTCATCCTGGACGAATACCAGATTTACCAGGCCCGTATCATGGGAGCCGACGCTGTCCTGCTAATAGCGGCCATCCTGACAGAAGAAGAATGTCTGTCGTTAGCCAAAACAGCCCGTGAGTTGAGCCTCGAAACGCTTTTGGAGATTCACTCGGATACCGAACTGTCTTACCTGAACCCTTACATCGATATGCTGGGAGTCAACAACCGCAACCTGGGAACCTTCCGCACAGATGTGGAAAACTCCTTCCGGCTGATAGAAAAGATGACGCTTGCCGCAAAAGCGACAGGAGTATCCCCCCTGCTGATTTCGGAAAGCGGCATTTCCGATACCGGGACAGTGAAGGAACTGAGAAAGGCCGGTTTCCGCGGATTCCTGATGGGTGAAACATTTATGAAAACGAAACAACCGGGCGAAAGCCTGCTCAATTTCACAGGAGGCTTGCAATGATTGTAAAAGTATGCGGCATGCGGCATCCCGGCAATATCCGGCAGGTTGCTTCCATCGATATTAACTGGATAGGATTTATCTTTTACAGGAAGTCTCCCCGCTTCCTTTTCCTGGATCATAAGGAGATGGATGATGAACTGCCAGCTGCCTGCCGGCAACCGGAAAGGGTGGGCGTATTCGTTAACGCCTCTGTCGAGGAGATGATTGAAACGGCCCTCCAGTACAAACTTGATTATTTACAGTTGCATGGAAACGAATCGCCGGATGTTTGCCATACATTATATAAAAGGGGCTATTCCCTGATTAAAGCTTTTTCTATCGCCACAGAAAACGACCTGATACAGACAAAAGCATATGAAGATAAAGCGGCATATTTCCTTTTCGACACAAAATGCGAGGGATACGGAGGCTCCGGGAAACGTTTCGACTGGGCTGTCTTATCCTCTTATACAGGAAAAACGCCCTTCCTGCTAAGCGGAGGCATTACGCCCGGCAGCATGGAAGACGTCCGGCAGTTTCAGCATCCCCGTCTGTGCGGAATCGATTTAAACAGCGGGTTCGAAACAGAACCCGGACGTAAAGATGCAGATAAGATAAACAGTTTTGTCAAAGAAATAAGAACGATTAACTCCCCAAAAAAATGAATCGCATAAACCAGTTATTCCAAACAAAGAAAAGCGACATTCTTTCTGTCTATTTCACGGCAGGATATCCCCAGCTTACGGATACGGTCGCTATTTTAAAGGCTTTACAGGAAAAGGGTATCGATATGGCAGAAATAGGTATCCCGTTTTCCGACCCAATGGCCGACGGGCCAGTCATACAGGAAGCGTCAACAATCGCTTTACGAAACGGCATGTCGCTTCGCCTGCTGTTCGAACAGTTAAGAGACGTCAGGAAAGAAGTACGGATACCTCTTATATTGATGGGATACTTAAACCCCATTATGCAGTACGGCTATGCTAACTTCTGCAAAAAATGTGCGGAAACGGGAATAGACGGCGTAATCATCCCCGACCTGCCTTTTGCCGATTACATAGCCGGCTATAAACCCGTATCAGAACAATCCGGGCTTAAAACAATTATGCTGATCACGCCGGAAACGCAGGAAGAGCGCATCCGCCTGATTGATGAGAACACCGATGGGTTTATCTATATGGTATCGAGCGCCGCCGTCACCGGAGCGCAAAAGAGTTTCGACGAACAGAAGCAGGCTTACTTCCAGCGAATCAATGCCATGAATCTCCGCAATCCCCGTCTCGCAGGCTTTGGCATTAGCAATAAAGAAACCTGTGACGCCGCAAAGGCTCATTCGTCGGGCGTTATTATCGGCAGTAAGTTTATACAGTTGCTAAACGAAGAAGCCACCCCGGAAGAGGCTATCGATACGTTATTTCAACTCTTGAAAACATAAACTATAATACCCCGGACCGTACGCGGCTTAATGTTTCGGGCGACATCAGCAGATAGGAAGCAATATGAACCAAAGGCGCCCTTTTTATGATTTCAGGGCGTTCTTTCAGCAAACGGTAATACCGTTCGTTAGCCGTTTCATAACGAAACGAATCTATTTTTTGCTGGACGCTGATCAGTATCTGTTCCACAAATCTCTGATATAATACGCTTATATCTCGGTATTCAGCCATCAGTACAGACAATTGCCTGTAAGGTATTCCATACAATACGGTTGGTTCCAGCGCCTCGATTATCAAATGGGTAGGTTCTTGAAGAAGATAACTTTCAATATTAATGAATATATTATTTTCGCAGGCAAAATGTTCCGTCAGGTCTCTCCCGTTTTTATAATAATACTGACGGATCAGGCCGCTTTGGACAAAATACATCTGATTGCTGATTTCTCCTTCTCTCAGGAATATTTCATTCTTCTTCAGTTCTGTACGTATAAGTATGGAGGCTAATTTCTCAACATCGTTATTGCTCAACGGAAAGACGATTTCGCCTAACCGTTGAGCAACGCTCTTATTTGTGTTCATTGTTTAATTCTAATTCCGGCAACAAATATAGAGAAATCATGTCAAAATATAAAAATAATTTCTCTATATAATTAAATATACGGGGGAATTTTATAATTCACATACTATTCTTTTATAAAAAAGACAATTATTCCTGACTTCGATAACCGTTTTTCCAGTTCAGGAATTTGTTTATTTCACCAATCCACATTACAACGGATGTGATTCCAATAATGACTGCCCAATCGTATGTTTTCAGCGGTACAACATTAAACATCCCGCCGCCAACAGTAACAATCAGCCATTGCCCGACAAGAATTACCGTGGCAATAAACAAGAATCCACGGCATTTGCCAATATTTGCAAAGGTCGATTTTCCAGTCATAAACGCTTTAGCGTTGAACATATTCCAGAATTGCAGCATTACGAAAATTGTAAAGAACAAGGATAATTCGTAAGGCGACAAGCCATTACCTGCGTGGAAATTGAAAAAGTTTTTGCCGAAATCGGCAATGCTGAAATCAGTAAGCGTGGTTATTTCGGCGTGTTTGAAATACTGAATCAGTCCGAAAAGCAGAATGACAAAGAAAATGCCGCCGCCGAGAATGTTTGTCCACATCTTTTTACTGATAATAAAATCGATGGTTATACGCGGTTTATCTTTCATTACTTTTTCGCTTGGAGGCAACGAGGCGAGAGCTAATGCCGCAAACGTATCCATGATCAGATTCACCCAAAGCATTTGCGTAACGGTAAGCGGCGATTCTGTTCCGAGAAACGCGCCTATCAAAACGATGATACAGGCAGCGACGTTGATT
>JAITRG010000274.1 GCA_031288515.1 Tannerellaceae bacterium
GGATTGGAATGGGTGTGGAAAGATGTACTTCGCCGAATGCTTACGATACTATCGCCACGAATACTACTAAATTTGTTCTATTCTGTAACTGCGTAAGTGGTATTGAGACACATACACAAGAAGAAAAGTGAGTTGAAGAACAGTAGAGTTCTATTCTGTAACTGCGTAAGTGGTATTGAGACATGACAATCTTGGATGCAACAATTCCGGTTCCAAAGTTCTATTCTGTAACTGCGTAAGTGGTATTGAGACTTGCTGTTGTTCCCCTGTGGAGTGAGAGATTCCTGTTCTATTCTGTAACTGCGTAAGTGGTATTGAGACTGAATACGTTTTGCATTACTGTCTATTTTTTTTATTCTATTCTGTAACTGCGTAAGTGGTATTGAGACAATTTTGCGACTCATCAATAATCATAAAGGTATTCGGTTCTATTCTGTAACTGCGTAAGTGGTATTGAGTAATTCTACGTCTTATTCTACCTGGCGCTTGTGGAGTGACGCCCGGAAATGAAGCAATATACTTCAACGGGATGAAATCAGCTTCTCAAATGTACGGCAAACGTATCGAAGAACAGCCCTTCGCCATATTAATTTCGTGACTGTCCGCAAGTCGGCCTGAACTGATTTTTACAGGAGCCGCTACCCTCCGCGCCTGTTGTCCGCAGGAGTCAGGAGTTTTGAAATTGATACAAGGCCCTCTCCTACTCTTTTCCCCGGCCCAACTGCGGAAAAGTTCCCCGGAAAAGTTCTGAGCCAAGTTACAAATGCGGAAAGGCTGCCGCCAAAAGTTTTGGGACTTCCATAAAAAATTCGGGACTTTCATAAATGTATGCAAGGGCGCCGGGCGACGCGGCCGTATATAAATAATGTATACGTTGATCCGGGGAAGCGGTTAGCTGAAAAAAAATGTATCTTTGCCGGACTTATTAAATGCATGATTGCTTTGGACGAGAAAGATTTTGAAATTATGTCGCCGGCGGGTTCGTATGAATCGCTTATGGCGGCCATACAGGGGGGCGCCGGCTCTGTTTACTTTGGTATTGAAGGGCTGAACATGCGTGCGCGCTCTTCGAACAATTTTACTGCGGATGATTTGCGGAAAATCGTTTCCGTTTGCCGGGAACATCAAATCAAAAGTTATCTTACCGTCAATACGATTATATATGACGAAGATATTGCTTTGATGCACGGCATTATCGACGCGGCAAAAGAAGCCGGGGTATCTGCGGTTATCGCGGCCGACGTGGCGGCGATGAGCTATGCCGCCGGTATCGGGCAGGAGGTACATCTGTCTACCCAGCTGAACATTACCAATGCGGATGCGCTGAAATTTTATGCCCGTTTTGCCGATGTGGCGGTACTGGCCCGCGAGTTGAACCTCGGACAGGTACGGCAGATATATCAGCAAATAAACGAAGAACAGATAAAAGGGCCGAAGGGCGGGCTGATACGTATCGAGATGTTTTGCCACGGGGCTTTGTGCATGGCGGTATCGGGTAAATGCTACCTGAGCCTGCATGAGATGAACGCTTCGGCCAACCGGGGGGCCTGCACGCAAATCTGCCGCCGGGGATATACGGTGAAAGACCGGGACAGCGATATCGAACTGGCTGTCGACAATCAATACATCATGTCGCCCAAAGACTTAAAGACCATTCATTTTATGAACAAAATGATGGACGCCGGCGTTCGCGTGTTTAAAATAGAAGGCAGAGCCCGCGGCCCGGAATACGTCCGTATCGTAACCGAATGTTATAAGGAAGCAGTCAGGGCTTACTGCGAAGGCAGCTATTCCGATGACAGGATAGCCGGCTGGGACGAACGCCTGAAAAGCGTTTTTAACAGAGGATTCTGGAACGGTTATTACCTGGGGCAGCGGCTGGGCGAGTGGAGCAGCCGGTATGGCTCCGGCGCTGCGAAGAAAAAAATATATGTAGCGAAAGCCGTCAAATACTTCAGCCGGCTGGGAATTGCCGAATTTGAAATGGAATCGCAAAACCTGAAAACGGGAGATGAAATATTAATCACAGGCCCCACGACCGGCGTAATCATGCAGACGATCGACGAAATCAGGGTAGACTTGATACCGGTTGGCGAAACGGTAAAAGGGCAACGGTTTTCTTTCAAAGTAAAAGAAAAAATCCGCCCTTCGGACAGAATGTACAAACTGGCCCCGCAAGACAATGAAAATGTACAAACCAGCCCCGCAAGACAATGAAAGAGTATCTCTATAAACTGACCCTCAAGGTGCGCGACTACGAATGCGATTTGCAGGGAGTGGTAAACAATTCCAACTACCAGCGCTACATGGAGCATACGCGCCACGAGTTTCTTGAATCGTCAGGCGAGAACTTCGGCGCCATGCACGATAAGGGTATCGACGCTTTTGTGTCGCGCGTAGATATCCGGTTTAAGGCCTCCCTTCGCAGCGGGGATTCATATATCTCCTGCCTGAATGTACTGAAAGAAGGGCCTAAGCTGGTTTTTTTCCAGGATATATACCGGGCTTCGGACAATGTCCTTGCCGCGAAAGGGAAAGTAGAGACCGTCGTCGTAGAAAACGGGGTATTAACGCGGGGCGAATATTTTGATAACTTACTGAAAAAAATAAACAGATAAACATGGCAAACCAGAACCTCTACCAGGTAGGCTTAACGATGATTAAGGGAATAGGCAATACCGCAGGCCGCCGGTTATTACAGTCATTGGGAAGCGCCGAAGCTGTCTTCGCCGAAAAACGTCAGGCGCTGGAACAGATTCCCGGCGTCGGGCGGTTACTTGCCGAAGAGATCAAGCGCCCCGGCGTATTAAAAAGGGCGGAAGAAGAACTCCTGTTCATTGAAAAGAATCAGCTCAAATGCTTTTTCCTGACAGATAACGATTACCCCGGAAGGCTCCGCCAGTGCCCGGACGCCCCGTTGCTCCTCTATTCCAAAGGGAATTTCAATTTGCAGGCAAAACGCGCCGTCAGCATTGCAGGCACAAGAAAAGCCACCGCTTATGGAAAAGAACAAACGGAAAAGCTGGTAGCCCATTTAGCCGCCGTGCTGCCCGACACGCTCATTGTTAGCGGACTGGCTTACGGGATAGATATTACCGCCCACCGGAGCGCGCTCAAAAACCGGCTGCCCACCGTAGCCGTGCTGGCTCATGGATTAGACCGGATATATCCCCAGGCGCATCGCCAGACGGCTATCGAGATGCTGGAAAACGGGGGGCTTTTGACAGACTTCCCGAGCAACACCAACCCTGACAAGCCCAACTTCGTTAAGCGAAACCGGATTGTCGCCGGGCTGACGGATGCAACCCTGGTCGTCGAATCGGCCAAAAAAGGAGGCTCGTTAATCACAGCCAGCATGGCCTTCTCTTACAGCAGAGACGTTTTTGCTTTCCCGGGGAGGCCGACAGACCCTCTTTCGGAAGGATGCAACCTGATCATCCGCCTGAATAAGGCCGGGCTTATCACCTGCGCCAGTGATTTAATGGAAGCCATGGGGTGGAATTTGCCTGAAGAGAAAGCGCTTTCCCCGGTACAGACAGAACTTTTCGCTCACGAAAACGAAGACGTAGACCGGATATGTACAATACTGAAAGAGAAAGGCATATTACATATTAACGAATTAATCCTCAACCTGGATATACCTGCATCCAGATTGCCTTCCCTCCTGCTCGAAATGGAGATGGACGGTATCATAAAAGCTATTCCCGGAAACATGTACAGGTTCGCCTAAGGATTGTAAACGTCATTGTTATTATAATCAAGTATCTGCGTCAGCAGGGCATGCGCCTGTACGGCGGGGCTGTCCGGATTCAGCGCTATCGCTTTAAGATAGCTGTTCAGCGCCTGCCGGAAGTCTGCTTTCCTGCGATAAGCATTCCCTCTCAGGCGCCAGGCGTCATCGTCGGCGGGATACTTCGCAATATGCGTATCCAGCAAATGAATCGCCTCATCCAGCCTGCCGTCGTATATCAGTCGCTTAATATCGTCCATTAACCTGTAATTTTATCGCCCATTAACCTGTAATTTTTCGCCCATTAACCTGCAATTTTTCAGGGAGAATGGCCATGCCGCACAGTTTCAGGCTACTCTTCATCATATTGCTGAAACGCTGGCGTATCAATACCCTGTGATGCGCCGCACAGTTTCAGGCTATTCTTCATCATATTGCTGAAACAGGAAATCGTTATAAGGAAACCGGGTAATATGAATTTCTTTCACCCGCTCGTACAGAAGCGTTTTCAGCATCTCAACGTTTGTACGGTTCTTTGCTGAAATAAAGATACAGTTATCCCCCATCCTGCTCATCCAGGTACGTTTAAGTTCGTCCAGGCCTATATTCTCACGCATTTGCGGCGTAAGGTCGTCGTCTTCTTTAGGCGTAAAAGTGAACGCGTCTATTTTATTAAAAACCATTATCGCCGGTTTTTCGGACTTGTCTATCTCTGCTAATGTCTTATTTACCACCTCTATCTGCTCTTCAAACCCAAAGTGTGAAATATCTGCTACATGCAGCAGCAAATCCGCTTCGCGCACTTCATCCAGGGTAGATTTAAACGACTCGATCAATTCCGTCGGAAGCTTACGGATAAACCCGACCGTATCAGACAATAAGAACGGCAGGTTTTCAACGATCACTTTCCGCACGGTCGTATCCAGCGTGGCAAAAAGCTTGTCTTCGGCAAACACATCGCTTTTACTCAGAAGATTCATCAAGGTAGATTTCCCTGCATTCGTATAGCCCACCAAAGCCACGCGCACCATCTTGCCCCTGTTTTTCCGCTGAAGGCTCTTTTGCTTGTCGATAGCTGCCAAATCCTGCTTTAACCTGGATATTTTATCTAAAATAATACGGCGGTCTGTTTCTATCTGCGTTTCGCCCGGGCCGCGCATGCCAATCCCTCCCCGCTGGCGTTCCAGGTGCGTCCACAAACGGGTAAGGCGTGGCAACATATATTTATACTGAGCCAGTTCAACCTGCGTCTTGGCATGAGCCGTCTGCGCCCTGCGTGCAAAAATGTCAAGGATCAGGTTTGTCCGGTCCAGAATCTTCACCTGCAATTCATTCTCGATATTCCTGATTTGTTTGGCCGACAGTTCATCATCGAATATGGCCAGCCCTATTTCATGCTCAATCACATATTCTTTAATCTCGCGCAATTTACCCGATCCGACAAACGTTACCGGATGCGGATAATCCAACCGTTGAAAAAACTTCTTCACAGGCGTGGCGCCGGCGGTATCGGCCAGAAACGCCAATTCGTCGAGATACTCTTTCGCTTTCTGTTCATTCTGCTCAGGGGTTATCAACCCTACCAGTACAGCCTTTTCCGTCTGTGCCTCAGACAATATAAAATCTTTCATAATCCCGCAAAGATAACTATTTTAACCATCAATCCAATGCCGTCCGGCCAGGGAAATTTATACGCAGCCTGAAAGCGCCGTCCCTTAGCCGGCGGTTATTTTTTTCTATACTCCTGCGGCGTCATGCCGAATTGTTTTTTGAAGCATTTGGAGAAATATGCCGGATTGGTAAATCCCAGTTGATAGGCAATTTCCGAAATGGTGAAATTCTTTTCATGTTGCAGGAGCGTCCGGGCTTTATTCATTTTTAGCGAGAGTAAGTAATCATTGGGCGTCATGCCGGTAATTTTTTTTATCTGATTAAAAAAGCGGGTGCGGCTCATTTTCAATTCCCGGCTCCACAGATGCGTATCGAAGTCCGGATTTACCCAATTTTCTTCAACAATCTGATTGGCCGCCGCCAGAAATTCCTGTTCGCGTTCGTTGGTTGCCATCTCGATTATCTTTTGATAGTTCTCCGCAGGCAGTACGTGCTGTAATATCTTTCTCCTGTTTTTCACTAAATAATTACATCTGAGGAAGAGAACCTTCACATTAAAAGGCTTCACGAAATAATAATCGGCCCCGCATCTGATACTTTCCATGGTTTGTTCGTCGGAAGGTTGCGAGCTAAGCAGAATAACGGGGATATGGTCTGTTTTGAGATTGGATTTAAGCATCGAGCACAATTCCATGCCGGAGATTTCGGATAAATGCGCCTCGCATAAAATGATATCGGGAATCTCTCTGACCGCAAAATCATATGCAGCTTTAGCATCCTGTATGTCTGTTACTTCGTAGGTTAATGAGAAAGATTCTTTGAAAAGCTCGCACATTTCAGGTTCTTCTTCAATTAAAAGCATCCGGGGGCGCCTTTCCTGTGCGTTTTTTTCATCATCATCTTCTTCCAAAGAAAATTCATCCCCGGCTAAACTGCCTGTGTTGACAGGGGGCAGGATGGTAATTTCTTCTTCGGCCGGTTCTTCTATATCCTTCATGTCGATATGGGAACTTCCGGTAAGCAGGCTTATTATTACGGTCGTTTTATCGTTTTCACGCATAGCGGAAAGTTCTCCTTTATGTAATTGAAGTACTCCCCTGCCAAAAGCAATCCCCATAATCCCGTCGGAGAAAGAGGTCATATGCCGGAATGTGTGATTATTGTTAACTATTTCCAGCAGTTGGTTCGCCTTATTTTCATTGATGGTTATTTCTTTATGTGTAATATGTATTTTTACGCATCCGGGCGCCCGGTGTAAAGAAACAGTAACGGAGTCTTTCGCCGAAGCCGTTTTAAATATAAATAAGAACAAATTATAAAAGACTTTTTGCATCTGTTTCTGGTCGAACCACAACTGTAAGGGTTCATTCGTGTGATTAAACCGGAATAACAGTTGTTTTTCCGCGGCATAATCGTCAAACGTGGCGCATATACCTTGCAGGAACTGTACGATGTTGTGATTTCCCATCTTCAATGAAAGTTTGTTTTGCTCCATCTTCCGGAAATCAAGCATTTCGGACACCAGGTCTTGCAGGCGCGACGCTTGCCTTTTTATTTTTTCAATTTTGTTTTTGCTTACGGCCGGCAGATCATAGGACAGGTGGTCAAGCCGCGAGAGGATAAGCGTCAGAGGCGTACGGAACTCGTTCGATATATTAATAAAAAAATCCATTTTATTCCGGTTGTTTTCTTCTATCCGTAAATTCTCGCGCTGTTCTATTTCCAGAGAAGCCTGAAGCAGCGATTTGCTTTTATTGAAACGGATAATCTGCCATATGGAAAAAAAGAAAACAGACAGATAAATCAGTATAGCCGGTAAAGTTGCCCAAACCGGAGGATTGATGGTAATAGCCAGTTCTATTTTCTTATCCGTATTTTCTGTTTCGCGCACAATCAGTTTATATTTCCCCGGCCTGAGCGAATTATATATAATCGTCTTATAGTTTGTTTCCGTCCAGAATTCGTCCAGGCCTTCCAACTTATACTCATACTGTGTTGCCCGCGAAGATAAGTAGCTGGAAGATGCGAAAGTAATATTGATTGTATTCTGGTTGTGAGGCAATATCAGTTTGTCAACCTGATTGAAGTTCTTTTCTAACAGAGAGGAACCGGGTTTTATCAGTTTGTTGTTTATCTGTAAAGAGCTGAAATACATCGAATAGAGGTCTTGCCCTACAGGTATGTCATTTTCGGAGAAACAAAGCAGTCCGAAGAATCCGCCTACAAAAATCCTGTGGTCTTTAGGAGAAATATACAAACCGCAGTCGCCGGTCAGGGCCGTTAAGGGCGATGAAGGATTGATCCGGATATTATACAATGTCTGTATAGTATTGCCGGCAGCAATCTTAATAAGGCTAACTCCTTTATTGGTAGTTAAAACCAGATTCCCGTTCGGAGAAAAAATCATATTGTAACAGATATTGCTTAGCAATTGGTCTTTCTCTTCATTAAAAACACGAAACGTATTTTCGGCTGCATTATACTTAAGTATTCCCGATTTTTGAGTAATAAAGTAAAGGCCTTGCCTCATATTGCCGCATATATTGATAATAGCGCTGGGTATAACGCTTTTATCCGTTAATCCGTCTCCATATTGATGCAACGCTTTACCGCTTTTCAGGTCTATGCTGAATAATCCTCTGTAATAAGAAGATACCCATAAAATATCCCGCTCGTCAATATGGATGGCCCGGATGATTCCGGAACAAAGTTCGCGTAATTCTTCATCTTCCAGAAACCAACTGATTTGTAAAGATTCTCTGTCCAGTTTGAATATACCGTTTTGCGTATGTAAAAGCAAACCGTTTTTATAAGGAATAATCTTTTCTATAATACGCTGGTGAACAGAGGAGACGAGCGGGCTTTCTACCGGGCGTATTTTCTTTGTAGACAGGTCGAGATAAAAAAGGCCTTCCATAAAAACACTGATAAAAAGCCGGTTGTACTCCTTGTCATACCATATATCCCTAATCCTGTTTTGCGGTAGCCCGTTTGCCGTAGTAATATGTTCAAAAGTATTGCTTCCGGGCTTCAATGTATTGATTCCGCTTCCTCCCGAAGCGACATATAAATTCCCTTCTTTATCTTCAGTGATCTGAGTGATAATCACGCCATGCAGCCATTCCGGATGACTGTTGTCGGTCGTGTAATAGGTATAGTTGTCTACTAACGGATTGTGGTAAAGCACATCCCCATAATAAGGGCCCACCCAGATGGTGCCCTGCCGGTCGGAGAAAAGAGCGGACACTATGATCTGTTCCAATATATGATTCTGAAGGATAAAGCTGTCTTTTATATCAGACCTGGATAACTGGTAAACGCCCGTAAGCGTACCGATCCAGATAACGCCTTTTATATCTTCCTGGATACAGTAAATATTATTATTGAAAACAGGCCCATTCGTTTTATTTTCAATTTTCAGTGGAATGATTTGCTGGTTAGGCGTATACAAGTGTATTTGCTTGGATTGGGAAGCAATCCATACGCAATGCCAGGAATCTTTATAGAGATAAAGAATATGTTCATCCGCCAGCATATGTTCTTTTATTTGTTGTTGTGCGGCGTCAACCACATAAATTCCGGACGTCGTTCCCAGCCAAAGAATCTCTTTTTCCATTTCCAGGATAAAGGCGATTTCCGTATCTTTCTGCGGTAATGAGGCGACCACCCGGCTCGTTCGGGTTTTCCAGTCATATACAGACAATTCTTCGCCGGATTCGTAGTATATCCGATCATTGGAATAACAGATTGTATTTGTCTTGATTCCGGTAACGGTAAAGATTTCCGTATTCAAATCAAACCCTATCAGTTGATTTTCCGCTAAAAAAAACAACATCGAGTTATTTCCGCAAAGCGCATGGATGTATGAATCCTCTACTCCCTCCGTATGTTCCGAAACCCTGAACACACGTACTGCCTCGCCGTCATAACAATTCAACACATTGTTTGCAAACCACATCCTGCCGATTTCATCCTGCCAGATAGAAATGGCAGACGCCTGAGAAAGCCCCTGTTTACTCCCCAACTGTTGAAAATAAACTTCCTGCCCGGCCAGACAGAAGTTAAAGAGTATAGTTAAAATCCATAATAAAATATAACGCCTCATCTTTTTTTGGTTTGATAACAACAAGTTAAATGCACTATAATATGGTTAAATCGTACATTTAATATGATAAAATCGTACATTGTACGATGCAATGATACGAAATAATTCTGTAGAAACCAAGAAAAAGAACATATTAAATATTTTTGCCGTAATCATAAATATAAAAATCAATAGAAAAAAATACTGTTAACACATAAAAATACAATATTAATTTAAAATTACTATTATGCGAAAAGAGCCTGACTCAAAAGAACAATCAAAAGAAGGATACCAATACTGCATTTGTGCGAACGGCAAAGCCGTTTTTGCTTTGCCAATTATTAACCGGAATCATTTATTTAAGTAAGAATGATTTCATAACTATATTTACAATGAAAAACGAGTTGAAAAAAGTAAATCGGAGAGAGTTTCTGGGTTTATCGGCATTAGGGCTGGCAGGATTAACTATCTTGCCCGGCTGGACTATGAATGGCGTGCGCATTGCTCCGAGCGACCGCGTGGTTTTAGGATTTATCGGCCTTGGAAGGCAAGGCGTTTCCGACTTTCACAGCTTCTCGAAATGTCCGGGCGTACAGGTAGTAGCCGGTAGCGACGTCGATTCGCTTAAGCGGGAACGCTTTACAAAAATTGTCGGCTCCTGGCAAAAAAAGAACAACATGGGCGGGCGTTGCGACGCTTACGAGTTCTATGAAGAATTGCTTGACCGTAAGGATATTGACGCCGTTTCTGTCGCTACTCCCGACCATTGGCATGCATTGGCTGCCATCCATGCCTGCCAGAGTGGAAAAGATGTATATTGCCAGAAACCGCTGTCTTATACCATAACGGAGAGCATCGCGATGGTAAGGGGCGTCCGCGAGAACAACCGTATCTTACAGGTAGGAAGCCAGCAGCGTTCGGACGAGGAATTTCAGAAAGCCATCTCTCTGGTGCGAAGCGGCGCTATCGGATATATAAGTAAGATATACGCCCGGGTAGGAGAACCGCCCGCTCCTTTTGATTTACCGGAAGTAGATGTGCCCGAGAATTTGAATTTTAATCAATGGTTAGGCCCGTTAAACAGTCCGGAAGTACATTATCATCCAAACATCTGCCCGCCGATTGCATATCCCGACTTGCAGGAAAAAGGAGACTGGGCGGCATGGCGCTATTATAAGGAAACCGGAAACGGCTTTACAGGCGACTGGGGAGCGCATATGTTTGATATCGCCCAGGCTGCCATTGGTATGGATGGTTCGGGGCCGCTTGAATATATTCCGGCAGGTTATAAAGGGACGAAATATACCACTGTTACGTATGCCAACGGAATTGTAATGACCGAACAGCCTTTCCGCGACGATAAGCCGGACGACAAAGGCGTACAGTTTGTCGGCAGCAAAGGATGGATCAAGGTATCCCGCGGATATATTGACTGTTCGGATCCGTCATTACTGAAAAAGTCCGAAAGAGCAGTAGCCGCAGGGTCTTATGAGATGAGTTCTCCGCATATGCAGAATTTCATCGATTGCGTAAGGTCGCGCCAGCAGCCGATTGCGCCGGTAGAAGCAGGATGTTCCACCAATATTCTTTGCTGCCTGATAAATATCGCTACCGAACTCAAACGCCCGGTGAGATGGGATCCGGTTACGCAAACCTTTATGGATAACGATAAAGAAGCCGAAGCGCACCGTCTGTACTGGTATAAATACAGAAATCCGCACCAATTGCCTTATTGTAAATTTAATAAATAATCGTATGCAACTGAAGAAACTGTTTTTTATCAATACTCTTTGGGCGTTGCTATCGCTACCGCTTTTGGCAACAACCGCTAACGCCCAGACGGCAAGCCCTCTTAAAGACAAAAAGGTACTGTTCGTTTACGGCGGCTGGGAGGGGCACGAGCCTGAGTTATGCCGCGACATTTTTGTTCCCTGGATGGAATCGGAAGGCGCGGAAGTCTATGTGTATGATAATCTGGCGTGTTATACGGATGTTACCTTGATGGGGAAAGTAGACTTGATTGTACAAACCTTCACGCAGGGAAATATTACCGGAGAACAGGAACAGGGTTTGCTGGCGGCCATTAAGCGCGGAGCAGGCCTTGCCGGATGGCATGGAGGGCTGGGAGATTCGTTCCGGTCGAATGTAGAGTTCCAGTATATGGTGGGCGGACAATGGGTGGCCCACCCGGGTGGCGTAAAAGATTATGATGTGAAGGTTACCGATCAGAAAGACCCGGTAACAAAAGGGTTGAAAGATTTTCACATGAAATCGGAACAGTATTATATGCACGTAGACCCCAATGTGAAAGTATTGGCTACGACGCTCTATACGGGAAACCCCGATCCTTGGATCCAAGGGGCGGTTATACCGGTTGCATGGAAAAAAACGTATGGTAAAGGAAGGGTTTTTTATTCCTCTCTCGGACATGTGGCAAAAGACTTTAACGTGCCGGAAGCCCTCGAAATTATGAAGCGCGGTATCCGGTGGGCTTCGGTAAGCCTGTATGAGCCGAACGAAAAATGGATATCGCCGGTATATAAATAAAAGGAACGGATATGTTAAAACAGACCCGCTTTATCTTCGCCGTATGTTTTTGTAGCGTTGCCTTATTGCCATCCAATGCGCAAAACCTTAAGGTAACCTGTCAAACCCGCGATGCGGCGACGGGAAGCGTTGTGTTGACTCCGGCGGAATTGGTTCCGGAAAAAACGGCGGTAATCATTATAGATATGTGGAATTTCCACTGGTGTATGACGGCAGCCGAACGGGTATCGGCAATGGTTCCGCGCATGAATGAAACGCTGAGTGCCGCCCGGCAACTCGGCATGCAGGTGATATGGAACCCCAGCGATGTTGTTACCATGTATTCGGGCTATCCTCAATATGAAAGGGCAGTAGCCGTCAACAAACAGCAGGCGCAGGCAATCCGTGAACCGCTTACCGTGAAATTCACGGCTCCGGGGGGAGGGTGCATGTGCGGGCCGGGATTCGATTGCGGAGGTAATTATGGCTGGGACAGTATGCATCCCGACTTACTAATCGATGATCACGACCTGATTTCAGCTTCGACGGATGGGATTTATTCGTTGCTTAAAGAGAAAGGGATTACCCATATTATTTATATGGGCGTACATACCAATATGTGCGTATTCGGCAAGCCCGGAGCTATCTCAGACATGTGGCGTGCCGGCTTCAATTGCTTATTGGCGCGCGACCTGAACGATGCGATCACGATATACCGGCCTGATAAAGGGTATACGCCGGAGAGGGGTACTGCAGAAATTAATGAGAATCTGCAGCAAGCGGGTATCCCGACTGTTAACATAGGCGAAGAGTTCAGAAAGGCAGGGCTGATAAATTCGGACAGCCCGGTTGATTACGTACGGTTTACGCCGTGGGGAAAACCCGGCCGCCCCTATCTTATGGAAGCGACGACGACGGTAACCCTGACGGCTCCCTGGATGGAAGGCGCCGAAATACGGTATACTACAGACGGGAGCGAACCTACCATGCTTTCGGCATTGTACGCGAACCCCATTCAGGTAGCGGAGACGATGACGGTACGGGTTGCCGCCTTCCGGCAGGGACGGCAAATCAGCTTACCGGGTTATGCTTATTATGTAAAAATGAATCCCGCGCTACCACCGCTTCCCGACGTCCGGCTGAATGAACTGGAATATATCCCGAACGACTATGCCGGAAGCGTCAAAGAAAGCCTGTGGTATCCTGTACCGGACAAATCATACGAAGGGAAAACATTGCGTATTCGCGGTAAAGCGTATGAACAAGGGCTGGGGTTTCGTGCTCCTTCATCCGTACAATATGAGATAAAACCTGAATACAAGCGATTTGTAGCCCAGGCAGGCATCGATGAAAATCTGCTTGATAAGACAGGCGGCATGTTTTTAGCCATGCATAGCAGCGTGGTCTTCCGTCTTTTTATTGACGGCGTCATGATGGCGGAAAGTCCGGTGATGCGTATCACACAGGAACCCTGGCGTTTTGATATTGAAATACCGGAAGGAAGCCGCCGGCTGAATATGGTTTGTATGGATGCGGGAAGCCGCAGTATACTGGATTATGGTAATTGGGTAAACGTCGGATTTATAACAAAATAAAAAACAGATATGAAAGAGTTATTCGTTGTTTTCGTCTTATCGGCATGTATTCCACTTTTCCATTCATGTTCGGAAAGGAAGGAAGTGACAGCCAGTCAGGCGCTGATGAATTGGCGCTACGATGTGCCGGCAACCAAATACTGGGAAGGCCTGCCCATCGGTACGGGCCGGTTTGGAGCAATGATACCCGGTTCGGTTGGCCATGAAGTAATTGCATTCAATGATGAAACGCTATGGACAGGCGGGCCTTACAACCCCAATAACCCGAAAGGGCCCGAAGCGCTGGAAAAAATACGGGCGTATGCCTTTGCCCGCGATTGGTTGGGAGCTTATGAAGAATCCCGCAAATTGGGCAGCGACCCGGAAGCCGTACAGCGCTACCAGCCGATGGGACGCCTGAATTTCCGGATGGAAGGGCACGAGCAGCGCCAGGCGTCGCAGTATCGCCGTAGCCTGAGCATGGACAGCGCTATCGTCAATGTAAATTACTTCCTGGATGGCGTGAAGTATAACCGGGAGGTCTTTGCCAGTTATCCCGACCAGGTAATCGTGGTGCGGTTGACGGCCGATCATGAAAAGAAAATAAACGTATCGGGCTGGCTTACAAGTTTGCAACCAAGCGCTACGGCACGTATAGAGAATGACGAAATCATTATGGAAGGAACGGTCATTTCCGATCCGGGAAATGAATACCGTCATCGCATACTTCCCCCTGAAATGAGATGGAGTTCGAGGCTTAAAATCATTCCCGAAGGAGGAAGTATGGCGGCCGATCATGACAAACTTGTCATAAAAGAGGCTGATGCGGTAACATTTATCCTTTCGGGAGCGACCAACTGGATGGCTTGGAATAATGTTTCGGGAGACGAAAAGAAACGTTGTTACGACTATATGTCCGCCGCCGCCCGATATTCATATAAAGAGTTATTGAAAAGGCATCTGGACGATTACTGTCCTTTGTTTGCCGCCTGCCGTATCGACCTGGGGAAAGAACCCGACCCCCGTATGACTACCACGGAAGTATTACAAAGCATCCGCGACGGGGCTGTCGACCCGGCTTACGAAGCGCGCTATTTTCAATATGGCCGTTACCTGCTGTTGGCGGCAGCGCGCGAAGGCACGCTGGCTTTCAATAATCATAATATGTGGCTGAATGATCTGGAAGGGCGCTGGCAAGGACGCTGGACGCTGAATATCAATCTGCAGGAATGTTACTGGCCGGTAGAAAGCACGAACCTTCCACGTATCAACGAATCGCTGCTGCTTTTTGTAGAGCAGTTGGCGCAGGCGGGCGAACGTACGGCAAAAGAATTATATAACTGCCGGGGATGGTGCGCGCATCATGGAACGGATGTATGGTTTAATACGGCTCCTACGGATGGCGAACCGGTATACGCCACCTGGCCTGTGGGGGGCGTATGGCTGATGCAACAACTGTATGATCATTACTTTTACGGGCAAGACCCGGACTATCTGCGGAGAATCTACCCTCTGATGAAAGGCGCCGCCCTGTTTTGCCTCGACTTTATGGTAACCGATCCGGTAACAGGCTATACAGCCACTTGTCCGGCGTCTTCTCCCGAGAATCATTTTAAAGATGAACAGGGGCGCGACGTTGCCATTTCGTTCGGCTCATCCGGCGATAACCAGTTAATACGTAACCTGTTTCGTAATTGTATCGAAGCGTCGGAGCTATTGCAAACCGATCCGGAATTGAGTAGCCGGATGTCAACGGTGATACGACAAATGCCGCCGCACCAGATCGGACGTTTCGGGCAATTACAGGAATGGGTGTACGATTTCACCGAATGGGATGTGACGCATCGCCATCTGTCGCATCTTTTTGCCGCTTACCCGGACGACGACATCGCCTTACGGAGTTCCCCCGAACTGGCGGAAGCCGTAAAAGTGACGTTGAAAAGGCGGGGCGATATTAACAGAGGATGGTCGGGCGCATGGAAAATCAACCTGCATGCACGCCTTGAAGAACCCGAAGCGGCTTATAACATCCTTCATACGATGCTGACCGACATAAGTATCCACCCAAGCCCCGAAGACAGCGATGTAACGCCTTCATTCGAAGGAAACCAGGCGATTCAGGGAATCACGGCCGGCATAACGGAACTGTTGATGCAAAGCCATAGCGGAGAGATTTCACTCCTGCCCGCCCTGCCGGTTCAATGGCCCGCCGGCGCTATTGAAGGATTACGGGCGAGAGGGGGATTTGGGGTTGACCTGTCGTGGAAAGACGGGCAGTTGAATAAAGCGGTCATCCGCTCAACGCAGGACGCCCCCTGCCGGATCCGGACTAAAAAACCGGTAAAGATATATGCAGGCGGAAAAGCGATCGAGACTTCCGGCAAGGAAGAAAACGTAGTAGAATTTCAGGCCAAAACAGGATGGAATTATGTGGTTGAACAAAATCTGTGAAAAATCCCTCCGGTAATACGTCTGCCGGAGAAATATTATACAATTAGTTATTAATTTTAAAATTAAAAAGTCAATGAAAAGCCAAAAAAAATTATTATTTCCTGCCCTGCTCCGGTTATTGGTGATCGGATGTATGTTCTTTTCAGGCATTGCGTATGTATATGCGCAAGGCGGAGTAAGAGTGACCGGTAAGGTTGTCGATCCGGGAGGCGAGCCTCTCATTGGGGTTGCAGTGTTGGAAACAG
>JAITRG010000285.1 GCA_031288515.1 Tannerellaceae bacterium
ACAGCAGTCTCAAACAAAGATAAATGATTTTCGCGCATATGAGTGATTACGGCTAATTTAAAATCTCCGCTATAACTTCCATGTTTCATACGCAGACCTTCTTCACCGTATCGCTCGTAGCGGGCAACCCACTGTCGTACGTCTTTCCGATCACAGCACAATAACCCCGCTGCCGATCGAGTTGACATATGATCACGAACAACAGAGTGAACAACTCGTAAACGATCTTCATAACTATACTTCATAAAAAATACCCCAAAAGGTTGTGTCCAACTTTTGGGGAGCAGTTCAAACAACATTGAATTGAAATTTATTTTATTTTCCAACAAGACCGGATTCCCATTCAATTGGCTTTCCTTGAATATATTTTTAAGATGCAGATAAATTATCCGTCAGGAGAAGCGGATCGTTTAAAAAAGAAGAACAAAAAACATCACTGTTTACCCTAAAGTTCAGATAAGACGGAAGAATAATTTGCACAGACATAACTTGTAGCTTACTTTTGTATCATGAAAATAAAGGAGGTAGTGGCGTATAAAGGTTATTTCGAAAGTTTCATTCTTTCGCAATCTCAAAAGATCCGGGATAAAATATACAAAATCATTGGGTTCTTAGAGATCTTGGGGCGTATTCCTTCCCATTATCAGAAATACATTGCCGGTATAAATGGTTTGTACGAAGTACGGATACCCTTTGCCTCCGATATATGGCGTATACTCTATTTTTTCGATGAAGACAAGTTTGTGATACTGTTTAGCGGTTTTCAGAAGAAAAAAGAAAAAACGCCAAAAAGGGAGATTAATAAAGCGGTTAAATTGATGGAAGAATACAATACGGAAAAAATAACGAATCATGGAAATATGGAAATAAAGAGATGGTCTGAGATCAAAGACGACGTTTATGATGTGAAAGGTACTCCCGGCAGAGATGAACTTGATCGTGACTTTGAGGGTTTAAAAATAGGATTATTATTAAGGAAAGCGCGTGAGAGCAAAAATATAACCCAAGCTGAACTGGCTGAAAGGGTAAATAAAAAAAGGGAATATGTATCTCGCTTGGAAAATGACGGAGCTAGTATTACACTAAAAGCCCTTTTTGATATAGTTGAAAGAGGGTTGGGCGGACGTGTTGTTATTTCAATAGAAACCGACTGATCCACTTATTTGTCTCCGTGCCGGTGCTTGAAAAATGCCCAACGTATTTACCCTAAATACCCAACGCAAAATCTAAAATGCCCAACGCATTTACCCCAAATGCCCAACGTAAAATTTAAAATGCCCAACGCATTTACCCTAAATGCCCAACGCAAAATTTGAAATGCCCAACGCATTTACCCTAAATGCCCAACGCAAAAGTTGAAATGCCCAACGCAGAAACCACTTTCTCCGATATTGCTAAATATTTGCCTAAAAAAATTCATGCTGTCACGAAATCAGGGGTTTTGATTAAACTCATTATGTTTATTTGGGCATATACTTTTGATAAATTGTACAAATTATAAATAGCAACTTGAATTAAATAGCCAATAATTTCAATAGGTTGAATTCTTTCTGTATTCGTATTTTATAATCATAAGTCCCTGATATTCTAAATTCTATATAATTCATACATAATATTGGAATAAATGCCTATTTTTGCATGAAAATACAAAACATGCCGGAAGACAACCTTAAAGTGGTAAATGAAGATTTCAAATATTTTTTTCTGCATAATTTTTCAAAAGTCAAAAACTTTGCTTTGAAAATATTGAAATCTGAAGAAGATGCAGAAGATATTGCTCAGGACATCTTTGTGAAATTATGGTCTCTCCCGGAAGTTTGGAGAGGGAAAAACGATATTGACGGATATATGTTTATAATGGTCAGAAATCATATTTTCGACTTCATTAAACAAAAAGAAATACGGAAGAATTACAGAGAAGAGTTTTCGCCGGAAATAGAAACCCTAAAAAGTGATTTGAATATTGAGGAAGAATTCTTCGCAAAAGAATTAAAATTAGCGGTAAAAGTTATCATTCATCAAATGCCTGAACGAAGGAGAGAAGTCTATTTAATGAGCCGGATAAAGGGTAAGAGCAACAAGGAAATAGCGGAATTGCTTAATTTATCTGTTCGTACTGTAGAAAGACATCTTTATTTAGCACAACTTGAGCTAAAAAAAATATTTTCTTAATTTTTTTAGCTGATTGAGTAGTCTATTCATTTCAATCGTCTTTATAATAAAAGAGATCATTTGAAATGAAAAATTATATCCGGAAAATACTCCATATATTCTCTTCGACATCTCAGCCAAAAGAGACAGTTGATGAAGTACATCATTGGTTAATTGATGATTCAGAGCACGCGGAAGAGAAAATGTCGGCCCTCCGTCAAATATGGAATGAAACAGAAAACACATTGAACCTTCAGGACTGGGTCTCGTATGAGGCTGTTAGCCGAAAAATCAATCTCGAAGGAAATAAGGATACAAAAAAGCACTTTTTACCATCCGGTTGGAGATCTGTTGCTGCGGCTATTATTTTCATCCTCTCTATATCAGGTACTTATTTTCTTGCTAAAAACACAGGACAAACAACTGGAGATCAACAGTTAGCCGAGTACTTCAGCTCGGTTGGAGATAAAGACAGCCTCCTCTTACCGGACGGAAGTCGCGTTATGACCAATTCAACCACATTGCTTGTCTATCCAAAAGAGTTTAATTCAAAAGAACGGATTGTTTATCTAATTGGAGAAGCTAATTTCTCTGTACAGAAAGACACGACACGCCCTTTTATTGTTAAAACTAAATATCTGAATGTTACAGCATTGGGAACTCAGTTTAACGTCAAGGCCTATTCCGATGATCCGATTGTGTATACAGTTTTAATTGAGGGCAGTATTCGGGTAGAATCCAAAGAGGGTCAGCAAAGCCGCATCTTGTCCCCCGGAGAACAGCTTGCCTATAACAAAACCAAGAGGGATGTTCAGCTAACAAATGTCGATCTGGAGGAGGCTACCGCTTGGCAACGAGGTGAGATTGTATTCAAAAGCGTTGAAGTAGGAAATATTCTGAGAATGCTTGAACGGAAATATGAGATAACATTTCAATACAAAAAAGGCACCTTTAACAGTGATAAATATAATTTCCGTTTTAAAGAAGATGCGCCTCTCACTGAAATAATGGATATTATCCAAACAATTTCAGGTTCGTTTAATTATACAATAAAAGATGACATTTGTTATTTGAGTAAACGATAAACAAGAAAACGGTTAGATTATGAGATAAAATAATATTCAGTTCTAATACTAATTTAATACCATTAATACCATGTAAAAAAATATCCGGAATAAGGTTGCCCCCTTATCCCGGATGTGAAATCTATTAGCATTAATACCGTACATCTAATTCAAATACAGTAGGAAATTTGAGATGAAAAAGCTTAATCAAGTACTAACACCAAAAAAACATTCAAATTTATGAATTTTAATTGTATAAAACGCATAAAGTCTAGATATGTGCTCTTTTTATGCATAAGTTTTTTGTTACAGCTTTCTGTTGTAGCTCAAAATAACACAAAAATATCTATTCAAGAACAGAATCTTACTATTAAAGAAGCATTGAAAAAAGTTGAAAGACAATCTAAAATGTCTGTAGCCTACAATGAATCAAAATTAAGTAAGGATAAAAAAGTTAATTTAAATTTAACAGACCAGCCGGTAGAAAAAGTTTTAGATGAAATTTTTAAAGATAGCGATTTTACTTACCAGATAAAAAATAATTATATTTTAATTTTATCCTCTGTAAGTAAAAAAATAACCGGAAAAGTCACTTCATCGGACAACGAGCCTCTGGTTGGAGTAAGTATAAGTATAGGCAAAGACCTGGGTACTGTTACAGATATAGATGGAAATTTCACGCTGGATGATGTGGCGGAAGGAACTGAACTTGTCTTTAGTTATGTCGGTTTTAAGCCGCAAACAGTCAAAGTAACATCTCTTAGCTCTTATTTAGTCCAGCTTCAGGATGATGCAGAAGTATTGTCAGAAGTTGTTGTTACAGCCCTTGGTATCAAGAAAGAAGCGAAGGCTCTTTCTTATAATGTGCAAGAGGTATCTGGCGGTGAAATCGTAGGAGTGAAAGATGCCAACTTTATGAACAGCTTATCTGGTAAAATTGCCGGCGTTTCTATCAATGCCAGTTCGTCTGGTATCGGAGGTGGAGCAAAGGTCGTGATGCGCGGAGCAAAATCTATCTCCGGAAACAATAATGCGCTGTATGTTATAGACGGTATTCCGATGCCTTCATTGGAAACAACACAACCAAACGACCACTTTACTGGTATGGGACAGTCTGGAGACGGTGCTTCCATGATCAATCCGGAAGACATTGAGAGTATATCTGTGCTTAGTGGTGCTGCTGCTTCGGCCCTCTATGGTAGCGATGCTGCGAACGGTGTTATTATGATCACAACCAAGAAAGGAACAGCTGACAAATTGCGTGTCAACTATGCCAATCACACATCGTTCTACAATCCATTTATCACGCCTGAATTTCAGAATATGTATGGAGCTAGCAGTGGTTCGCTTCAGAGCTGGGGACAAAAACTTGCTCAGCCAAGCAGTTACGACCCGATGGACTTTCATCAGACAGGTTGGAACGAGACCAATTCGTTGAGTATAAGTACTGGAAATGATAAAAACCAAACATTTCTTTCTTTGGCTGCTACCAATGCCGAAGGTATTGTGCAAAACAATACACTCGACCGCTACAATGTAACGATCCGTAATACTTCCAATATACTGAATGACAAACTACGTCTGGATCTTAGTGCTAGCTATATGAATGTTCGCGAACAAAATATGGTTTCTCAAGGCCAATATTTTAACCCCATTGTTTCTACTTACCTGATGTCGCCGAGCTATAGCCTCGAAACATATCAGTTGTTTGAAATGTATGATGAAAGTCGTGATTTCAAAACACAATACTGGCCTTGGGGAAATATGGGACTGGGTATGCAAAATCCCTATTGGATTACGAACCGGGATAATTTCATTAACCGCAAGAACCGCTTTCTCATTAGTGGTGGTTTAAATTACAGCATTGTAAAGGGAGTCTCTATCGGTGCACGTACAAAGATAGATTATACCTCTGCCATTAATGAAAAGAAATATTCGGCTTCTACAGATGCTATTTTCGCCGGAATATACGGTGCTTATTACAAAGATGACGTATCTACCCGTCAACTGTATGGTGATGTGATGTTGAACATTGATAAATACTTCGGTGATTTTTCTGTGGCAGGCACATTAGGTTCCAGCATTCAGGATGTTGACTACAAATACTACAGTGTAGGTGGTGACCTTAATTCTGTGGCAAATAGCTTCACTCTGTTGAATCTTAATCAAGGGAAAGCAAAATTCGACCAGGACGGGTACCACGACCAAACGCAATCAATCTTTGCTACGGCACAAGTTGGCTGGCAGAGTAAACTCTACCTTGATGCAACCGGGCGTATAGACTGGTCATCAGCTTTAGCAGGAACGGAAACCACATGTTTACCTTATGGCTCTGCTGGTCTGTCTGCTATCCTTACTGATTTATTGCCCATTAAGAGTAATGTGTTGCCGTTCTTAAAACTACGAGGTTCTTACAGTGAAGTCGGTAATGCTCCTAAGCGTTACATTGCTATGCAGACTTATCCTTACGAGTCGGGAACGCCAACTACAGCTTCTACTTATCCAAACAGAGATATCAAACCTGAACGTACCAAAGCGTGGGAAGTAGGCTTACAATCTCGTTTTGGGGGAGATAAATTGTCGTTTAATTTATCTTTATATAAAACATCTACTTATAATCAATTATTTAATCCGGCACTTTCTTCTTCTTCGGGATACGCTTCGATTTACATCAACGGAGGTCAAGTAGACAATAAAGGTATTGAAGTAAGCTTGTCATTAGATCAGCCGCTCGGCCCTGTACAATGGAATTCGACGTTTACTTATACTATCAATCGTAACAAAATCAAAAAACTCTTGAATCTGACCACGCTGGCCGATGGCTTGACAGTAGAGCAAGATGTTTTAGACTTGGGTGGTATTGGTAACGTAATGACCCGTTTGACTAAAGGCGGTTCTATCGGTGATCTTTATGTGACAACACTTCGTCGTGATGCTCATGGATACATTGATGTGGATTATGTAAACAATACGGTAGCTGTGGACGCAAATGCCGGTGATAGAAAAGATGGTTGGGTGTATGCCGGAAATTCCCAGGCCAAATATACAATGGGATGGCGTAACTCTTTCAGTTATAAAGGGCTGGTTCTCGGTTTTTTGATTAATGCACGTATAGGTGGTGTTGGTGTGTCTATGACACAAGCATTGATGGATGCATATGGTACATCGAAAACCTCTGCCGATGCCCGTGATGCTGGTGGTGTTATGATAAATGGATACTTGGTTCCTGCTGCTTCGAAATATTACCAGATGGTGGGTACGGGTGCTGGTTCTATGTATGTATATAGTGCCACTAATGTTCGTCTTGCCGAACTTTCTTTGGGCTATGATGTACCTATCAGAAAGCTCATACCTTCTATTCAGGGAATGAACGTGGCCTTTACCGGACGTAATCTTTTCATGTTCTATTGTAAGGCTCCGTATGATCCTGAATTGACGGCTAGTACAGGTACTCATTTCAGCGGTATGGACTACTTCATGCAGCCGAGCCTACGCAGCCTTGGTTTCTCTGTTAAACTTAATTTCTAAAGAACTATCAAGATGAAACAGATGTTAAAACATACAAAATTTATTTGTGGCGGATTTCTGATCGGAAGTTTATTTTTTACCTCTTGTACCGATTCGTTCGAGAAATGGAACACAAATCCAAATGAAGTTACTCCTGGTCAAATGGAACAAGATAACCTCAATACGGGTGCATACTTTGTTCAAATGGAGAAAGGTGTATTTATAGTAGGTAAAGATCTGGGGGGAGAATATCAAATCACAGAAATGCTGACAGGCGATATCTTTGCCAGCTACATTGCCAATATCAATACATATAGTTATACCACTTATCATAACGATCATTATGCTCTCTACAAGGATTGGTATAACGCTCCTTTTAAAGATGCATATACATATATTATGCAGCCGTGGAAATCGATCGTTGATGTAACTGATAAGGATTCTCCGGCAAGGGCAATGGCTACTATTGTGAAAGTATTTGGTATGAGTCGTATTACCGATATGTACGGCCCTATTCCTTACAGCAAATTCGGCACTTCTACTCAAGTGCCTTACGATAGCCAGAAAGAAGTATATTATCAGTTTTTTGAGGAGCTAAACGATGCTATCAATGTACTGACTACTTATAGTAATAATAATTCGTCCAGATACATGGAGCAATACGATTATATCTATAGTGGGAACGTAAATAAATGGGTTAAGTTTGCTAACACGCTTCGTTTGCGTTTGGCTATGCGTATCTCTTTTATAGATAAGACTAAAGCTGAGACAGAGGCTGCTTTGGCTGTTAATCATAGCTTTGGTTTGATGACTTCTACTGATGATTCTGCAGTCTTGCACCAAACGACATCTTTTACATTCACCAACCCAATATGGGAGGTTAGCGAAAGCTTCCAAGATATGCGTATGGGAGCCACTATGGATTGTTATTTAAATGGTTATAAGGATCCGCGTATCTCCAAGTATTTCCGTCCGGCTACAAAAGACGGCAATTATCATGGTGTAAGAAATGGAATGACGAATCTTGCAAAGGATACTTATATAGCAGCGGCTTCTGGTCTTAATTTCGAAACGAACAGCAATATACAATGGATGAATGCAGCCGAAACTTATTTTCTGCTTGCGGAGGCTAAATTGCGGTTAAATATAGGAACTGAAACAGTACAGAGCTATTATGAACAGGGTATCCGGACTTCTTTCTCGTCTATAGGTGCTACTGGTGTAGATGCTTACATTGCTGACGCTACGAATTTACCTCTTGCTTCGTATATTAACCCTGTTACTAACGCTAGTACGAATATAAGCAGTTCTCTTTCCCGATTAACCATTGCTTGGGTAGAAAGTGCAACTACAGAGGTTAAATTGGAGCGCATTATGATTCAAAAATGGATCGCCCTATATCCTGATGGACAAGAAGCCTGGAACGAAATGCGCCGTACAGGCTATCCTGGTTTTGTGAGAATTAATTCTTATGGTTATCAAACAGAAGTTGCGAGCAATGAACTAATCAGCCGTCTCAAGTTCCCGACAACAGAGTATTCAAACAATAGTGAGAATACACAGGCTGCCGTATCATTGTTAGGAGGCACCGATGCCGCCGGAACAAAACTTTGGTGGGACGTGAGATGATAACAATAAGACTAGTAATTAAATAAAATAATTAATCTGATTATGAAAACAATTAAATATCTATTAGCTGTTGTAGCAGTAGGAATATTGATGATTTCGTGCGATACAAATATCGAAGCAACATCGATAGATGGTCCCTATACATACAGCGACTTATATTACCAGAATTTACGTGATTATAAAGCAAGTGATCATCCTATTTCTTTCGGATGGTTTGCTCAGTACGGGTCGCAAAATTCGTTGGGAGTCCGTTTTATAGGGTTACCCGATAGCCTCGATATTTGTTCTATGTGGGGTGGCATTCCTGCAAAAGAGAATACTGCTATTTGGGAAGAGATCCGATTTGTACAAAAAGTGAAAGGTACCAAGATGCTTGCAGTAGCCATCACTCGTATTGATGCCGAAACGGATGATCATGATTTCAAAATAGCATACAATGAGGCTAAAGCAATGCCGGCAGGTGAAGAAAAAACGGCTGCCATTAACCGAGCTATTGAGATGTATGCTGAATATTTCTTGGATCAAGTGTTTAAAAATGATCTTGATGGATTCGATGCTGACTATGAACCTGAAGGGGACTTCCTTAGCGGCAGTTATTTCGTCTACTTTTACAAGTATTTGGCTAAATATATGGGACCCAATCCTGATATCATGGAAGAAGAACGACTTGCTCTTATTCAAGGGCGATATGGATCGAGTGTTACTGACACAAAGAAATTATTGAATATAGACCAGACTAGTACTTCTATGGTAGAGCTTGTTCCTTATAGCAACTATTGTTTTTTGCAAGCCTATGGTGGCGGAACATCATATGGTTCATGGCCTAGCGAAAAGGTAGTTTTTTGCTGTAATATGGGCGATAATTGGCAGGGAGATATGAGTACGATGTATACACAAGCACGTTATAAACCGGCAACAGGGAAAAAAGGTGGCTTTGGTGCATTTTTTATTCATCGCGATTATAATGTGCATGAGAATAATCCGACTCCATACAAGCGTTTCAACGAATGTATTCAGATTCAAAATCCGGCAGTTCGTTAATATCACTTTAATTAAAGAATAAGTATGAAAAATATAAAAAATATCTTTTATGCAGGTATGCTGGCTATTTGCACAATTAGTTTTACAGCATGTGATGATAAAGAAAATACTTACGATTTTCCCGGCGATCCCTACAATCGCGTATATATGCCGGATCAATCAGGCTCTTATAAGATTGTTCAAACCCCTATAAGCACTGTGAGCAACCTGGAATTCGAGACATTGCTGAAGTGTACACAGAAAGCTTCTACAAGCATTAAGGCTACAGTGGAGATTGATAATTCATTAATCGCCGCATATAACGAAAAGCATAGTACAAAGTATGAGGCAATACCGGCAAACGCGCTTGTGATAGAAAATGCAACTGTAAGTATTCCTGCGAATGCTATGGCTTCTTCTGATACACTTCGTATCAGTATGACCAAAGATGAAAGCATTCTCACCACTCTGAGAAGTGAAAATGGTTACCTCATTCCTCTTCACCTAACCAAGGCTGAAGGAGGAGATTCTCAACCAAGTTCTAATTTCTTTACTATTTATCTGGTTGTTACAGTTACTGAAGATAATATCAATCATGATGCGGTTGAGGGTGATATAACAGGTACGTTGGTCGCAGATCAAACAGGTTGGTCAGCAACAACTAATGCAACGGTGTATAGTTATTACCAGCCGCTAATATATTTGTTTACAACGGCGACTTCTTCTTATTGTTATTTGTATAATGTTCCAACCATTAATTTGGATATAGATATGGGGAGATCATATACATTTGATGCAATCAGATTTAAGAGATCTACTAATACTTCGTCCTTTGCTAATGGTATGGCTATATTCTCGAGCAATGATGGCACTACATGGAAATCGGAAGGTACACTAACAAAATCTTCAACATTTTGTGTATTTTATGGACCTGTTACTACCCGGTATATTCGAATCGTTAAAAGTTCGGGATCCACTTCTAATACTTCTCTGTATGCGAGTATATTTAATATTTATGCAAAATAATTTTCAAAGAATATGAAGAAATATATATTTTATTTATTTGCTTTGCTTTTTTGTACTACTGGTTGTAACAATGGTCCTGATTTTGGAGATGCACTCTATATGACAGGAACATTGACTTCATCCAATATTCGTTTTTTGGTAGACGGTCAGTCAAGTATAGGTCTTACGGTAACTTCGACCGCCAAGACCGATTCAGAAGTTAAGATTAATTTGAAGGCGGCTCCAGAACTACTTGAAGCATTTAATGCCTCTACCGGACGTAACAGCCAATTGCCTCCCGAAGGCAGCTACTCGATAGAGGGGTCTAAAGTATTGATTGGTGCGGGAAAATATCAGTCTACACAAATAAAAGTGAATGCGGAGTCTGATAAGTTACAAGAAGGTGTTTCTTATTGTTTGCCAATATCTATCACTTCTGTAGAAGGAGGAGACCTTAAAGTATTAGAAAACTCTCGCACTGCTTATGTAATACTAACTAAGGTGATTACAGTAAAGGCTGCAAACTTAGCTCGGAATAACTGTTTCGATATTCCTTTGTTCGGAGGAGAAAACAGTCCGGTTAAGGCACTTCAACAAATGACACTGGAGATGAAGGTACTTCCTGTCTCTTTCCCTACTACTCCGAGTAGTGCGAATGGTATCAGCTCATTGGTCGGTTGTGAAGAAAACTTTCTTTTCCGATTTGGCGATGGTGCTGGTAAGCCGACAAACAAATTGCAATTGGCCAAAGGGTCTATTGGCTCGGCTTCTCATCCAGACACGAAAGACCATTACGAGTCTTGGGTTGAGAAGGAATTCGATACTGGTCACTGGTTACACTTTGCCGCTGTTTACGACGGTCTGTATCTTCGTGTTTACCTGGATGGAGAGCAAATTCACTTTGTAGAGACAAGGAATGGTGGTACTATAAACTTGAGTATGGCCTATGATGGTCATACATGGAACGACACATTCGCTATCGGACGTTCTGTTGGTTATCAACGCTTCTTCAATGGCTACATCAGTGAATGTCGTGTCTGGAATGTGGCTCGGACTAATACCGAACTCCAAGACGGTATCTGCTACGTTGACCCGACGAGTACAGGTTTGGTTGCTTATTGGCGTTTCAATGGCGAAACCCAGGACGATGGTACTGTACTCGATATGACAGGGCACGGATATAATGCCAAACCATACAGAACTATACAATGGGTAGATAATCAAAAATGTCCGTTTTAACATTATAACTTCATAAAGAAAGTCCGTCTTCGTCTCATAATAACTATGTAAAAGCTATGATAAACTGAAGACGGACTTTTTTAGGATATACCTACACTACAAATGAAGCAAGTGTGGTAAGAATAAGTGTTTACTTGCTATAATACAATAAAATAAAATGAAACTCAATATTAAAAGACTTATCAGTTTTTTGGTAATTGGAGTGATGGGTTGTACAGTTTTTGCCCAAAGCTCAGCATTACTATCTTATAAAAATCCGAGCCTTCCAGTAGAAATGCGAGTACAAGACTTACTTTCACATATGACCATTGATGAGAAAATAGGACAATTGCTTTGTCCGATGGGGTGGGAGATGTATGAAAAGGAAGGAAATAAGGTGACCTATTCGAGAAAGTTTGAAGAACTTATTCAGAAGCAACATGCCGGTATGCTGTGGGCTGTTTACAGAGCCGACCCATGGACCAGAAAAACATTGGAAACCGGGCTTAATCCGGTACTCGCAGCAAAAACGAGTAATGCCATTCAGTGTTATGCCATGGAAAATACACGTCTGGGTATCCCAGTATTTATAGCAGAAGAAGCGCCCCACGGGCATATGGCAATAGGAACCACTGTATTTCCTACGGGCATAGGTTTAGCCGCCACATGGAATCCTTCCCTGGTTGAGTATATTGCATCTGTTATATCTAAAGAAGTCCGCTTGCAGGGGGGACATATCAGCTATGGACCGGTATTAGACCTTTCCCGCGATCCCCGCTGGTCCCGTGTCGAAGAAGGATACGGAGAAGATCCGGTACTGAGTGCACGTATCGGAGCATCTTATGTTCGGGGCACAGGTGGTGGAGATATAACAAAACCATATAGCACAATCGCTACTCTTAAGCATTTTATTGCATATGGGGTTCCCGAAGGCGGACATAACGGAAATACTGCTTTTGTTGGAGAACGGGAATTACGAGAGAACTTTTTCCTGCCTTTCAAAGCTGCTATTGATGCAGGAGCACTATCGGTGATGACAGCCTATAATTCGATAGATGGCATACCTTGTACGGCAAATAAACATATATTGACCGATATCCTTCGTGATGAATGGGGCTTTAAAGGCTTTGTGGTTTCCGACCTTGTCAGTATCGATGGGCTGAAAGAAAATCACCGTATCGTTGATAATTTACAGGACGCCGCAATTGCAGCGCTATCAGCAGGCGTAGACATCGACTTGGGTGCAAATTCCTTTTCTGAACTGGTCGATGCTGTCAGAGAAGGGAAAATAGGAGAATCTGCGATTGATTCGGCTGTTTATCGCGTTTTGAAATTAAAGTTTGAAATGGGGCTGTTTGATAATCCGTATGTTGATCCGGCGCAAGCCGGAGAAATAGTCCGTAGCCCCCAGCATATCGCCGCGGCACATAAAGCCGCACAAGAAAGTATTGTGCTTTTGGAGAATAAAGGCAATATCCTGCCACTGAAAAAAAACATAAAACGAATAGCTGTCATTGGTCCGAACTCCGATAATTCATATAATCAGTTAGGGGACTATACAGCTCCACAGGAAAGAAGTTATATCAAAACTGTTCTTGACGGAGTGAAAGCAAAAATGCCCGGAGCACGAATTGATTACGTCAAAGGTTGTGCGATTAGAGATACAACGATTACTGATATAGACAAAGCTGTATACGCGGCAAAAAATGCAGATGTCGCCATTGTAGTAGTGGGAGGATCAAGTGCCCGTGATTTCAAAACAAAATATATAGAGACCGGTGCGGCTGTGGCTTCAACAGAAGCCATAAACGATATAGAAAATGGCGAAGGGTTTGACCGTTCTACATTGGATTTGCTGGGTAAACAGCTTGACCTGTTAAAAGCTGTCAAAGCGACCGGTACTCCGGTGATCGTTATTTATATTCAGGGACGCCCTCTTAATATGAACTGGGCGGCAGAGAATGCCGATGCATTGCTTACAGCATGGTATCCTGGACAAGAGGGTGGGTTGGCAATAGCAGATGTTCTTTGGGGGGATTATAACCCGGCAGGACGCCTGCCTGTTTCCGTTCCTCGTTCAGTCGGTCAGATTCCCGTTTATTATAATAAGAAAAACCCCAAAGGACATGAATATATTGAAATAACCTCTAAACCTCTTTATCACTTTGGCTATGGATTAAGCTATACCCGCTTCGAATATACTGATCTCAATATTATCCAAAAATACGCTGATAAATTTGAAGTTTCATTCACCCTGAAAAATATCGGGGATTACGATGGTGAAGAAGTCGTTCAGCTTTATTTGAAGGATGAATATGCATCAGTCGTACAGCCGGTAATGCAACTTAAAAAATTTGAACGCATATTTCTGAAAAAAGGAAATGAAAAGCGTATCTCTTTTACAATAGGCAAAGAAGATTTTTCCATCATCAACAAAGATATGGAGAAAGTGGTAGAACCGGGGGAATTTACGGTAATGATTGGATCTGCTGTCGATCGGATAAAATTGCAGGATGAGATAATTATAGACTACAGACAGCATTATTACCAATGAATTTATATATGACACTGTGTCTTTTCCGTCCGTCCACTCAGCTACAATAGAAGAGACCCCAGCCAAGCTGGTTACCGCTTTCTTCGGAAGAGAGTGCTTATCATGCAAAAAGAGGACTCCCTTGAATGTTGCTGTTTTTAATGATGGAATTAACTGGGATATGACTAACATCTTAATGGACTCCCCTGTTAAAGAATATTCTTACCCATCGGTTATACAAAGAAAAGATGGAATGGTACACATTGTCTATACCTGGAGGCGGGAAAAGGTTAAATACATAAAAATAGACCCTGAGATATTAAGATAGTTTCATTAAAAAAATAAATAAATATGCTAATCAGAAAAATACAGGACATCTTTATTATTTTTAGTCTCTTATCTATACTTAGCTCATGTAATTCCCGTAATGAAGATGTTATAAGTTTACAGAATCTTACCCAATATGTTAATCCATTAATAGGTACGGGCGGACACGGACATGTTTTTCTGGGTGCAAATGTGCCATACGGACTTGTCCAGTTAGGGCCAACCCAGTTTTCGCAGGGTTGGGACTGGTGTTCCGGCTATCATTACTCCGATTCTACGATAATAGGTTTCAGTCATCAGCACCTAAGTGGAACGGGTATAGGTGATTTAGGAGATATAATGTTTATGCCTGTTGTAGGGAACGTGAGAACAACAAGAGGAATGCTGCCCGATCCGCAAACGGGAATTTATTCATATTTCACCCATAATACGGAAATTGCTAAGCCCGGTTATTATTCGGTTTTATTGGAACGGTTTGGTATAAATGTGGAGCTAACCGCTACCAACCGGGTAGGCTTTCATAAATATACCTTTCCCAAATCCGATGACGCCCGCATAATAATAAATATGGAACACGGGACTGGTTGGGATGCACCTGTTGAAGGATTCTTACAACAGGAGAATGATTCTGTAGTTTCCGGATATCGTAAATCATCCGGCTGGGCAAAGAGCCAGGAAATATATTTCACTGCTGTTTTTTCCAAGCCCATGAAATCATTTATTGTCTCAGATAGCATATTTCAGAAAGAAGGTAGTTCCATAATAGCCCGTAAAGCTTACGGACAGGCCCTTTTCGAAACAGATAAAGGAGAGGAGGTTCTGGTAAAGGCCGCTTTATCTCCGGTAAGTATCGAAAATGCAAAAATGAATATGCAGGAAGAGTTACTCGGATGGGATTTCCAACGGACGACAGCTAATGCTGACAAAACATGGAATGAAGAGCTGAATAAAATCATTCTTGAGTCTAATGGTATCTGTAATAAGAGAATCTTTTATTCTTCACTCTACCACGCCATGTTTTTTCCTTGTACCTATAATGATGTCAATGGCGATTACAGGGGTGCTGACGGTAAGGTTTATAACGATTCCACCTATACTAATTTGACGGTATTATCATTATGGGATGCGTACCGGGCAGCTTTTCCTTTAATGACTATTATCAATCCTGATATTACCCGGAATCTTGGAAATACAATGGTCAATATATACAAACAACAAGGCAAACTTCCGGTTTGGCATTTAATGGGTAACGAAACCGATTGTATGGTTGGTAATCCGGGTGTTTGCATTATGGCCGATCTATTGCTGAAAGGTATTGATATCGATAAGAAAGCAGCATATGAGGCGATGAAAGTCTCGACGATGCTTGATGGCAGAGGTATGAATTGGCTGAAAGGGTACGGATATATTCCTTGTGATAAGGAGACCTCCTATGAATCAGTTGCTAAAGGATTGGAATTTGCTATTGCCGACTGGTCGCTGGCACAGGTTGCAAAAAAAACAGAGAATAAGGAAGATTATAATTACTTCATAAACAGAAGTAAATCATACCGGCATTATTTTGACAAAGATCTGAAATTCATGAGAGGGATCTCATCAGAGGGTAAATTCCGTGAGCCTTTTAATCCTTTCCGTTCCATACATATGAAAGATGATTATACTGAAGGTAATGCATGGCAATATGCCTGGCTGGTTCCCCAGGATGTATATGGGCTGATTGATTTATTTGGAGGCCAGGAACATTTTGTTAACAAACTCGATTCTCTGTTTATTGTAAAAGGGGATATAGGAGAACATGCAAATGATATTACAGGATTAATTGGACAATATGCACATGGTAATGAACCGGGACATCATATTGCTTATTTATACCCCTATGTAGGCCAACCATGGAAAACAGCCGAGAAAGTAAGGGAAATACTTTCAGATTTTTATCATAATCAGCCCGATGGTATATGTGGAAATGAAGATGTAGGTCAAATGTCTGCCTGGTATATATTATCGTCACTCGGAATGTATCAGGTAAAACCGGCAGGAGGTGAATATATATTCGGCAGTCCGATTATAGATGAAGCTATTTTGAATATCGGGAATAATAAGAAATTTATAATTAAGGCTATAAATAACAGTAAAGAAAATAAATATATACAAAGCGTAAGACTGAATGGAAGATCATATTCTAAAACTTACATAAAGCATACTGATATTACAGCGGGAGGTATTCTTGAATTTGAAATGGGGAAAACACCTTCCAAAGTATATGGAATAGATACTAAAAACAGGCCGGAAAGATAAAGGATGTATTAGGTTATCAAGTCCTTTTATCATAGGAGAATTTATTTAAGGGAGGGAGGCTGTCAAATGAGATGTCAGGCAGCCTTTCATAAAGAATATGAATAAGTAATAAGTCTTTTTTGTTTTATGATTTCCGGGATTGGTTCTATCGTGCCTTATGATTTCGCAGGTCTTGTTCATTAGCTCATCAAAGGATCTTAACGCATTTTTGAAGTCTTTTTTGATAAAAATTTCCACAGCGATGCCATAAAACATGGCTGAAGCGGACGTCCGGTTGATTTTTCTTTACAGCTCGTGGGGATACTTGTGCGGAATCTGTCAATGAGGTGCAGAGAACCTCCTTCCGCCCATTTTCCAATTCAACTAAAACCAACCGGCAACCAACCGGAGGCTCATCCTTGAACAGGAGACTTCCATCCCTCTTGTAGTCTTTCCCCGGAAGGGATAATTCAACCGTCATTTCT
>JAITRG010000287.1 GCA_031288515.1 Tannerellaceae bacterium
CGTCAACTGTTTTGGGTCAGGTTACAATTGCGGAAAGGTTCCCGTCAACTGTTTTGGATCAAGTTACAAATGCGGAAAGGTTCCCGTCAACTGTTTTAGGCAAGGCAAAATTGCGGAAAGGTTCCCGACAACTGTTTTGGGCAAGGTAAAATTGCGGAAAGGTTCCCGACAACTGTTTTGGGGCAAGTTACAGTTGTGAAAAGGTTGCGACGAACTCTTTTCCGTCCGGCGCCAACTGGTTCTTGGCGTTTCTGGACTGTTTTTGTTCCTGGCTCAACTTAGGAAAGTCCTTCCCGAACTGTTTTGGGCCAAGGTATCCGCTATGCCGGACGTTCGTGCAGCCGGTTTGACGGTGCATCATACTGCCGGAAGAGCGGACGTTGCGTGAGGATGGGAGCGGAAAGCCCGGAGGGAGCCGCAGGCGAGCGAGGACTTGTAGCGGACAGCCCGACCCGACCGCAGGGAGGGGCACGCCCTCCCTCTGACAGTTTTGGTTGCCGGCTGGGCAGAGTCTTTTTTGTGTCTTATTCCGATTCTGCGCCTTATTCTGATTCTGTGTCTTATTCCGATTCTGCGCCTTACTCTGATTCTGTGCTTATTCCGATTTTGTGGCTTGTTGATTTTGCGGTTTATTCTGATTTGATGCTTTCTGAGGGGTTTGCGCTGGCGGCGCGGTAGCAGTTGAGGCTTACGGCGGCGAGGATGACGAGCAGTACGGCGAGCGCGCAGGCGGCAAAGAGGGGGAGGGTCGGGCTGGCTTTTTCGGCAAATTTTGTTAGCCATGTGTTGGCGATGAGCCAGGCGAGCATGCTTCCTGTTATAATGGCGGGGACGGCTATGCGGCTTATGGAGGAGGCGAAGAGGCGGAGGACGTCGGCGATGGTTGCTCCGTTTACTTTGCGGATAGCCGTTTCTTTTCGCCGGCGGTTCATCTCGTCGTTGGTGTATCCTGTGAGGCCGGCCAGGCAGATGAGCAGGGCGATGATGCCGCCTGCCAGCGCAGAGTCGCGGAATTTTGCCGAATCGCCGTATTTGCCGGTCATTTCGGCGGCATAGGAATAGACGGCGACATCTTTGTCGGGCAGCAGTTGCGCGAGCCTGGCGGATACCTTTTGCAGCGCTTCGGGCGTCAGCTCATGAAACTTTATTACCAGGTAGCGCGATGGCTTATCGCTGTAAAACATCACGGAGGGGCGCGGGTCTGAATTTCCGATAATGCCTAACTGTACGTCTTCGAAAACGCCGCAGATGGCGTAGACGTCCGATAATTCCCGGCTGTGTTCCGAGATATAAATGTTCTTGCCCGTCACGCCGTCCGGCCAGTCGGCGTATTGCGCAATCTTATCGACAAACGCGCGGCTCACCATCACTTCTTTGGACGAGGGCGTGTTTTCCGTGAAGGAACGGCCTTCGATAACGGGTATTTCCATCAGTTTCAGGTAGTCGTTCCCTACCGAATACTGGTCGGCGATGTTGAACAGATTGCGTTCGTCGCCGGGCAGTTTGATATTGTTTCCCGAAAAGAAGTTGAAAAACAGCGTGCTGCACGAAGATACGTCCGCTACTTCGGACATGCGGAGCGTTTCGTCCAGCGCCTTCTGACGCAGTTCCGGGGTTACGCCCGACAGACTGCAAAAGGCCAGGTTTTCGCAGGCGTATCCGGGGTTTCTGTCGAGCATAAAGGTATACTGGCGTTCGATGATGGCCAGCAGGGTGACGAAGAGGCCGGCTGCTATGAACTGTATGAACAGGAGGCCTAACTTCCAGTGACGTTTGTTTTCCGTAAACGTGCGGAACGCCGTCGCCACCGGTATCCGCGCGTATAAATATCCGGGAATAAACGCTGCCGCCAAAACAACAGACAGGTAAACGCCTGCGAGCAGCAGGGCGCTTTTTGCCGTAAACAGATCGTTGACCGTTGTGCCCAGTAAGGACAGGATGTTGCCCCGGAAGAAGAAGATCAGCAGCACGGCAATCGCCAGCGCCAGCGTCAAATCGACGGACGCCTCTAAAAACATGCGGGCGAAAATATTCTTCCCTGAAGCCCCGTAGCATTTGTTGACGGCCATTTCTTTGGTGCGGTTCACCAGCGACGAGATGACGATCAGCACATAGTTCATCACTGCCGTAAACAGTAAGGCCGCCGCCAGCAGGGAGAGGATCAGCGCCATCCGCCGGGTCTCTTCGTCGCCTGCGTGTATTTCGAGGAGCGGTTTGAAGTCCCAGTTCGTATCGACGCCATTCTTTTCCATTTCATCCTGTGGCAGATACTTCTCTTTCATCTTTTCAATTCCGGGAGACAGGGCGGCGGGATGTATGCCGGGCAAGAGCTTTACGTAAGCCATATAGCGGTCGTTTCCCACCCAGTTCATCGATCCGTCCCACGTAAACTCGCCGATAGAGGGCATGGATACTACCACATCATAGTCCAGGTGCGAATTTCGGGGTATATCTTCAAAAACGCCTCCTACGGTCAGCAGTTTGTCCGGACGGCTGTCTATAATGAACGTTTGTCCGACAGCCCTGTCTGTACCGCCCATCTTTTCGGCTATTTCCTTAGATATCATTACCTGCATGGGGCTTGACAGTACCTCTTTCACGTCGCCGGCCAGGACGGGACGGGGGAATACGTCGAACAGGCAGGAATCGCCCAATATGATATTTCCGGTATACTTCTTTTTGTCGGGCGTTACCATCACGGCTCCGTACGTCAGCCAGGTGAACCGGGTAGCTACTTCTACTTCGGGCAATTCGGTTTTCATCCCTACGGCTACCGCTCCCGGCGTTTGAATATACGATTTATGCCCTTCGGTAGTAGAATAGTTGGAAATAACCTGGTATATCCGTTCCTTATCCGGGAAAAAGTCGTTGTACGACTGCTCAAAGTAAACTTTGGCTATCAATACCAAACCTGACGCCAGGCCGATACTTAGCGAGGCAATCTTTATTAAATTATTGTTTCCGCTTTTAAAAAGGGAGCGGAAACGTATCCTAAGGTCATTCATCGGTTATCTTTTTATAAAGTAATTAATCACTAATCTAAAATAAGCACCTGGTTGTCTTTGTAGCTTTCATAGCTGGAGACGATTACTTTCTCGCCGTCTTCGAGCCCTTCGAGCACTTCGTAATATTGCGGGTTCTGGCGGCCGATACGGATGGCGCGTCGATAGGCTTTCTTGCCGTCGGCGTCGAGAACGAATATCCAGTTGCCGCCCGTGCTCTGGAAGAAGGTTCCTTTGGGGATGATGATGCCTTCGGTGGGCTGCCCCAGTTCGATACTGATGTAGTAGGTTTGTCCGCTCCGGATATTGCCCGGGCGTTCGCCTGTAAAGACAAACTCGGTGCGGAACTTGCCTTCGCGCACTTCGGGGAATACCTTGCGCACCGTCAGCCCGTAATTGACGCCCTGGCGTTCGAAGGTGGCGTTCAGGCCCGTACGTACGCGGTCTATGTAATGCTCGTCTATCAGGGCTTCTATTTTATAGTCGGAAAGGTCGTTTACCTGTCCTATCTTCTGTCCGGCCGATATGTTTTGGCCCAGCACCACGTCCAGCAGCCCCAGCTCGCCGTTTATCTGCGAGCGTACGGTGAGGTTCTCCTTTCGCTGGCGCACCAGCCGCAGGTTTTCCATCATACTTGCCAGTCCGTCTTCCATCTGGTCTACCTGAATCGAACGGTAGACGGAATCCTGCCTGATCCTTTCGGTTATCAGGCTGTGCTTCTTTACCGCCAGGCCGAAATCTTCCTGCGCCTTCAGGAAGTCTTCTTTCGAAATAAGGCTTTCGTCGAACAGCTCTTTGTATTGATTGTACGCCCGTTTGGAGCGCGTCATATCCAGTTCTATCTGGAGGCGTTCGTTCTCGTTGGCAAGTTTTTGCTGCTGCAGTTGTATCTGAACGTTCCGCAGGATATTGGTCTGTTCCGTCAGATGCGCTTCCGAGGTCAGGATAGACAGGTCTAACTGGGGGTTCGAAAGGCGTACGATGGCGTCGCCTTTTCTTACCTGCGCCCCTTCTTCCACTACTTTTTCTTCTACAATCCCCCCTTCGAGCGAACTGATCTGTACCACCGTGATGGGTTGTACCTGCCCGTCCTGCCTTACAAAATCATTGAAGAGGTCTTTTTTAGCCGTACCGATACTGATACCGCGAGCGTCTATCTTCAACGTAGACGAATGGTCGCCGAAAATAATCCAGCCAAGCAGCGACAGGAACAGCGCCCCGCCTGCGATATAAGGAATGTGTTTTCTCCTGATTCCTTTCTTTTTTTCCAACTTGATATCCATAGCATATATTTTTTTTACGGTTGTCTTTTTTCAATTGCCGGTTACCGATCAGTTGCCGGTTACTAAAGGGATTCCTTTGTAATAATCCACTTCTTTACATTTTATTATATATAGAAGTTTGCGTTGCAGCAGATTCGCTTTTGATTCGAGCAGCGTGTTGGCGCTTGTCCGCAGTTCAATCGGGCTCATTAAGCCTTCTTCAAATTTGCGCAGCGTAACCTGGTAAGCAAATTCGTCCGACGTCTTTTTCTTTTCCATCCGGATGGTTTCCTTTACATACCCGTCGCGGTCTGTCACGGCTTTCTCGATGGCCGTTTCCAGTTGGCGGAACACTTCGTACTGCTGTTCCTGCGCTATCCGCATCGTATTGCGGGCTCTTTTTATCCCGGTAATTGTTTTCAGCCTGTTGAAAAGGGGTATACTCATGGAAAAGCCCAGGTATTCGCCCCTGTTATTCTCAAACTGCGTAGAGAAAGACTTGGGTATATCTTCCGGCTTTGTGTCGGGGGTTACTGTAAAGTTTAAATCTTTAAAATAATTGGTGTTTACGCCTGCAAAAAAGGAAATGGAGGGGAACAGCTTGCCTTTCTGAATCAGATAATCCATCCTGGCCGCTTTTAATCCATATGTGGCTTGCAGGGCGGCAGGATTGGCTCCGCTCGCATAGGCGTATATATCTCCGACCGATTCGTTTGCGGGGATATAATCCGCTTCCCTGATGAGCGTGTCTATGGCAAGTTCCTCTGCGTAAGGATAGTTCATATGCTCTTTTAAGGCGAGTAGAGCCATATTCAACTGGTTGCTGTTGAAGGTATGCGTATAATCGTCGGCCGCTACCTGGGCTTCTATTTGTATAACGTCGGCTTTACCCATTAATCCTACTTCTTCCTTACGGCGCGTAAGATAAAGGGTATGGTTGCTCTCGTCTAATTTCTCCGCCGAAAAGCGCACGAGGCCCCGGTAATAGACTGCATTTACATAGGCTTCCAATACCTTTAGTGCCAAGTCGTCTTTGGCCTTTTGAATATCGTTTTTGCCTGATGCGCGGTTTACGCCGGCTTTCCGCCATTCATTAATCAATTGCCCGCCGTTAAACACCGGGATAGAGGCTTCGGCATAATAATAGTTTCTGAACGTCGAAATATTATCATACGTATTATCTTTCGGATTGATATTACGCCCGTAGCTCCACTGCGTCTGGACGGAAGCGTCTACCGAGGGGAAGAAGGATCCGATGGAGGAAACATATTCCGCCTTATAGGTATTCGACGTATGGATTTGTTTCTTTACTGCCGGGCTATGTTCTACGGCGTATCGCATACATTCCTCCATCGTCCATAACTTATCCTGGGCTACGACGGCAACAGCCGGTCCGAATAAGAGCGTTGTGTATAAAAGTATCCTTTTCATTATTAATATGTTGTTTTCTGCCTATACACAAGCAAATGCCATGCCAAACATAACAAAATACTGCCTGTTAATCATTTACATAAAAAGCAAAAAAACTGGACTGTCTAATTATTGGACAGTAGTGTAAAAGAATTGGACAGTGGAGGAAAGAATTGGACAGCGGGGAAAAGAAAAATATACCCCGCCTTCACAGGCGGGATACACCGTAAGGTTAATTTTTTACTAATATAATAACCTTTGATATGTATTTTATTAATGAAAAAGTTTTTGCCGGCTTAGTTAACAGTTTTCATCTCTTCCTTTTCGTATTTTTCGATGACTGATATGGATGCGCTTCCGTCGTTGCCTTGGGAAAATGAATACGTAACATTTCCAAAGCGATAGAATATAGTTGTCGTTTTCCCATTGGATTTGTTTTCTATTTCCTGATCGGCCATTTCTTTGTCTTTCTCGAAAGCGGCGATAAACTCGCCCGCCAATGCCTGATTGTTGTTGAAACTGATATTGATTATCGCCCGTTGCATTTCTCTTGTCTCTTTGTTTTTGTTGCGGACAACGCTTATATTCACATTTTCCATGTTTTCGCATTTTTTCACTAATGCTTTCAGGGTTTCCTGCGCAGACAGATCGGCGGCGAGGCTGCCGGTTAGTAACAGGATGGCTACTGCGATTAAATTACGTGTTTTCATACTTCTTCCGAATTAATTGTTAATACTGTTTATTTATTTTCTATGATACTTCTGATACGTTCCTTCATCTCGTCGGGGAAACGGTTTATTATCTCTTCGTTCTGCCGGTCTATTCGCCGCTGTATCTGTTCAAGCCGGGTTTCCGGCTCGGTAAGGTTGGCCAGCAGGCGGCTGGCTTTCTCTTCCTGCAGCAGCGCCTTCCGTACGGTTGCTTCCAGTTCGGGCCTGATAACGCTTATGTCTGTGATACGTACGCCATCCCGCACAATATAACTTCCTTCGTACGGATCGAAAGCGCTTGTTTTTCTCAGGAACAGGAGGCCTGCGATTAAAAGTATCAGCAATGAAGCGGCCATGCCCGCGGCTATGCGAATCCGGCGTTTCGCCGTCATGTGCCGAAGCGGTTCAATGGATTTCGCCGGTTCTCCGGTTAACAGATTTATTTCTTTCTCCAGCCCGTTCTCGAAGTAACGGAAAACGGGTTTGTAGCGGCGCAAATGTACCGGGATATCTTCCCGGGTGAAGAACCGGTATAGCGTCCGTTCTTCTTCATTGGATGTTTCCCCGTCGAAGAAACGTTCCAACAGCTCTTCCATGTATTTATATCCGTCAGTCATCAGGATTGCGTTTTAAAAAACGTTTCTTTTACTTTCTTTCTGGCGCGCGAGAGGTTCATCCGTACCGCCTCGGGCGTGCTTCCGGTCAGCCCGGCTATTTCTTCCACTTCAATGCCGTCTATATGCCTCATCCGCAGGATGGTTTGTTGCAGGCCGGGAAGCTGTCCGATGATCCGCATCACCTGCATCACGCTATCCTTTTGTTCCAGTTGGGTTTCGGGAGTCGATAAATCGCTTGCCGGATTAACAGATTCCAAACTTTCCTGCCGGCGCTGCCGGGCATTGATGCGGTTCAAACAAAGACGCTTCGTTATCTGTACCGAAAGAGCCGGCACACTGTTGTAACTGCCCAACCCGTCGCGCATATACCATAGCTTTAAAAAGACTTCCTGAACAATGTCTTCCGCATCATCCGGGTCGTCTAATAACCGTTGCGCATAAAAAAGCAATTGCGCGCGCAATGGTAATACCTCCTGTTTAAACTGCTCCTGTTCCATAATTTATAATAATGACAATTAAAAACGGAAAACGTAACATGGGGAAACGAATTTCCATCGATTTTAAATTTTATTTAGCCGGTTTATGGATGCAGAACTGATATCTCTATTAATTTTGTGCGCGAAAATCGTTTTTATCATCTGTTTTATTTATGGTTGCAACGCTTATAATCCTTGCCCTGTCAATGATTTTTTTTATTAACGGAAAGCTGCGTTCCGATATGGTGGCTTTGTGTGCTTTGGTTTTGCTGATGGTTTTTAATATTCTTACGCCGGCTGAAGCGCTTTCAGGTTTTTCCAATTCGGTCGTTTTGATGATGATCGGTTTGTTTGTTGTGGGGGGAGCCATTTTTAAAACGGGGCTGGCCAAGATGATCGGGAGTAAAATCACACGGTCGGCCGGCAATAATGAGTTGAAACTTTTTATATTGATTGTATTGGTAACGGCCTTTATCGGCACTTTTGTGAGCAATACGGGAACCGTGGCGCTGATGCTTCCGATTGTGGTCAGTATGTGTACAAACGCCGCGATTAGCCCGATCCGTTTCCTGATGCCTTTGGCCTTTGCCAGCAGTATGGGAGGAATGATTACGTTAATCGGTACTCCTCCCAACCTTGTTATTCAGGAAACGTTGGCGCAGGCGGGTTTTAACGGTATCTCTTTCTTCTCGTTTACGCCGGTGGGGATTGTTTGCCTGATTACGGGACTCCTTGTTTTAATACCGTTGAGTAAAAAGTTCCTGCTGAAGAAAGAAGACAGGAAATCGAAAAATGACGTGCCGGTACATTCGCCTAAGGCATTAACCAAAAAATACCAGTTGGCCGATAATTTGTTTCGTTTGCATGTAGACGGTAATTCCCTTGTCCGTTACCAGAGGCTGAACGAACTTAATATCACGCAAAACTATGCTGTTTCTATTCTTGAGATCAGAAGAAAGTCGCCGGGACAGGGACGTTTCCTGAAGACGGTCGACCAGAAATTAGCCGGCCCCGACACGGAAATAAAGGTAGATGACATCCTGTATGTATTCGGTTCGTTTGAAAATGTAAGCCGATTTGCCGGCGAAAACCTCCTGACCCTGTCGGAAGCTGCCTCTACCGAATTTGCCGGCGAATCGGCTAACGAAAAACTAAGCGTGCGTGAAATAGGTATTGCCGAAATTGTATTGATGCCCGATTCCAAGTTAATAAACAAAACGGTAAAAGACTCCGGGTTCCGCGATAAATACAGCGATTCAGCGATTAGTTTTTTTCGTATTCATATCCTTTGTTTAAGTTTGGAGGCAAGCTCTCCCTGTATCGGTCAGTTTATAACTGCCCGACATCAAAAAGTTCTCTCATG
>JAITRG010000311.1 GCA_031288515.1 Tannerellaceae bacterium
TTACACCCGTGGATTTTTCATTTTTCCGGAGAAAAAAGGAAGCCGCAGGTTTGGAGAGGCGTCGCCCGGGGGAGGCCAAAAGGATACGGGATGCATCAAACCATCCCGCGCGCAGTATACCTGTGACGTGCCTTTTATAGAAGGTCTTCAAGCGAAGGCATTTGTTAATTATCTGGATTTGCAGAGTATAAATAAGTGGTTCCAGAAACCGTACCAGTGGTATACATACAATTATGAGGCAGACGTTTACACATTGGCGGGAAGTCTGTGGACGGCGGCTCAGTCCAGTGAAAGTATCAGCGTAAGCAGAAGAATAACTCAGCAATATTCATTGAATTATGACCGCATATTTGATGCGCATCATTTGACCGTATTGGCGTTGTTCGAAGGCGTGGACTATGCGGCGAATAACTTTTCGGCGGCCCGTCGCGACTTTTTGACGCCGGATATAGAACAGTTGTTTGCCGGTTCGGCAGCCTCCCAGACTAACAATGGTTCGGCCAGCGAATCGGGACGCGCCAGTATCATCGGGCGGATCAATTACAGTTACAAGGACCGGTATCTTCTGGAGACTATATTGCGGGCAGATGCTACTTCCAAGTTTATCAAAGGGGGAAGATGGGGTTATTTTCCGGGCGTTTCACTTGGATGGGTTATTTCACAGGAAAATTTCATAAAGAATTTGACCGCGCTGGAGTTTTTGAAGCTTCGGGCAAGCTATGGCTCGTCCGGTTACGACAATGTGGGGGATTTCAGATATATAACAGGATATCAAATTAGCGGGTTATATCAATGGGGGAATAAATTTACCAGTGGGTTGGCGTCAACAGGATTGGCGAATCCTAATCTGACATGGGAGGTGATGAGTATTTACAATGGCGGGCTGGATTTTTCGATCCTGGATCGCACATTATATGGTTCAATAGATGCATTCTACAGGACCCGTACCGGAATCCCAGGTACCCGCGTCGATTCCTACCCCTCAACATTTGGGGCTTCTTTGCCAACAGAAAATCTCAATAGCCTGAATAACCGCGGATTTGAATTAGAGCTTGGAACCGCGAAAAACAAAGGGGATTTCTATTATGACGTCAGCGCCAATATTTCCTGGTCGCGGTCGAAATGGGATCGCTATGACGAGCCGGATTATGATGACCCGGACCAGAAACGACAGCGACAATTGTCCGGACAGTGGACGGATCGTACATTTGGGTATGTTTCGGACGGGTTGTTTAAAAGTATGGAAGAAATCAACGCATTACCGTATAATTATGCTGAATTGGGAGGAGGAAATACGGCTCTTCGTCCGGGTGACGTAAAATACAAAGACGTAAACGGAGATGGCGAATTGAATTGGAAAGACCAGGTAGAAATCGGAAAAGGAGACACGCCTCACTGGTTTTATGGTTTATATGGAAGCTTTATGTATAAAGGCTTCGATCTCGCGACGCTGTTCCAGGGAGCCTTCGGCTATTCCTCTTCAACCGGGCATTATTATACGACCGAACATACGTTTAAGGAACGGTGGACGGAAGCCGCGAACGATCCTCATGCGTTGATCCCGAGACCCGGCGGATCCAGCTCTAACTACTGGACTTCAGATTATTGGGTAAAATCCGTCCATTATTTGCGATTGAAAAATATTGCGCTGGGATATACATTCCCTAAACAATGGGTAGACAAAGCCGGTTTCGGGAAAGTCCGTTTATACATTTCCGGGTCTAATCTGTTCACGTTAAGTACGCTAAGTAAATATTACATTGATCCCGAGGCGCCAAGCGGTACTGCCGATCGATATTATCCGCAACAGCGTACGGTTAGTTTTGGATTGAATTTGGATTTTTAAACAAAAAAAAATGGAGATTAATATGAAAAATTTAAGATTATACTTTATACTTGCAAGCGTTATTGGTCTTACTGCATGTATAGATGATATATTGGATAAAAAGCCATTGGACATCATTTCCGATGATATCGTTTGGAATGATGCGAATTTAGTGGATTCGTACCTGGCAAGAGAATATGAACAGATGCATATATTCAGATTTGATGCGACGACTGAACCTGAAAACGGTTGGGATCACAGAGGCTCCCATATGTGGGTTACAAATATATCCGATGAAGCGGGCCCGCCTGCGTGGTCGTTGGCTAATCCTGCCGGATATAAAAGAGGCGGTTTGAATATATCCGGCGGGTTCCTTGAATGGTGGGACGACGCCTACTCACGCATCCGTATGTTGAATGCGCTGATTGAAAAATTACCGGCAAGCGCCAACAATCCTGATTTTATTGAAAGCCGGGTGGCGGAAGCCCGTTTCTTACGTGCTTTCAACTATTTTGCGCTGGTTAAACGTTATGGAGGAGTTCCTCTTATTACAAAAGAAATTGCAATAAATGCTCCGGAAGAAGAATTGTATCCTCAACGTAATTCCGTACAGGAAATATACGATTTTGTTATCCGTGAAACGGACGACATTGAAGAGTCGGTAAAAAGTTTTACCGAGTACGGACGCGTTTCACAGGGTGCAGTACTCGCATTGAAATGTCGTGCCGCTTTATACGCCGGAAGCGTCGCGCAATTCGGTACGGTTCAGTTGAACGGTTTACTCGGTATTCCTCAGACGCAGGCGTCGGTATATTACCAGGAAAGTTATGAGGCCGCAAAAAAAATCATCAGTTTGGGCGAATATGCATTGTACAACAATGATGACGACAAAGTGACGAATTTTAAAAACGTCTTTTTGAAAGAACAGAACAGCGAAATGATTTTCGCGAGAACCTGCGACAAAAATAATAATTATACGTTCTATGGCTTCCTGAATTGTCCAAAGCCGCATGGGTATGATGCGGGAATGTCCGGTTCGCCGTATCTGGAAATGGCGGAATCGTTTGAATATACCGACGGCAGACCCGGCACATTGGACAGAGACGCCATTCAGCAGGGACTTTGGAGTATGGAAGAATTGTGGGGCGACAAAGACCCCCGTTTCCACGCTTCCATCTATACAAACGGAACGCCCTGGAAAGGCGGGAAAGTAGATTGGCGCTGGGGATTAATTGGTAGTGATGGCGTGTTGTATGATACTGCGCAAGACGCATTTGGCGGTGTTCCGGCATGGGGAAACCAAAAGGCTGGGACAAATTTTGGGTCCGGTTTCGGAATACTGAAAATGCTGAATGAAGAATCTGATGTGAACTTTACGGAATGGGACGATATAGATTTTCCTGTTTTCCGTTACGCGGAAATACTGTTAAACCTTGCGGAGGCCTCTTTTGAATTAGGTAAAGCGGACGAAGCGCGGGATGCCGTCAATCAAATTCGGAACCGGGCGGGTATCGCTGAAAAAACGTCTGTCGACCGGGATGCGATACGTCGGGAGCGAAAGGTGGAACTGGCTTTCGAAGGACACCGCTACTGGGATGTGCGCCGTTGGCGGATAGCCGTCGACGTATTGTCAAAACCAGGTTCAAGGCTGAGGTATATCCAGGATTACAATACAGGCAAATACCAATTGACAATATATCCGGATTACGATGCCCCTGCAACGCCTCCCCGTTTTTACGAGCACAATTATTATTTTCCCATTACATTGAACAGAACAGGACAAAATTCTAATTTAGTGGAAAATCCGGGATATAATGAATAAAACAGGATTGATTTTCCGGATAAGCGGATAACGCTTGTCCGGAAAATATTTATCGAATAAAATAGCGTGAATAAATAAAAACAATTGAATAATCATTATTTTAAATCTTATTTTTATGAAAAGGATACATGTATTGATTTTGATTTCGGTTTTCTACTTAGGAGTTACGATCCAGGCCCAGGAACCGCAACGCTTGCGCCGGGATCAGAGTTTTTTCGGAATTCATTTCGATTTCCACGCCGGCAGCGATTGCAATGAAGTTGGGAAGAATACAACGCCTGCAATGGTACAAGCCATTATAGACAAGGTACGACCCGATTATATTCAAATCGATTGTAAGGGACATGCCGGATATAGCAGTTATCCAACGAAAGCAGGAAATCGTGCTCCTGGATTTGTGGGCGATCCGCTACGTATTTGGCGCAATGCGACCGCCCGGAACGGTATTTCGCTTTATATGCACTATTCGGGCGTATGGGATACGCGCGCTGTCGAACTGCATCCGGAATGGGCGGCAATACACGCTGACGGAATCCGGGACAAAGAGAAAACGTCTGTCTTCGGAACGTATGTCGATCAACTACTTGTTCCACAACTGAAAGAATTAGCAGGGGATTACGGCGTGGACGGCGTATGGATCGACGGCGAATGTTGGGCGACTATTCCGGATTATGGCGAAAAAGCATTACGCCTGTTCCGCGAATCGACGGGAATCAGCGACATACCTAAGTCGGCTGCCGATCCCCATTGGTATGAATGGATGCAATTCCATCGTGAAGGGTTTCGTAAATATATGCGTCATTATGTGGCGTCTGTCCGGTCGGAATATCCTGATTTTCAGATTTGCAGCAACTGGGCTTTCACGCATCATATGCCGGAACTGGTTTCTGTGGGGCTTGATTTTCTGTCAGGCGACTATTCGCCTAACAACAGTGTTAATTCTGCGCGTTTTGCGGGGCGTTATCTGGCTAACCAGGGGATTCCGTGGGATTTAATGGCGTGGAGTTTCTCTCACGATCCTTTCCCGCGTGAACAAAAAACCGCCGTGCAATTGAAACGCGAAGCAGCCATCGTTTTAGCGTTGGGCGGCGGGTTTCAGGCCTATTTCACACAAAATCGCGATGGTTCGGTGCGGTTGGAAGAAATGGAAGTCATGAAAGAAGTGGCTGAATTTGCTCGCGAACGACAGCCCTGGTGTCATCAATCGATACAGATACCGCAAGTTGCACTGTTATTATCCACTAGCGACTACCATCGTAATGCGAATAGTTTGTTCCCACAATATAAGGGACAATCGCAAGGCGTACTCCAGTGTCTTCTCGAAAGTCAGTATAGCGTCGATTTGGTAAGCGAAGAGCTATTGACGCCCGACATGAGCAGGTTTCCAATCATTGTAATCCCGGAATGGGAAAATATTTCGCCGGTATTTTGCGCAGACTTGGTAGAATATGCGAAAGGAGGTGGCAGTTTGCTGGCGATTGGTCAGGAAACGTCGGAGTATTTTGCTATGTTGTCCGGCGTGAAAATACACGGCAACAGATTTGTATCCAGTTCGTTGGGGAAAGGAAAAATAGGTTTCCTCCCTTTTGCGACTGGAGCAGAATATGAGAAAAGCGGTAATGTGAAATTACGTGAACAGTTAAATGCAGCCGTCCATACGCTATTCCCAAACCCGTTGGTGGAAATCAGCGGAACGCCTTGGATTGACGTGTCTATTAGTCGATTGAAAAACAAGCAACTGGTGCATTTGGTAAACTCCTCGGGCGACCACAAAGGCGCAGGGATAATCCAATCGATAGAACCGGTTGGGCCTCTACAACTATCGATCCGTTGCGACCGTAAACCGGCAAAAATCACACTTCAACCGGAGGGGAAAATATGCGACTTTAGTTATACCGACGGGAAGGCTCAAGTTAAAATCGATAAGGTGGATATCTATGAAATTCTGGTCATTGAATAAACTGCCACCCGGGAGCATCCGGTCAGTTTTTCCCGGAGCTAAGCCGTACGTATTTGTTGCGCCAGTTCTATAAATGTTTTTTCGAGATTGGACTTTTTTGACAGGAATAGGGTATGCGAAGGAATTAAAAACAAAAACGCCCAATTTTACGGCCGGAAATATAAAATTGGGCGTTTTTTTTGTAATTTGCCGATGAGCAGGCGCAGGGATTGAGGAAGAGCAATCTACCCATCTAGTTACTTTTTTCGCCTCTTCTTCCAGCTTTCAGGCTGTTTATAATGGGTTATGCAGAAGCGGCTTTGACTGAAAGAAGGCGCTTTCAGGCTCCTTTCAGTTTTCAGGCTACGGGGACGACGCGGTAGAGGTTGCCCCGTTCGGTGTGGATGCGTTCGGCTCCTAATGCGATGAGGGTTTTGCAGAAACAGGTTGGGTTGACGCCTTGCATGGCGGCAGGATGCCGTTTTTTCAGGTGGCCGAGTATATGAGCGCCGGACAGCAGGATGGGCGTATCTCCCGGTTCGGGCAAACGGTAACAACCGAAGAATACGTCTTTTTCCATGCTCTGTTTCTGAAAGGCGGTATTGTTTTGCATAATTTGGGCCTCTTCTTCTCCCGTAAACCAATAGCGTGCGCCGTCGTTTAATTCGGCTTTAAGCTGGGCGTAAAGCTGTTCGTGGCCGATGGGGGAACAATCAATCTTATGATGTATTTCCACGCATAAAAAACGGCGGCTGCCGGAAGGGTCGCCCAGCAACTCTTTCTGGTTGGACGTGGCAATGAAGGACGCCATCCGGGGCAGCGAGGCGTAATTTTTCTTATACGCCTTCCGTATATTCAGCCCGGCCATCTGCATCAGGTTTTTGAGCAGGGCCATTTTCTTTGGCGAATATTTATCCAATTCGTCAAGGTTGATCAATCCGAAAGCCGTTAATTTCTGTTCCGAAACGCTCATGGAACTAATATCAAAGCTATCCGTATAATAGCCTTGTAAAACGTCGGGAACCAATATTTTACAGAAAGTGGATTTATGTTTTCCCTGCTTGTGGCTTATCAATACGGGCGCCACGCTGTTGGCATGCAACGTTTGCCTTCCCATCCATTGAGCGGCCAATCCCAGCATCCAGCGATGAAAACCGTTCACCCAGACAGCCTCCGCCGACACTCTGCGCGCCAGGGCTTCCACCCGGTCTGCGCCATCCCATACGGGCAACGTATCCATATACGACAGGAAAGGATGGTAGGGCAGGATATCCGCCGAATTAACATAGCGCGAAATATCCTTGTCCCAGCAATTAATACCCTGTTTACGCGCAGCAATGCAAAGGCTGTTTAATTCGCGTTGCCCGACAGCCGCAAAAGAGCTCTCCGGCGCATTGCGTTCCCGGTATTCGGTAGTCTCCGTTATCTTATTGAAACGAAATGCATAGCGCCGTTCCAGAAACTCCTCCACGGCCCGCAAAATATCCCCGGCTTCCGTACGTTGTTCGGCATAATTTCTTTCGCCGGTTTCTTTTTTTTCTCCGGGAAGAGCGCCCCTTTTGTTTCCATCCCTCTGTTTCTTTCCATTAAAAAGAAACGCATACATCTTTCTCATAAAAACGACCATCTTGCTCATGTGAATATTAGTTTGATTATGGTGTAAAAGTAATATCGCACATACCCCTTTTGCAAATATTTTCGAATATATTTTTAAGGAAGAACAAATATTTTTTTGTTCTCATAAAAACTATGAATTGAATTACATATCTTCCCTGTTTTCGTGCGCGATAGAATCCCGGCTGAAAGCGGACTGAAAGGTTTTATTTCAGCTATTTACCTTGATAAACAGCTATTTATAATCATGCTGAAAGCTGAAAGAAAGGTTAAAACATGCCGTTTATTATAATCAATTATTCGATTTAAAATGTAAAATCATCGCGACGTATCCAGGAAATTATTGCGATGTGTTTAGTAAACTATTATATAGTATTCGGCAAACTGTTATGATGTCTTTAGTAAACAATTATATAGTCTTCGGTAAACTATTATAATGTCTTTATTAAACCATTATATAGCCTTTACTAAATCATTATAATGGTTTATTTAAACCATCGTAATGCTTTTTTTAAGCTGTCGAAATGGTTTACTGAAGCCATCGTAATCTTTTTCCGGTAAAATAAATACCCTCCCTGTATTTCCGACTGAAAGCAATGTGTAAAAAAGAGATAAGAAGAGCCTGTTTTTAGCCTTATGTTTGGATAATGAGGCGAAATGGAGGAGGCTTGAGTGAAGAAAATAACCTTTTGTTCGTTTGATAAAAGAAATTGTTGCGTTTTCGGTTGCATATAAGGGAATAAAGTTTGAACTTTGTGGTGAAGAAAATGCGATGAAAATGAGAAGATATATGTTTTATAACACGTTTCCGACAAGAGATAGCTCTTTTGAATTGGAGAAACGGGAATATCCGGTTGTAAATATAACGCATATTGAAACGGATTTGGGATTGATGGTCGTTGCTGCAACCAATAAGGGTATCTGTATGTTTGAGTTTGCCGATTACAAACAGCTTGAATTGGAATTAAGGCAATTGAACGAGGCGTTCAATGCGCCGCTTGTGCAGGGCGATAGTCCTCATTTCAACACGCTTAAAGAGCAGATAGAGCAATATTTCAGGGGAGAGCGCAGGACTTTCGATATTCCGCTGGATTTAGCCGGCACGGAATTTCAAAAACAAGTATGGCTCAGCCTGCTGCAAATACCCTATGGTTGTACGACAACCTATGCAAAACAAGCCGAGCTTTTAGGCAACCGGTCTGCCGTAAGGGCTGTAGCCAATGCCAATGGGAAAAATAAAATATCTATCATTTTACCTTGCCACAGAGTAATTGGAACAAATGGCTCCCTTACCGGTTATGGAGGGGGAATCTGGAGAAAAGAAAAACTGCTGGAGCTCGAAAGAAAGAATATTGAAATCGTTTCTGTGTGAACATAAACAAATATTTAATATATTTGCTCTCTTTCACAAAATAGTAGAGGAGGCGCTTTTTATGAGCAATACGGCAGAACAGGAACAAATGAAGCTCGACGAGCAGATGATACTGAAAGAGTTCGACGCTCTGTTAGACGATTATATCCATTCGAATCACCGGCGTAAAATAGAAAAGATAACAAAAGCTTTCCTCTTTGCCAAACAGGCGCATGCCACTGCCCGGCGTCGTTCGGGAGAGCCTTACATTATGCATCCTTTGGCGGTTGCCCGTATTGTATGTAGCGAGATGGGATTAGGTTCTACTTCCATTTGTTCGGCCCTGTTGCATGATGTAGTGGAAGATTGCGATTACACGGTAGAAGACATAGCGAACATGTTTGGCGAAAAAATCGCCCAGATCGTAGACGGGCTTACTAAAATATCGGGAGGCAAGTTTGGAGAACAGGCGTCGGTGCAGGCTGAGAATTTCCGGAGGCTCCTCCTTACGATGAGTAGCGATATCCGTGTCGTTTTGATTAAGATTGCCGACCGTTTACATAACATGCGCACGTTAGGTTCTATGCTTCCGGCTAAACAATACAAAATTGCAGGGGAAACAATCTATCTTTATGCGCCTTTGGCGCACCGTTTAGGCTTGTTTACCATAAAAACCGAATTAGAAGACCTTAGCTTTAAATATGAACATCCGGAAGAGTACGAATCAATACACTATAAATTAAAAGCTACGGAGGAAGAACGTAATACGCTCTTTGAACATTTTGCGGAACCCGTACGCGTCAAATTAGATAAGATGGGACTTGCCTGTGAAATGCGCGCCCGCGTTAAATCCGCTTACTCCATATGGAATAAAATCCAAAGCAAAAGCATTACGTTTGAAGATGTATATGATTTATTTGCCGTACGCATCATATTTGAACCGTTGCCCAATATAGATGAAAAAAACCTCTGTTGGGATATTTACTCCGCTATTACGGATATATACCGTATCAAACCGGACAGGATACGGGATTGGGTAAGCCGCCCCAAAGCAAACGGATACCAGGCATTACACCTTACCGTAATGGGACCCGACGGTCAATGGATCGAAATTCAAATCCGTAGCCGGCGTATGGACGAAGTGGCGGAAAAAGGATTTGCCGCCCACTGGAAATACAAAGGAGACAAAATAGAAGAAGATACCGAATTAGGCAAATGGCTGCAAACCATCAAGGAGATACTGGATAACCCCGATCCGAACGCACTGGATTTCCTTGATACAATCAAGCTGGACCTGTTTGCTTCCGAAATATTTATATTCACTCCTAAAGGCGAATTTAAGACGCTCCCGCAAGGGGCTACTGCCTTGGATTTTGCCTATGCAATTCATACGAATGTGGGAAATACGTGCATTGGAGCTAAAGTAAACCATAAACTGGCGCCCCTTAGCTATCGTTTGTCAAGCGGAGACCAGGTAGAAATACTCACATCCCGTTCGCAGGAACCACAAGCGGAATGGCTACATTTTGTAACTACGGCAAAAGCGCGCACTAAAATAGAAGCTTCGCTCCGGAGGATTAAAAGAGAGGGAGCCAAAAAAGGAGAGGAAAAAGTTATTTCGGCTTTTAGAAAAGCCGAAATAGAACCGGATTCGGCAAGGATGGATAAACTGGCCATATTTTTCGGTTTTCCTAAACGGGAAGATTTCTTCTATTCTGTAGAAAAAGGGAACGTAATACTGCCCGAAAACTTAAAGAAACTGCTCAAAGACAAAAGCCAGACTAAATCTGTGTGGAATCCGCTGATAAAAGTTTTGACGATAGGTTCTAAAAGCAAAAAGGAAAAAGAAGAACAACCGCAGGAAGCAGCTGAGAAACCCAAAATAGATAAGAGCAAACCCTACATATTAACCGAACGGGCTTTCGGACATAATTATATTGTAGCTAAATGTTGCAAGCCTATTCCCGGCGACGATGCTATCGGTTTTATCAACGATGATGGTAATGTGGAAGTCCACAAACGATCCTGTCTTATGGCGACACGGCTGAAAAGCAGTTTTGGCGAACGGATTGTTTCTACGGAATGGAGTAGCCATAAAAACACCTCTTTCGACGCCACGCTCGAAGTACAGGGCATTGACTCTTTAGGCATACTGAATATGATTACTCAAATCATATCCAATGATTTTAACGTAAACATACAGCGCCTCTTAATTGAAGCGAAGGATGGCGTATTTGAAGGCAGGATAAAGCTAAAGGTGCATAATGTGGAAGATATTCAACGCTTATGTTTAACTCTTTCCAAAATAAAGAACATCAAATCCGTTGGGCGTGTAGCCGATTAAAAAGGCAGGTCGTCTGTTGGGTTGGGAGGCGGAAAATCCGGAACAAAAGACACCGGCTCGGCGGCAGGCATGAAATTGTCCGGCGTGGCGGCAGCAGCTCCCGTATTTGTACGCTCCACTTTCCATGCGTTAATATTCGTAAACCAGCGCCCGTTATATTCGCGGCTCTCTATGTCAAAATGAATCGTTAAATCTTCCCCCGTCTGAATAGCTGCCTGTTCAATCTTATCATTCCCGAATAACTGAAAACATACTTTCTTTGGGTATTGGTCATGCGTTTCCAATACATATTCCTGTTTTTTCCATTCGTTTCCGATTTTGCTTACGCCTCCCTGTTCCGGTAAGACGGCGATAATTTTTCCTGTAATTTCCATTTTTTTTATTTGTTGTTAATTCGCTACAAAAGTAATTTTTTCCCGCAAAATATTATTCAACCGGCTCTATCGCATCAAACGCATTTTTTAATGAGAGCAACTCTTCTTTGATCTTCTTCAGTTTGTGGACAATTTCTTCTTCACGAATCGTATTTGCTTTATTCTCTTTTAATTTCTGCCGGGCACCCGCCAGCGTCATCCCTTTTTCTTTCACTAAATAATGGACAAGCCTGACAGACTCTATATCTTCTTTTTTATAAAAACGAATCCCCCTGTCATTGGTTTTGGGATGAATAAAATCGAATTCCTTTTCCCAAAACCGCAAAGTAGATTCATTCAGGCCAAACATTTTGGCTACCTCTCCGATAGAGGAGTATATTTTTAAATCCTTATCTTTTTTTAACGCCATGGCAAAGAGAATATCAATCCATTACCTGCCCGTGATTTTCTGCAATCTGAATCATATGATCGTATTCTTCGGGCGTAAGATCCATAAAATAATATTTGGATGGATTATCGCGCCTTCCGCGTACAATCACTTCGTAATGCAAATGCGGCCCGGTTGATTTCCCTGTGTTTCCTACAAATCCGATGACTTCGCCGCGAGTCACTTTCTGTCCGACACGCGCCTTAAACGCGCTCATATGTCCATATAAAGTCTCATAACCAAACCCATGATCTATCATTATACAATTGCCGTATCCCTGTTTCCATCCGGCGAATATAATTACGCCGTTGCCCGTAGCATAGATATCCGTTCCCGTCTTGGCGGAAAAGTCCATACCTCCATGAAAACGAGGCGTACGGTAAATAGGGTCAATACGCATGCCATAACCGGAAGCCGTACGCGCAAAGTCTTTATTCGAAAGGGGTTGAATAGCAGGAATGCATTTTGCGCGTTCTTCCTGCGTTTTTCCCATATTGACTAATTCTTCCAACGAATTGGACTGTACGTACAACTGCTTGGTAAGCATATCCATTTTCTGCGTGGTGGCAACTACCAAATCGGAATTAGGGAGGCTCATCAGGTGCTCGTACCGGTTGGTCCCGCCAAAGCCTAACTTTCTGATAGATTCCGGTATCGACGCCGCCTGAAAGATAGCGCGATATAAATTTTCATCACGCTGCTGAACATCGTTTAATATCTCAAAAGCATTATTCAGCCGTAACGACAATACTTCATATTGTGTCTGGAGCAACTTGTTTTCTTTCCGTAATTGCGATTCCATCGGAGATTCAAAAAAACGCATCAGGACAAAGAAAAAGATAAACCCTACGACAATACCCGTACTTAAATGACGGATAATGGTAAAGATACGGTCTTTTGCAGACGGATAGACGCGATCGTAACTAAGCGTATTAGGATCGTATATGTAGTATGATTTGCGTGTTCTGTAAAGTCCCATTGAATATTTTATAATGATATAGCCGCAAAAATAATAATTTGCAGTATTTTTGCAAATCGTTTTTCGGATTATTAACGAGTAATACAATTTATCATAATTATGTTGACAGCTAAAGAGACCCGCGAGTCCTTCAAATCTTTTTTTGCATCAAAGAATCATCAACTAGTTCCTTCCGCTCCAATGGTTATCAAGGGAGACCCTACGTTGATGTTCACAAATGCGGGTATGAACCAGTTTAAAGATATTATTTTAGGCAATGTGCCCATTAAATATCCGCGTGTTGCCGACTCGCAGAAATGCCTTCGCGTAAGCGGGAAACATAACGACCTCGAGGAAGTAGGGCATGACACGTATCATCATACGATGTTTGAAATGCTGGGAAACTGGTCTTTCGGGGATTATTTCAAGCAAGAAGCGATTTCCTGGGCTTGGGAGTATCTGACGGATGTGCTGAAACTCAATTCTGAAAATTTGTATGCAACCGTATTTGAAGGCAGCGCCTCCGAAGGATTGGAACGCGATAATGAAGCCGCAGGTTATTGGAGAAAATATCTTCCCGAAGATCATATCCTGAATGGAAATAAAAAAGATAATTTCTGGGAAATGGGCGATACCGGCCCTTGCGGCCCTTGTTCCGAAATACATATAGACCTTCGTCCGGAAGAAGAAAAGAAAACAATAAAGGGAGCGGATTTGATTAATAAAGACCATCCGCAGGTGATTGAGATATGGAACCTCGTATTTATGCAGTACAACCGGAAAGCAGACCGTTCACTGACGCCGTTGCCGGCCAAAGTGATTGATACAGGCATGGGCTTTGAACGGCTTTGTATGGCGGTACAGGGAAAAACATCCAATTATGATACGGACGTTTTCCAACCGATTATCCAAAAGATTACCCAATTAACAGGTTTTGCCTACGGGGAAGACAAAGAGAAAGACATTGCCATGCGCGTAATAGCCGATCATATCCGCACCACCTCTTTTTCCATAACCGACGGGCAACTACCCTCCAACGCAAAAGCCGGTTATGTAATCCGCCGTATCCTGCGCCGGGCCGTGCGTTATGCTTATACATTTCTCGATCGCCACGAAGCGTTCATATACCGGTTGCTTCCTGCCTTAATTGAAACGATGGGAGATGCTTATCCTGAACTGATCGGACAGAAATCGTTGATCGAAAAGGTGATCAAAGAAGAAGAAGAATCATTCCTCCGCACATTGGAAACAGGCATCCGGCTACTCGATAAAAAAATAGAAGAAGCAAAAGCTGCAAACAAAAGGACGTTGAGCGGCATAGATGCTTTCACTTTATACGACACCTTTGGTTTCCCATTGGATTTAACGGAGTTGATTCTCCGGGAACAGGGGATGGACGCCGATATTGAAGCGTTCAATGCAGAAATGCAGAAACAAAAAGAACGTGCGCGCAACGCCGCCGCCGTAGAAACAGGCGATTGGGTTCTATTGGAAGAAGGAGAAAGCCGGTTCATCGGATATGATTTTTTTGAAAGCGAATCCGAAATTCTTCGTTACCGTAAAATAAAGCAGAAAAATAAGGAACTCTATCAGATTGTGTTAGACCAAACACCTTTCTATGCCGAAAAGGGAGGACAGGTCGGCGATACGGGATGGCTCTTAACCGACGGTGAAAAGATTGCCGTTCTGGACACGAAAAGCGAAAACAACCTTACCGTACATATTACGGAGCGTTTGCCGAAAGACCTTACGGCTTCATTCATCGCAAAAACAGATGAAGCCAAACGTTTACAATGCGAGTGTAACCATACGGGGACCCATTTACTGCACGAAGCTTTACGGGAAGTATTAGGCACGCATGTTGAACAGAGAGGCTCTTATGTATCGCCCGAATCATTACGATTCGACTTTTCCCATTTCCGGAAAGTAACAGACGAAGAAATAAAAAAGGTGGAACAATTAGTAGGAAAAAAGATACGCGCCGATTATCCGATAGAAGAACATCGCTCATTACCTGTCGCACAAGCGAAGGAAATGGGCGCTATGGCCTTGTTTGGCGAAAAATACGGAGAAGAAGTGCGTGTCGTTAAATATGGCAGTTCTATCGAGTTATGCGGCGGGACACATGTGTCTTCTACCGGCCGGATAGGCTCGTTGCGTATTGTGGGAGAAAGTTCTATTGCAGCCGGCGTCCGCCGTATTGAAGCGGTAACCGCCGAAGGGGCCGACGATTTCTTTTATGCCCAACAGAGCCTTATCCGGGAGTTGCGCGCGTTATTCAACAATATGCCGAACCTCGTGCAGGGGATAAAGAAATTTGTTGATGAAAATACCGATCTGAAGAAACAGTTGGAGGATTACCTGAAGGAAAAAGTAATACAGGTAAAGAATGAACTTATTGCGCATGCGACAAACCGTAATGGCATAAAACTAATAAAAACCGTAACCAAAGGCTCTGCCGAAATGATGAAAAATGTGGCATTCCGGATAAGAGGAGAAATGAAAGATAGTTTCGTGCTGGTTGCCGGGCTGGTTGAAGAAGATAAATGTACATTAATGGTGGCGCTAAGCGACGACTTGGTGGCGGAAGGCTATAATGCAGCTCAATTAGTAAAAGAGGCGGCCAAACATATTCAGGGCGGCGGCGGCGGACAACCCCATTTCGCTACAGCCGGAGGTAAAAACCCGGATGGGCTGACCATTGCAGTAGACCGGATAATAGAAACGGTAGGGTTAAAATGATAGAGCGCCAAACAGTTGTTATAACAACGGATATTAAAACGGAATTACAGGCATTTCTTGAAATGTCGGATTATGATAAACTGTTTATCCTCACCGACACAAATACCTGTGAGAAATGTTATCCCGCCATACAAAACATCCCTCAAATACAAGAAGGGGCCGTAATCGCCGTTCAAGCGGGAGATAACCATAAAAGCATCGAACAATTAGCTGTTATATGGAGTTTTCTCTCAAGCAACGGAGCGTCGCGCAACTCTTTACTGATCAACTTGGGCGGAGGAATGATCACGGATATGGGAGGGTTTGCCGGAGCGACATTCAAACGCGGAATAAAAACGGTCAACGTCCCCACTACGTTAATGGCCTCGGTAGATGCGGCAGTAGGAGGAAAAACAGGCGTTAATTTCAACGGGTTAAAGAACGAAATAGGTTCCTTTTATCCGCCCGAACACGTCTTCATTGATTGTAGTTTCCTGAACACATTAGACAAAAACAACCTGTTGTCCGGTTATGCGGAAATGATAAAACACGCATTGATCAGCAACGAAAAAGTCTACCGGGAAATACTGCATTTCGACCTCAACGAAGAATTGCCGACCGTCAACCATCAACTGTCAACACTCATAAAAGATTCCGTTGCAATCAAAGAACGTATCGTAGCAGAAGACCCCAAAGAGAAAGGTATTCGCAAAGCACTGAATCTCGGCCATACCATAGGCCATGCTGTTGAAAGCCTGTCTTTTCGGAAAAACGCCCCTTTGCTGCATGGCCATGCCGTAGCCATCGGATTAATCTGCGAACTTTACTTATCCTATAAACTATGCCGTTTCCCTTCAGAAAAACTGACCCGGATAACGCATTATATAAAAGAACACTACCCTGTATTCTTTTTTGGCTGTAAAGATTATGACACTTTGTATGAACTTATGACGCACGACAAAAAGAACGAAGGAGGAACAATCAATTTTACCCTGTTGTCCGACATAGGCCAGGTCTGTATCAATCAGGAAACAAATAAAAAACTCATAGAAGAATCATTGGATTTTTACCGTGAAAGTTTTGGAATATAACCGAAATATCCTACCTTTGCCCCGCAATTAAAAAACGGGATGTAGCTCAGCCCGGTAGAGTACGCGTCTGGGGGGCGTGTGGCCGCAGGTTCAAATCCTGTCATCCCGACAGTTGAAATCAGCCATTTACGACAAATAGTGAATGGCTGATTTATTTTTACTGACGGATTCGTGACGGAATGGACATAAACGGATAGAAAAGAATATCAATTGAGGAATGCGAAAACCGGCTTCTCTACAACAAATCTACAACATTAGTCAGTTCATCCGGGTTTGGGAATTCCGTTGGTATAAATTCAACTTTGAACGGAAGTTCCATCTCTTTCAAACTCTCAATCTCATTGTCAAGCAATCCCTTTTCGTTGCAATAGCTATAAGTCAGTTTCAAATAACGCCTTATGATCATTAATGGTAAAAATCGATCTCTAAAACTCATCCATTCCATTAGATCTTTCTTCCCTTTTGAGCTATTACAAGACCGGCAAGCAAATATTAAGTTTTCCGCGTTGTCCTGTCCACCGTATTTCTGTGGGAATATATGGTCTAATGTTAGTTTCTCAGTCGATCCGCAATAGTTACAAACTTGCCCTGTCTGCAATTTGATCTTTTCATCATCAAAAATGGTTCGCATATTCATAGCCCCGTCTTTTAGTCCCTTGAATAGCCTTGCTCTTATCATATAGTTGAAAGCGCCATATTTTTCTTGTTTCTTATCTACGGCAGTATGCGCCATTGCCAAGTTTGCGTAAGAGTAATAGAGAAGTTCTCTAACTGTTTCTATCTTTGGTTTTGCCATGTTCCTGTTTCGAAATTTGTTTGTTGTGTTGCCTGCCGCATACAAAAAATGCCGATAACGTCTGCATTGGCGCAATAAATTATTCAAAATGCGCATTACTCCACTATCGCTTTGCATGGCAAAGATAGCAAATATCTGAAAAACAGAAGCAATTACATCTTAAAACCTTTCCCTTGCTGCTCTTTTCTTTCCGGTATTTTAATCCCTATTGCTCCCAGAAATTCTTTATGCTTCTGTCTGAATCAATTCGTATCGGTAAGTCTGTCAATAGTCAGCTCTAACCATTCCCCGTAATTGTTAAAAAACCGGTACGATGCCTTCGGTAAACCATTTCCGTGGTTTGGTAAAGACATCTCAATGGTTTGGTAAAGAGATCGTAATGCTTTACCGGAGGCATCGTACCGGTTTTTTAACAATTACAGGGGTATGAAAGAGGATGGTTTTTTCCGGCTACAGACAGGTTGATTAATTACCGGCCCGGGTCTCCGGGTTCCCGAAATGGTCGAACAGAATGGCTGTCTGCAACGGACTGTACATGTGCTGATGGCGCTTGTAGCCGACGTTAGGCAGGTCGGCATACAAGTCGGTGTCTTCATCGGCTGAAGAAGGTTGTTGGGGTTTTGCTTCATACGTTTTTTTATGTTTAAAATTTTCAGTCAATAAATTTTCTTTTTTAGTTTTTTCTTTATTTATTTTTCTTTTCTTTCTTTTGTGTAGTTATTACCGTCAATAACTGGGGTTTCCTCCGTAATAACCCCTGTTTTTTCGGAAATAACTTCTGTTTTTTCAAACGTCAATACTTTCGTATCGCCCCTTCTTTTCAGGCGTTTAGCCACTTCGAGGTATCGTTTTTGGATACCTTCGGAAGAGAGCGACCGATATTTCTTCAGCAGTTCGCCATCAAACAATTCGATTTTTACACAAAAGGTAAGTATCTCTCTGATACGCGCTTCGTCCGGATAGAGCATGTATGCAATATCAAAGCAGAGGTTACGGTTGAAAGAGATAAAACACCCTTCAGCCGCGTAAATTTCACACAGAACAGCGAAGTACGCCGCCATGCCCTCGCGTCCAAACCTATCCGAAAGCCGGCGTATCTTCCGGTTGCCGAACAGGTCGGTATCAAGCGGAAAATAAGACAGGCCCCGCTTAATCGGTCTCGCCATTTTTTTTGAGTTATCATTTTTGTAACTACTAAGGTACTTCAAAAAAAGCATTAAGCCAAAGAATCGAAAACGTTTATAAAAAAAACACATATCTTTGTTCCTGTGGAAGAAATGATAAACATACGCCGTTCGGAATATGAACAGTTTTT
>JAITRG010000306.1 GCA_031288515.1 Tannerellaceae bacterium
AATGAGAGATAATAAGAAACCGAAAGTCCTGTTAGTAGAGGATGAAACAACGCTTTCGATGATCATCAGGGATACATTGGAAGACGAAGGATTTGAATTGATACACGTAGCCGACGGGATCAGAGGATATGACTGTTTTCTATCCCAAAAACCGGACGTAGTGATAGCAGATGTGATGATGCCGGGAATGGATGGCTTTGAAATGGTGAAAAAAATAAGAACGGTCAATAAAATAACTCCCGTATTATTCCTCACGGCGCGTTCTTCGCTGGATGATTTGGTGCATGGGTTTAATTCTGGCGCAAATGATTATTTGAAAAAGCCATTTAAAATGCTGGAATTAGTGACGAGGATTAAAGCGCTGGCCAATAGAATCATGCCGGCAAACACAAGCGACGGGGTATTCAGGATAGGAGAATATCGATTGAATACCACGACGCAAACGTTGATTCATGAAAAACAAAGCCAGGAATTATCGTATCTGGAAAACGAAATACCCAAACATCTGTGCATTAACCAAAACCAGGTGGTTGAAATCAAAGATATACTATATAATTTATGGCATGACGATAGCTGCTGCAACAGGAACAGTTTACATGTATTTATCTATAAGCTAAGAAAACGGCTGTCTATGGATAACCGGATTAAGATTCTGAACATAAGAAGTATCGGCTACAAATTAATTGTGCAATAATTCCATATATGAAAAACACAGGCGAAAGCACGTCGGGTTTCTGTTTAAAACCCCGCTAATTTTTCTATTTTCGCTTTAAATTCCGTATTGTCAAAATAACCGGAAAATTCTTCTGCCCCGGGTCCATAGGCAAACACAGGCGCTAAGGATGCGCTATGCCCCTTAGTGGTATACGCGAGTTTCACCTCTTTCCGATTTATATCGCCGTCGATTATGGCCGCGCCCCCCGTTTCATGATCAGCGGTGACAATAACGAGCGTATTCCCGTCTTTCTCTGCAAAATCCAACGCTTTTTTTACCGCTTTATCAAAGTCTACAACTTCGGAAATGATATATTGCTGATCATTGGCATGCCCGCCCCAATCTATTTGAGACCCTTCAACCATCAGAAAGAAACCTTTTTCTTTGTAATCTTCCGCTAAAATCCCGATTGCTTTGGCTGTTCCCTCAGGAAGCATATCTCCTCTGCCTTCCGATACTTTAGGAAGGTCTTCATTAGCTAAAAGCGCCATTACTTTGCCGGAATGTATGCAATCCAACTCCTGTTGATTGAATACAACCTGATACTGCTTTGATTCCATATCTGAAATCAGATCTTTACCGTCTTTCCTTTTCATAAAGTATTGCTTGCCGCCGCCAATACAGACGTCTATACCGGATACCGTAAAATCCAATGCTATCTCTTCATGCATCTCCCTGTCGGGCTGATGCGCGTAATAGGCCGCAGGGGTAGCATGCGTAACTGTGCATGTAACAACAATTCCCGTACCCAATCCATTCTCTTTGGCTTCTTCCATGATTGAAACATACTTTACGGATTCGGGGCTCATTCCGATTACGCCGTTATCTGTTTTTCTCCCCGAGCTCAGCGCTGTTCCGGCGGCGGCAGAGTCTGTTATATAGCGGTTTGCCGAACAGGTCCGCACAAAACCGGTATATGGGAATGCGGTCATCGTCAGGCTTCCATTTGCAGTCAGGCTCGCATATACCTGATTGATCCCCATTCCGTCGCCAATCATAAAAATTACATTGTTTACCTTTTTCTGCGCATCTACAGACAACGACGCTATTACCGTAAACAATAACAGTAAAATTCCACTTTTCATTTGCATTTGATTATATTTAATGACTCTCAATTCCTTTCAAAACGGGATTTCCCCTGACATAGCTTCCATCGGCAAAACTCGCCTGGTAGTCCGAATCGAAAAATGTACTTTTCAGATAGTAATCCGTCGTTATAATCTGAGCGCCCGACGAGCAAGCGGCGACAAATGAACTGTAATCGTTCGTTCTGGCTTGCCGGGTATCCGCATCGGCGCGGGTACGGACGATGTATCCCTGCCGTACCAGCTTTTTTATATTTTCCGTATCTTTCGGATTGTTGCGAATAAGGGTAGCCGCTTCGGGGGTAGCCGGTTCTGCATTAACAAACATAACCCTGTTTTTAAGAGAAGGATGTCCTTTGACGTACATATCCCGCTTCCTGTCTTTTTGATCAAGAATAAAAATAAATTTACCTTTTGCCTCTTTCAATAAAGGCCAATTGTCGTTAAGAACAGCTTCGTTTAATGTCGCATAACGGCCTCTAACCTTATCGGGCGTAATTAATTTGCCGTCTCCCAAACTCTGCCTTATGCAGTTATCCAGCATATCGAAAGTTTTTGACGTGAATTTCTCCGGATTCGTACGATCAGGCCTCTCCTCTTCGGAATCTTTTGCTTCCAGCGTTATAAATACCGGAGTATGGCCGGGGTGTTTGTCCGACCATTGTTTCAATTGTCGTAAGCAAAGTTCTAATGTAGCGCAAGAACTCCGAAAATCAATATCCGGAACATGGAATACCTTGAATCCGGGTTTATTCATAATTCCATCAGCGTTATATGCTTCGACAGCTTCAGCCATTGACAAACCCTTAGGTGTGGCATATCTTCCGCCTGAACTGTCCGCATAAACATCTATTTCAAGATTCCGGAGTCCTAAATCAAGTTGGTCGGGAATAGGAATATGCGCATATTCCAATCCGTGCATCGCCGCCGGATTAATCGCCGCTAACGCTTTATACAAATTGGGTTCGATAGCCTTTTTATAACTGTTATGCGAACCGATCACCTGTATCCTGTTGATGCGTAAACTGTCCAAGGCGCCGGATTGGGCAGGCTGAATCAGCAGCGAGAGAAAAAAGATACCTGAAATTAATGTTCCTGTTTTCATCTTCTTCTATTTAGGTTATTGTTAATAGCCGGGATTTTGAGTAAGTTGCTTATTCGAATCAATTTCCGACTGAGGTACAGGAAACAGACGGTGATTTTTATCCGTATCCGTTTTCAACAGCCAGCTATCCTCAAATTTATCAAAACGGATCAAATCGTTACGTCTCCAACATTCGTAGCACATTTCCCGGGCACGTTCTTCGAGCAATTTGTCCATATCTACTCCAGACCATTTAGCCGCGTGCGATCTTTCGCGCACACGGTTTACCAGGCTTAACGCCGTATGGCCTTTTGTTGGCGTTGCGCCGCGCAGAATAGCTTCTGCCTTCATCAATAATATATCCGCATAGCGGAAAACAGGAAGGTCATTGCTTTGGTCGCGGCTTAGCTGAGTCGTACTTGGGTTATATTTGTTACTGCGGTATCCGGCTAAACGGCCGATCAGGTCATCGCCCATATCAAAATTAGGTATACTGCGAAATTCCAGTTCTTTTGTATGGGTAATATGGAACAGTACCGTTTCATCCTTATCAGGGCCTGTATACCTGTTGTCTATCTGAACCTTAGTTGCCGGATAGATCATTGGTTCTCCATTCTTGAGGTACTGTTTTTCTTTCAACCATGTTTTTTCGCGTATATCATCCGTATCTTCGGCAAACAGATCGTAATATTGAGGAAGAACACGGGTACAGCTACTTGTCGTAAAACTCAACCCCCAGAAATAGGGATGATAGATTGAGTACCAGTATCTGGAAGGGATGAATCCGCTTAAATTATTTTCATCATACGGTATTGCAAAAATAAATTCCTTGATATGCGGGCCATTATCATAATCAAACATTTTTATATAGTCTGCGTGTAAGCCGACAGCCCCGCCGTCTTCAAATTCGATAACTTTATCGCACATTTCAAGAGCCTTGTCATTCATCGCCTGGCCGGTATATACTCCGGCGTTGAGGTACAGTTTAGCCAGGAGCGCATAAGCGGTCATTTGGTTAGGACGCCCGTATACCGATATATCGTTTTCCGGTTTCAGGTACCGAAGCGATTCCAATGTTTCCGATTCTATATATTCGAATACCTCCTTACGCGGATTCCGGGTCTTTACGGCATCGCCAAATACCTTAACCAAAGGCACATCTCCGAAATTATCAATTAACAGATAGTAACACAAAGCGCGCATAACGCGCAGTTCTGCTATGGACGTGTTTCTGGCTTCAGATTCAGGCGCTTTCATCAGCAATTCATATACGTTGTTACATGTATTGACCGTTCTGTATAACCAGGACCATGTACTTCTCGGAATGTCTGAATTTTTTGTCCACGAATGATAATGCAATTCCATGTAGCGGCCGCCGTCGAACCAGTTGCCTCCATTGGCCGTAAGAACAGCCGCATCGGTCGATAATTCGGTTTGATTCCAATAATTGGTACCGTAACCGCTGGCAAATGAGGTATAGATACTGCCGGATGCAGTTACGAATTGTTCTTCTGTTACAGGAAAATTATCGGGCGTCAATTCTGATTTCACATCAACATTCAGATCCGTACATCCAGCCAAAAATCCTGCTGTTGCCAGATATAAAAACAGTTTCTTTATCATGATTTTACTTATTTGTATAATTTAAAAATTCACTTTTACCCCTATTTGATAAGCCCTTGTTTTAGGATACAGGTTGTTGTCGTCAATACCAGGCTCTATCCCGCTCATATTAATTTCAGGGTCTATCCCTTTATATTCGGTAAGAACGAATGCGTTATTTACGTTCGCATAGAATACAAGGCTTTTGATACCTGTTTTATTCAGGTTATAGAGGTAGCTCAATGTGGCGCTTTGCAGCCTCAGGTAATCAGCCTTCTCTATATAGCGGTCAGAGATAAAATGCGAACGGATATCGTTGAACGGTTGTCCCGATTCCAGCACATACCGCGGCATATTATAATGAGCTGCGCGCGATGTATAATTAAGCTTGGCCAAAGTCGCGTTCAACACTTTATGCCCTAATACGCCGGAGAACATCAAATCCAGGGTGAAATTCCTATACGCAAGACTATTACTCCATCCGAAATTTAATTCAGGCTGGGAATTACCGAGATAGTAATTATCTCCATCGCCGGTATCGACAAGTCCTGCCACGGGCGATTCCGTTATATTGCCATTTCTGTCTAAGAAAAGCGATTCGCCTTTTTCATTGAAACCCATAAATTTGAAGGTAGCGAAAGTTCCCAACGGATATCCTTCCTTGACGACTTGAGAGAATCCGCCCGATTGTCCTGCGCCGGTCGGGCCTCTACGTACTCCTTCGTCCAGGTTAAACTTGTCATTCGACAGAGAGATTACTTTATTTTTGTTGTGGGCCAGAATCAACGTTGTATTCCAACTGAAACCGGAAGTTAGCAGCGGCGTTGCAGACAGCGTAAGTTCAATACCATTATTGCGCACTTTACCCACGTTGGCCGTTAACCTTTCGTATAAATATTCGGTAGTCGGAACGTTATAATCCCATATCAGATCGGACGTCCGCTTATCATAATATTCAACGCCGACTTTTAGCCTCGAATTCCAGAAAGTCATATCCAGGCCAACATTGATCATTCCCGTTTTTTCCCATTTCAAATCGTTATTTTCATTTTGAACAGGGCCGATACCATTGATATATGCTCCCAGATAATAGAATTTGCCCACGCTCCCGTATCTAAGTTTCGATATCAGCGGGTCAAAGCCCAAACTGTTGCCGCTTATTCCGTAACCTACTTTCAGTTTCAGATCATTAAACAGCGTCTGGCTTTTCATAAAATCTTCCGATATAATACGCCAGGCTCCCGATATGGAAGGGAAAAGTCCCCAGCGGCTATTTTCGCCGAAGGCCGAAGAGCCGTCTCGCCGCAACGACGCCTGTAAAATATACCGTTGGTTGAAGTTATAATTGATACGTCCATAAAATGAGATCATACGGAGGGTACGTATCGTCGTCGTGCCGTAATTTACGTTATAACCGGCCGGCGTACTTCCCAAACCCATATTGTAATATCCTGTGGCGTCGCTGATGAAGTTAATATTGGACGTCTGGAAACCGTCGCCAGTATTGTCTTCCTGCCATGAATACCCGGCCATTAGCCCTAACTGATGCTTGCCGAACCGTTCGTTATACGATAAATAATTTTCGAATATCATGCTGTTATCCACGTATGTACTGCGCTGCGCACGTCCGTTATCGCCTGTCGCAGCTACTGATCCTTTATTAATATAGGCGCTGTTTGTCAACCGCGAATTACGGTAGCTTACCGTCAGGTTATAGTCCAATCCTTCCATAACAGTAGCTTTTGCCCGGAAGGCGCCCAGTAAAATTTCATCTTTCCTGCGCTGTTGAATTTGATTCAGGAGAGCTATCGGATTCGGGTCGCGCCGGGTAATGTCTTCTTTATAATTTCCGTTTTCATCTGTCGCGGCGGTAGTAGGCACAAAAGTGAGCATGGATTTATATACTGCGCTTGCAGCCAAGTCGCGGTCGACCAATGTTCCGTTGACAGTTATGCCGAACGACAGGCGATCGTTTAATACCGGCTGGTCTATGCTGGCTCTTGCAACTGTTTTTTTCTGACCCGTAGTCTTGATAATACCTTCCAGAGAAGAAAAATTCACGCTGGCGTCGTAGCGGGTTTTACCGGATGTGCCTCCCGTATTAAAATAGTAATTCTGAGATATGGCAGTACGCATTACTTCTTTTTGCCAATCGGTATCGACTCCTTCATCCCATCCCGGTTCTGAAGCCGATCCATTATCTTCCAGGTATTTCCTGTACTGACCGGCAGTCATCATTTCGTACCGTTTCGATACCTGTTCGATATTCAGGTAGCTGTCAACCATGGTATACCGGCCTTCGCCTCCTTTACTCTGGCGTGTAGTAATCAGGATAACCCCATTCGCTGCGCGCGAACCGTAGATGGCGGCGGCCGAAGCGTCTTTGAGGATGTCGATTGATACAATATCCTGGGGCGAAACAACTTCCGAACTTGGGATTCCATCAATTACATATAATGGAGACTGACCTCCTGTCCGTAAAGTTGAAGTACCGCGAACCGTCAGTTGGCCGTCATTGTTTGGATCGCCATCCTTTGTTATATATACGCCGGCCGCTTTCCCTTGCAACAGTTGGGAAACAGAAGAAACCGGCCCTTTGTTGAAGTCTTTTTCCGACAGCGACGCGATAGAACTGGATATATCCTTACTCGACGTTTTACCATATCCTACGACAACCACTTCATTCAACGTTATATTGTCTTCTTTCAGAACAACAACGATATTTGTTCTTCCGTTAACAGGAATTTCCTGTTCTGTATAACCAATATAGCTGACTTTTAATATCGCGTTACCCGGAACCTCCACGCTGAACGCGCCATTTATGCTGGTTATCGTACCGGCGGCGGCGCCTTTTTCTATTACGTTTACGCCGATCAGCGCCTCGCCTCTTTCATCAGTCACAACTCCGGATACGACCGTTTTATCCTGCGCGTATAAACCCGTCGAGCTAATAAACGTCGCACAAACAAGCGCCATCAGCAATTTAGCTCTTTGTTTTTGAAATAAATTCTGTTTCTTCACCATCGCATTATATATTTTTTTGACTCTTTAGCGACCTTTTATTCAGTCGCAAAGCTATGGATGGAATGTTACGGCGCAGCTTAGAATTTATGACAAAGTAATTATCATTCTGTTACGCTTTTCATACAATTGGAAACGGCTGTCTATGGTAGAAACATAGCCGCAAATTCCTCCGGAATAAGAATAATAATAAGAAAAAGAAGAAACCGTTCCGGTATTATAGCAATTGCTTATGCTACATCCGGATGCATAGCCGCAAATTCCTCTCACATAGCAAGTTGAAGATGCCGAAGGCCTTGTTATACTTCCGGCTACGCCTACGTTTTTAATAGCGCCGTTTTTCACATGACCAAATACGCCAACATACGGGCCTGTTGCGCTTATCTTAACGGCTACCTTATACCCGTCTCCATCAAATATGCCGCTGAAATAGCAAGACCCGCTGTTCCCTATAACCGTAGTGATCGTATCGTTTGCTCCCGTCAAGTCCCGCGTCAGGAGGAAGTAAATCCCTGCATAAGTTTGTCCGCCGTTTACATTGCTTGCCAACTGTTCCATATCCGCTTTGGAAGAAATGAGGTAGGGGTTGTTTACTGTGCCGTTTCCGCCGCTGTAGGCGAAAGCGTTTATTGCCGTCAACAGGCAAAGGGCTGTTGTTAAAAGATAATTTTTCATCATTAATGTTTGTTTTAGCTGTTAATGCGTTACGCTGTACGCGGGATGGTTTTGTGTATGAACCGTCCTGCGCACAGCGTATTAAATGGGTTGCTTACTGTTTGAACAATTTTATTTCTTCCGCAAAGGCCTGCTGAAACTCGTCGGTTGAGGCCGCGGGGTGGTCGAAGAGGTATTGCAGGGCTTTGCCGGTCAGCCCCTCTCCTCTTTTGTTACGGCAGGAGGTATGCCGTATGCCATAGACCGGCATATCGTCCCATTGTGCGGTAGCCAGAAGCGAAGGGATCAGTGTACGGCGGGCGGTAAAGCGCTTTTGCAGCCGGTTGAAACAGTCCGGGATACTTAAGCACAGGATCCGTTCGGGCCGGAGAAGCTGTATCGGTTCGCCCGTCAGGTCTGCACATGCGTTGAATACCTCTCCCTGCCTGTCGCAGTCTCTTTTAAATGCAGAGATGCTTTCCGTGCAGAAATACAGAATGTTCATAAACATGTAAGGATAATCGTCCTCCAGCATGTATTCGATATTTCCTGCCCGGAACACGCGCTTCAATCCCTGCCAGATAAACCAGTCGTTTTTTGTGTGGAAGGCGGTTTCTTCTTCGCAGAAAGCGTCTTTAACCTTCCCGTATGAAGGAAGGTTTTCCCCGTCCCAGAACGTGCCGAAACTGTGCGGGTTCAATCCCAGTATCAGTAATCCGGGCTGTTTGTCAATCAGAGGTTTCGACTGAAACGCGCAAAAATGCAGATTCATTTCGCCGGATACGGCTTTGTCGTAGCAATACCGGCAAGTCTTCTCTGCCCATTGGCTAAATTCTTCTTTTGTCATACTTGTTCTACTATTTAGGTTTAAAATTGTGGCATACAACCGGAGGCTGTTACTGTTACAGAACTCCGGGCAACAGCGCTTTTGCGGTATGAAATATATTTTTCATTTGCTTAACTAATTTGTTATTAGGGTCAAATACTGTTTGTTACAAGGGTTTTTTGGCTGTATAAAAAATACCGCGGTATTTTTTAACAAGGCAACCGCATCAAATTATCAAGAGTTTTCAGACAGCCTGCATCCAATGCTGCTTTATAAAGTATCTGCTTCCGTGCCTCAAGGATTATTTCAGCCCTTTCTTTCAGCTTCCAGCCGGTTTATAAAGGATTATGTATAAATAGCTTCGGCTGAAAGAATGCGCTTTCAGGGCGCTTTCAGGCTATGGGGACGACGCGGCGCTTGCCCCGTCCGTCGTGGATGCGATATAATTCCGGCTGAAAGCGGGCTGAAAGGCGTAATTTCAGTTATTACCGCTAATACGCAGCTATTTATAATCATCCTGAAAGCTGAAAGAAAGATTAAAACAGGCTGTTTATTATAGTCGATTATGCGATTTAAAATGTAAAATCAGGCGATGTATTTAAGAAAGTATTATGACGTATTCAGCAAACCATTATACAGTCTTTAGCGAACCATTAGATATCTTCAGCAAACCATTATACAGTCTTTAACGAACCATTATAATGGTTTACCGAAGACGTCATAATGTTTTTTTTAAGTCATCGAAACGCTTCTTTTAACAGGACTGTTTCCTGTATCCATGTAGCCGTATTGAGATTCCGATTTGCCGCGCCGGGTTAAATGCGCCTGTATTCTTTTACGGCCTGAGGCTGTAAGGTTGTCAGGCTTGCAATGTCTACCGGTTTGCCGGAAGCAATGCTGTTGCGGGCCGCTATTCCTGTCAGGCAGGCAAAAGCGCCGTCTCTTGTGTCGGCGCATTGCTTAAACGGGTCGGGTGTGCCGGGAAGGAATATCTGGTCTTTCAGCAGCTTGTCTCCTCCTCCATGGCCGGACGTGCCGAAAGGTATCTGGATATATTCCCGTTTGGAAAAATTCCTGGCTACCACGATTTCGTCGTAATTTACGTCGCTTACCGGATGCGATTCCTGTATCCAGGCGTCAATCCGGCCCTTCGTTCCGTTAAAAGCGATACGGTATCCTTCATACGGCGAATAAGCCGTTAACGAATAGGATACCTGTACGCCATTCTTATAACGGATGGTAGCCGCCATTTTATCGAAGATATTTATATCGTTTCTGAAAACGCAACCGTCTCTTAAATAACCGTCGTATTTCTCGTTATCCACATACAACTGTTTATAGTAGCTGTCTTTCATAATATCAAAATAGAACTTACACTCGTTCGTATGCCGGCACGAACGGCAATTCTCCGCCCTGTATTTCCCGTTTTTACCATAGAAGTTTAAATTGCCCAAAGCGTAAACAGATTCCGGGTCGCTGTCTATCCACCAGTTCAATAAATCAAAGTGATGGCTTGCCTTGTGCACCCATAGAGAACCGCTGCATTCCGTCAGACGATGCCAGCGCCTGAAATAATCCGCGCCATGAGACGTGTCTAAATACCAATGAAAGTCGACAGAGGTAAGCTCTCCGATCTCGCCGGCTTTCAGCAACTCCCATATTTTTGCCCGGTGGGGCGAATACCGGTAATTAAACGTTATCCGGCAGTTTTTCCCCGTTTTCTTTTCGGCGTCCAGAATAGCCTGCACTTTCTTTTCGTCTGTCGTCAGGGGTTTCTCCGTAATGACGTCTGCGCCTGATTCCAACCCGCGGATAATAAATTCATGATGAGTAGCGTCCATGGTAGTAACGATAAGAAGGGCGGGCTTTGTTTCGCGCATCATTTTCTCAAAATCCGTATACGTTGGACAGGAGGCGCCTATCAAACGCTTTCCCGTCTCCACACGTCCCTGGTTTTTATCGCAAAGCCCTGCAAATTCAATATAAGCGGAATAGTCTTTTACTAGGCTGCTTCCCCACATACTACACCCTCTCGAGCCTGTGCCTACTAAAGCGACTCTTATCTTCTCCAACGTTTTAGCCTGGGAAGATACGGTTTCCGCTTTCGCTTCGCTTAATGGATTTAACAATGTTGTTCCTGCAATGGCCCCTGAAGCGGCCAGAAAACTTCGCCGTGACATTTGATCTTTCATGATTAGATTTTATTTAATTATTTATAACGCTATTACACTCTTACGCTACGTATTCCGCATGTCGCGAAGATACACTTTTCCGACTTGTCTTACAAGAGTTTAAAAAGTTTTCTCTCACAACTTTTTGTCAATATAAATATTTATGTAAGTTTGCACTCGTTTTCTAACAGAAACATTAAAAATATGCAAAAAAATCTCGTAATTGTGGAATCGCCGGCAAAGGCAAAGACACTGGAAAAGTTTTTAGGTAAAGATTTCAAAGTGATGTCAAGTTATGGCCATATCCGCGATTTGAAAACAAAAGAATTCAGTATCGACGTCGAGAACAACTATAAGCCCGAGTATGTTATACCGGACGACAAAAAGAAAATAGTTGCCGAACTGAAATCGGAAGCGAAGAAAGCCGGGACGGTTTGGCTGGCTTCCGATGAAGACCGGGAAGGAGAAGCCATTTCATGGCATTTATCAGAAGTGTTGAAACTCGACCTTGAAAACACTAAACGCATCGTTTTCCACGAAATCACTAAAAATGCGATATTACATGCCATTGAAACGCCGCGTAATATAGACATAAACTTGGTGAATGCGCAACAGGCCCGCAGGGTGTTAGACCGTATCGTAGGATTCCAGCTTTCGCCTATCTTGTGGAGGAAAGTGAAACCGGCCTTATCCGCCGGCCGCGTACAGTCGGTTGCCGTAAGGTTAATCGTAGAACGCGAACGCGAAATCGGCGCTTTTGTGCCGGAGGCTTCCTTCCGGGTTATCGCAGAATTTATACTGCCGGATGGCGCTACGCCGCTGAAAGCGGAACTTCACAAACGGCTCAAGACAAAAGAAGAGGTACGGGCATTTCTTGCGATTTGCCAAAAGGCGGCTTTCTCTATTGACGATATTTCAACCAAACCGCTAAAGAAGTCGCCCGCTCCCCCGTTTACAACCTCTACGCTGCAACAGGAAGCGGCGCGCAAACTCGGCTATTCGGTTTCGCAAACCATGATGCTCGCCCAACGGTTATACGAGTCGGGATTAATCACCTATATGCGTACCGACTCCGTAAACCTGAGCGATTTAGCCTTAGGCACGGCCAAAGAAACCATCGTAAAAAACTATGGCGACAAATACTATAAATTCCGCCGGTACAGCACAAAAACAAAAGGCGCGCAGGAAGCGCATGAAGCGATTCGACCCACTTACATCAACAACGAAGAAATAAGCGGGACGGCGCAGGAAAAGAGATTGTACGAGCTGATACGCAAACGTACAATCGCCTCGCAAATGGCTGACGCCGAATTCGAACGCACAACCATTTCGATAAGTATTTCCGGCTCAAAAGAGAAATTTGCGGCGGTAGGCGAAGTATTGATATTCGACGGTTTCCTGCAGGTGTATCGCGAGGGTACGGACGACGAGAATGAAAAAGAACAGGAAAGCGGGCTTCTGCCTCCGGTAAGTCTCAACGATTCGCTTAAACTGAAAGAGATTGTAGCTACCGAACGTTTCACCCAACGCCCGCCTAGACTTACGGAAGCCAGTCTGGTACGCCGCCTGGAAGAGCTGGGTATCGGCCGCCCTTCTACCTATGCGCCCACCATCCACACCATACAGAACCGCGGATATGTGGAAAAAGGAGACAAAGAAGGCGCAGAACGCCGATATACGGTCATCTCCTTGGCAGCCAATAAAATCTCGGAAACGGAGAAACGGGAAATCGCCGGCGCCGACCGCAACAAACTGTTTCCAACCGACATCGGCATGGTGGTTAACGACTTTCTGATGGAATATTTCCCCGACGTACTGGATTATAACTTTACCGCGAATGTGGAAAAAGAATTTGATACGATTGCAGAAGGCCGGATGGAATGGACGGAAGCAATCGATAAATTCTACAAAGTATTCCATCCGGTTGTAGAGAAAACATCAGCCGTTAAAACAGAACATAAAGTAGGCGAACGCGAATTAGGTATTGACCCTGTATCAGGCAAACCGGTTTTCGTGAAGATCGGACGTTTCGGCCCGGTAGTTCAGTTAGGAGCGGCGAATCCCGAAGACAAGAGCGCCCCCAAACCTCAATTCGCCTCGCTGTTGAAAGGCCAGTCTATCGAAAAGTTAACGTTGAAGGAAGCTCTTAAGCTATTTGACTTACCCCGTACGGTAGGCGAATATGAAGGAAAGACGGTCGTTGCCGGTATTGGCCGTTTCGGCCCGTTTATCCGCCACGACAGTAAATTCATCTCCATTCCCAAGGATAAAAATCCGCTGACAATAACCATAAAGGAAGCAGAGAAGCTAATCGACGAGAAACGAACCAAAGAAGCGCAACGCAGCTTCAAAAAGTTTGACGAAGAACCCGATATGGAAATCCTCAACGGACGTTTCGGCCCTTATATCGCCTACAAAGGAAGCAACTACAAAATCCCCAAAACGGTAAAAGACCCGAAAGAACTCACCCTGGAAGAAGCGATGCAAATCGTAAACGAAGCCGGCGAAAAACCGGCTCCAAAGAAACGGGGAGCCAGGAAGAAAAGCTAACGGATCACATCCTTTCCGGCACATCAATACCCAGTAGCGACATGGCGGACTTGACTACTTTGGCTACATTGGCGGAGAGTACGAGGCGGAATGTTTTTATATCGGCGTTCTCTTCGCGCAGGATGGAACAGTCGTGATAGAACTGGTTGTATTCTTTTACCAGGTCGTACGTATAATTACATATCAAAGCCGGGCTACAGGCTGTGCCGGCTTCTTCTACTGTCGGAGCAAACGCCGCGATTGATTGCACCAGGACTTCTTCCTTTTCAGAGAGAGGAGTCGATAGCGGCAGAGCGCCGGGTAAGGCGATACCCTGCGCGGCTGCCTTTCTTAATACGGAACAGATACGGGCGTAGGTATATTGGATAAACGGGCCGGTATTTCCGTTGAAGTCGATGGATTCTTTCGGATTGAAAGTCATATTTTTCCGCGGGTCTACTTTCAGGATGAAATATTTTAATGAACCCAGCCCTACGATACGGGCGACGTTTTCGGACTCTTCGGGAGTCATCTCGTCTAATTTCCCTAATTCCTGCGATATTTCATGGGCTGTCCGGATCATTTCTTCCATCAGTTCGTCGGCGTCTACTACCGTACCCTCGCGGCTCTTCATTTTTCCTTCCGGCAATTCCACCATACCGTATGAAAAATGTACCAATCCCTTTCCGAAAGCGAATCCTAATTTATCCAGCAGTATCGACAGTACCTGGAAGTGATAGTTTTGTTCATTTCCTACCACATAAATCATTTTGTCAATCGGATAATCGTCAAACCGCAGCTTGGCCGTCCCTATATCCTGCGTCATATAAACGGAGGTGCCGTCGGCGCGAAGCAATAGCTTTTCATCCAAGCCGTCTTTTGTCAAATCGGCCCATACCGACGTATCTTCGCGTTCATAGAACACGCCTTCCCTTACGCCGCGCAACACTTCGTTCTTTCCTTCGAGATAGGTTTCCGATTCATAATAGATTTTGTCGAAATCTACTCCCATTCTCTTATAGGTTTCGCCGAAGCCGGCGTATACCCATCCGTTCATCCTGCTCCATAAGGAGCGGACAGATTCGTCGCCGGCCTCCCATTGGCGAAGCATTTCGCGCGCCTCGGCCATCAAGGCAGACTGCGCTTCGGCTTCTTCTTTCGTCAGCCCTTTCGCTTCCTGTTCTTTCAGTTCTTCTTTGTATTTTTTATCGAACAATACATAATAATCGCCAATTAAATGATCGCCTTTCTTGCCCGACGATTCCGGCGTTTCGCCGTTTCCCCACTTTTTCCAGGCAAGCATGGACTTACAAATATGAATGCCTCTGTCGTTTACGATATTGGTTTTTACCACCTTATTCCCGTTGGCTTTCATTATTTCAGCCAAGCTGTATCCCAACAGATTATTACGTATATGCCCTAAATGCAATGGCTTATTGGTGTTGGGCGAAGAATATTCTATCATCGCCAGGGGAGAGTTTTCGGTAGCCTTCTTTATCCCATATGCGGGTTGCCGGTGGACGTCATTCAGTATCGTAATCCAACAGGAAGGGGCAATCGTAAGATTTAAAAAGACGTTGATCACATTACAGGCTGCGACGGCCGGTTCGTTCTCTTTTAAATAATCGCCTATTTCGCGGGCCGTGGCGTCGGGCGATTTTTTAGATATACGGAGAAACGGGGCTACAACCAATGTGAGATGCCCTTTAAATTCTTTTTTTGTTTTCTGTAATTGAATTTGTTCCGCAGCTATTTCCGTTCCATAAAGCGATTGCATACCTGCTATAATTGATCCGGTAATTTGTTGTTCGATACCCATAACGTATATATCTAATTGATCCGACTTGTATTTTGCCCGCAAAGGTACATTTTTTATTAAAAGATGACTTGTGTTTTACAGGTATTCCGCTACCTTTACAGACTAATATTGTCAACTTTTACCGGAAATGAATATTTTCAACAAGTTTCCCCGCACCTTTTGGGTGGCTAATACGATTGAGCTGTTTGAGCGATGGGCCTGGTATGGCTTCTTTATGTTGTTTGCAAACTATTTAACCGGCTCGTCCGATCTGGGAGGGCTGGAATTTTCGCAAAGCCAGAAAGGAACAATCATGGGCGTAGGCACCGGAATCCTTTATTTTCTCCCCGTATTAACCGGAGCTATTGCCGACCGTTACGGTTATAAGCGCGTCCTGCTCCTTGCTTTCGCCGTATATGTTTCCGCTTTTATATTACTCCCCCTGTTTTCCTCCTTCGCCGGCGTCTTCCTGACGTATATTTATCTGGCCATAGGAGCCGCCTTATTCAAGCCTGTCATACAGGCCACAATAGCCAGGACGACAACCGAAGAAACCTCTTCCATCGGCTTCGGCATTTTCTATATGATGGTGAATGTAGGCGCCTTTTTTGGCCCGATAGTGACGCTTTTGTTTAAGGGTTCTTCCCATCTTGTCTTTTATGTTTCCGCCGTAATGGTAGGCCTTAATCTGCTGATTCTGCCTTTTTACAAAGAACCCGGACGGGAGGGGGAGGGGAACAAACAGCCCGGACAATCATTAGGAGAAACGGTCAGGAGCATATTCCTGAACATGGCGGGTATCTTTAAGGATATTAAATTTATTCTATTCCTGCTGATTGTCGCCGGTTTTTGGACGATGTATAATCAACTGTTCTTTACGCTTCCCGTTTTTGTCGCTCAATGGGTGGATACAAGTACGCTCTATCGCTTCTTTCACGCCTGCATGCCCTTTATCAGCGAGAATTACAGCCCGGCGCCCGGCGTAATGGACGCGGAATTTGTCACAAACATGGATGCTTTTTATATTATCTTATTTCAGGTACTTATATCCGGTTTAGCGATGCGGCTGAAACCTCTTCACTCCATGATGGCCGGTTTCCTTGTATGCTCTATCGGTATGGCGCTTACGTTTGTTTCGCAGAACGTATTATTTACGCTGATAGCTATCCTGATTTTCGGATTAGGCGAAATGGCCGGTTCACCCAAAATATCCGAATATATCGGCCGGTTGGCGCCCGACGGCAAGAAAGCGTTATATATGGGATATTCTTTTATCCCCGTATTTATCGGCAACGTACTGGCCGGGATCGTTTCGGGGGTCGTGTATCAACGGATGTCCGACAAAGTAGATATCGCCTGGCGTTTTGCAGCGGAGAATGGATTACAGATACCAAAAGAGTTATCCGCCAATGCCCGTTTTGAAGAAATAGCCCGTCAGGTAAACCTCGCTCCGCAAGAATTAACAAATCTGCTGTGGGATACGTATAGCCCTTCCGGTATATGGGCGGTATTATTAGGCATAGGCCTGTTCGCTGTCGTCTCGCTTTTTATTTACGACAGGATAATCTCCTCTAAAAAATAAAAATAATGCAGAGGCAAATCTACATGATAAAAATTGAGTTATCGCACATATGAATAAAATGTCACAAAACATTTATAGACCTGAGTTCGGGATAAGGAGCTATAAGAAAATTAATTTCGGATCAAATAATCGATTCCTGCGCCAATGCCTGCGATCCCTTTCTCATAATCTGCCTGGCTGGAGGCATGAATTTGATTCTGCATCTCTTCAATCAGGTTCAACGCATAATCCGCAAACAACATATTATTGGTATATTGCGCATAATGGAAACAAAAAACGGCAATTCCCATTCTCCCATGAACCAATCCGGAATCTTCTGTTAGCGTGCCATTAAGCAACAACATTTCCGCTATTTGTCGCAAATCTTTTCCTATTGCGGGGTAATAATCCGTTATTATCATTTTTGGTACTTTGCCAGCATAATTACCGCATTGGATTCTTCGTCCAGTTCGGCGGCGATTTCTGCCAGCCGGCCTTTCAACTGCCCTTTCCCGTAAGCCTCGACAAGGTCGGGGGCTTCCAACCTTTTAGCAAAGGCGGTTTCGTTACTGTTTATTATGGAGAACATGGGTATTTCAAACGCCAAACTCATCGGTTTTTTATCTGTAAAATCATCATTATATACAACATATTCATAGATGATATTCTCCTGTCTGTCGTACGCCAGATCAGTATTCGGAAATCCCGTATCCGCTACAAAGTCATACTCTTTCTTTACGGTTTGCATAAAGTAGTAACGGTCGGTAAGAACGCCCGGAAAAAGAAATACTTCCGGATTCATAGATTGGACGGACGGAGTCCTTACAATAAAAGGTTTCATCGTATGATCAAGCGAATAGCTGTATATTGTATCGGCGGATAGCTCTGCAAGTATCCAGCTATCCCGGTAAGGAATTAACTCCCTGTTATAAATACTCCTGTCGTTTATTATTCTACCATTTACATCCCTTTGAAATACTGTTGTCGATTTCTTCTCTTTATAAGGAATTGGAATTTCTTTGATACCTCCGTCCTGCTTGGATATATACTGCGCGCGGGATGGTTTGATGCATCCCGTATCCTTTTGGCCTCCCCCGGGCGACGCCTCTCCAAACCTGCGGCTTCCTTTTTTCTCCGGAAAAATGAAAAATCCATGGGTGTAAAAAAAAAAATCACAGGTGAGATGAA
>JAITRG010000061.1 GCA_031288515.1 Tannerellaceae bacterium
TAAACCTGATACCGGCCCGGGAACTGCTTTTTCAACAGGAAAACTTCCCTGCTAAACGATACTTTTTCACCTTTCCTTTCAGCTTTCAGCTTTGTTGCAAAGGATTGGTTTACAGGATGAAAATCCTGAAATAAGATCGTTCAGCCTCCTTTCAGGAAACCGGAAGAGAGGGATTTATTCCATAAAAAAATCATTATACAGTCTTCAGTAAACCAGTATAATGCCTTCAGTAAACCAATATATACTCTTTAGCAAACCATTATAATGGTCTGTTGGAGGCGTCATAGCGCTTTTTTTAGTCTTCGCAATGCTTCATCAGAGTCTTCTCAATGGTTTACCAAAGACATCGCAATGGCGTTCCAAAGTCATCATAATGGTTTGGAAAAGAGGATGCAATGATTTTTTTTCCTTTTTTACCGGCCCCGTATTTTTTTGCTGAAAGGAGGCTGAAAGGTCTTCTTTCAGCCATAGCCGTTCATACGCAAGCGCTTATAAACCGGCTGGAAGCTGAAAGATAGCGCCAGACAGGCCTGTGTAATGAGGTAATGACATGGGTCTGAATAAGGGGGATGGGACTTTATGCTTTTGATGAGAAAGTATTAATGTGTTAAAGTAGAAGTAAAGAAAGCGGGAAAAAGGGCATTGCTGACTATATATGGATTTCATGTAGATTTAAAATTGCATATATCTGATTTTCAACGGGATTATTTCAATAAGAATATCAAAAACTATAGTTAATCAGTAATGCCTGTACAGGAACCGTCAATAAAGCGATACGTCGCCAGCGAGAGGTATAAAGGCATGCCACACAAGATTGTCTTATTTCCTTAGCTAAAGGGTATTGATTTCTAAAATAAAATTGTATTTTAGCCTCATGAAAAAAAATTCAGCTATGAGTAAACATATTATATTAACTATCGGCCGGCAGTTTGGCAGCGGCGGGCGTATTATCGGTAAAAAATTAGCGGATACGCTTGGCATATCCTATTATGATAAAGAACTTTTGGCCCTTGCGGCAAAGGAAAGCGGTTTATGCCCGGAGGTATTTGAAAAAGCGGACGAAAAGGCGTCCGACGGTTTGTCGCATGCTTTTACAACGGGATTTTCCTATTTAAGCATGTTCGTACCCTATGCCGATATATTGTCGAACGAAGGGCTTTTCAAAATACAAAGCGACGCTATCCGCAAACTGGCGGAGAGGGAATCGTGTGTGATTGTGGGCCGTTGCGCCGACTATATACTACGGGATAATCCCCATTGCATCAGCTTTTTCATACATGACAAAATGGAGAACCGGATACGACGGGTAGTGGAACGGCAGCAAATCACTGTCGAACAAGCGAAAGAATTAATTGTCAAGACAGATAAATCCCGCGCCGCCTATTACGATTATTTCACAAACAAGACATGGGGCATGTCGTCTTCTTATAATTTCTCCATCGACGTATCTGTTTTAGGAATTGACCCTACGGTTGAATTTATAACAAACGTTATGGGAAAAAGATAGATCATCAGCGCCATCTTTTCATAAAGAATTAACATATTGCCTTTGTTTTTCAAAGAATTGGATGCGCTGCGTTTCTCCGCTGATAGATATCAGCGTAGAATATTTTCTTAATGAATGTATCCATTCTTTCTGAAGTTCGAATACTTCCCGGTCGGCAGTCGTTATCTCATTAATGGAGTATAAACGGAGTATGCTCAGCTTAAAATCATCCGTTTTAAGATAGCCGTAAGACGCTTCAAAGTTTATGTTCGACACATAGATACGGATAGACTTCCCCGGCTTATGATAACCTTTGGCGGCCAATTGCTCCAGCACATCAATCAGGCAGCATATTTCCCCCTTCAGCACATCTACTTCTTCCCTGGTTATCAGGTTAATCCCTACAAAGTATCTGATATCGTTCACTAAAGAACAAAACATCATATTATCCCAAATAAAGTTAGACAGCGCTACTTCCTTGGAGACCTTCACATACTCTTTTTGCTTCTCCCTCAGGCCTTCGCTGATTTTCAACCCGGAGAAATATTTGATATAGCTAATCCTTTCATGCTGGTACATCCACTTATATAAAAGAAACCTTGCCAGGTTGTCATGATCCAGGTAAAATACTTGCGGAATGATATTCGATGCGGCATACCATTCAAGCGTAGGATTATCTTTTACGGCTTTATAAATGCGTATATAATTCTCGATTTGAGCATGATACGTATCAAGCGGATGTTTATGGTCGATAACGTTCAATGTAAACAACGCATTCTTTGGCGAATTAGCTCCCGAAACCCGGTCGAGCGATACGCCTAACGAATTGGAAATAATAGAAGCTTCGGTAAATGTAAACGGCACTTCGCCCCGCAATCTGCGATAAACCGCTTCTTTACCGATATACAATGTATCCATCAAAACGCTTGCCAAGTTTACGCTGTTGGGAATTTTCTCTTTTATGGCCTCAATGAAGTTTTCGTTTAATGTTTTAGCTTTCATAGCATTTTTTTTTATTTTAAATCTATTTATTAAGTATAAAACTCAAAATAACCATTTTGTTTTGAAATATGTAAACAATAAAGTCTTAAATCTTCAAAAAAAAGGAATTTTTCGCTTGATCATCTATTAATATTGCACTAAATAGCTATATAAATGGAAAAATTGCATTAAAATCTCTATCTTGCATGCAGTATTTTCTAAAATAACCCATTTATAGATTAAAGCGCGAAGATTAATGGGCGAAGTTGAGTTGGCCGACAGGTGCGGGAAAGGAGATAATCCGGCGCGCAAAGAACTGTACGAGCTATATGCCGAAAAGATGTTAGTCCTTTGTGCACGCTACACGGGCGACATAGATGTGGCTCATGATTTGCTGCACGATGGTTTCTTAAGGGTGTATGCTTCTATTTCTTCCTTTTCGTATAAAGGAGAAGGCAGTTTGAGGGCATGGCTTAGCAAAGTGTTTATAAACGCATCGTTAGAATATTTGCGTAAAAAAGATTTATTGCGCGCTACGTTACCATTGGAGAGTATAGAAGACATAGCCGGGGAGGAGGAAACAACGTATGATGAAGTGCCGGCAGACATACTCATGGGGCTGGCGCTTGAACTGCCTCCGGGTTATAGAACGGTATTTAACTTATATGTATTTGAAGAATGGAGCCATAAAGAAATAGCCGCAAAATTACATATTAACGAGAAGTCTTCGTCGTCTCAATTAAACCGGGCAAAGAAGTTATTAATGAAGAAAATAAACGAATATATAAACAAAAAGAAATGATAGAAAAAGACGGACGTCTGATTGAATCGTTCCGTAAACGGCGTGATGAATACCGCATACCGCTACGGAAAGAGAGCTGGGAAAAGCTGGAACGCGAACTCCTGCGGCATTCTGCTTTTCGCCGGCGGATATACCGGCGGATGTCCGTTGCGGCCGCCATACTGGTTTGCCTTGCTTTATCTTTACCTTTTATAATTAAGAAAGATATGCCCGGGATTGCAGATAATATGCCCGGAGACAGGACGAAAAAAACGGCCCCCCATAAAGAAAACGGTTCTCCAGCGCTGGAACAGCAAACCATTGTAGCGGTTGCTTCCACATCCGTTTCTTTTCCTGTCAACAGGAAAATACCTGATAAAACAGCGCCCCCTGTCCTCCATGAATTACCGGCGGCGGAAGAGGAAACCGTAATCGAAGAAGAAGAAACGGAAAAGCCTGAAATTGACCCCTTTACAGGCCCTCAACAGGAAAAAAGGACGAATATAAACTATGCGCCTCCTGCGAATAAAAATAAACGGCAAAGTAAATGGGTGTTCGGCCTGTCGGCAGGGAGTAACAATCCCAGGAATTCGCCATTAGAACAAACAGGTAAGGGGCCGGAGATAAGTAACCCGGGAATTGTCGCCCCTCCCTACACTGTTCCGGACGATAATATAAGTATCGGCGTCGATCTGGGAAGCGAAGGCGAAAACGAGGAAGAAGAAGAGGGTGAAAAGCCCGCCGGCAAAGCGTACGCCTCTCCCCAGACAAGAAGCCGGAGGGAAATAACCGGGTACAACTATCGCCACAGGCCACCCATATCCATAGGTATATCCGTTCAAAAGAAACTGGGCAATCATTTCGGACTGGAAAGCGGTTTAACCTATACTTACCTGTATTCCGGGATAAGTGAAAAAAAAGTATCCGGATATACCGGGAATCAAACATTGCATTATCTGGGAATACCATTAAAAGCCAACTGGTTATTATATAATAAGGAACGCTTTAGTATTTATTTGTCGGGAGGAGCCTTATTTGAATATTGTATAGCTGCCAACCGTAAGACAGGCAATCAAAAAGATGAACTTGATCTCAATCGCTTTCAAGCGTCGTTACATGCTGCGGCAGGTATGCAACTCGCTCTTATGAAACCTCTTTCTGTGTTTGTCGAACCCGGAGTAAGTTATTTCACAGATAACGGAAGCGGTGTAGAAACGATACGTACGGATAATCCTCTTATGTTTAACCTGCAGGCAGGAATCCGTTTTACATACTAACATAAACTATTTAATTTAAAAACACGATTCATATGAAACGACTTATTTTATTATCCGCTTTGCTCGGGCTGTTTGCCTGTCAGGATGATCCTGAAATAACAGGAACGAATCCAAATCCCAACGTCCCAGATCCCAACGTTCCGGTTCCCAATGCTCCGGTTCCTCCTGCGGTTGAAAGGAAAAACATAGAGCTGACCAAAGCCGAATGGCAAATAGTGGAAAGGAACAATCTTTTCGCCTTTGATTTGCTAAGGACAGTCTCTAAAAATGAAGAGAAGGAGAACATCCTTATTTCGCCCCTGAGCGCCAGCCTGGCATTAGCCATGCTCAACAACGGAGCCAACGGCCTTACCCACGAAGAAATACAAAGCGTCCTGGGATATGGCGATATTACGCGCGACGAAATGAACGGTTATTTCCAAAAGATGCTGGAAGCCATGCAGGAAATCGACCCGCTAACGACCTTCAAAAGCGCTAACTCCATATGGATTGAACAGCAATTCCCGGTACTGGCGCCCTTTACCGAGGTAAACAAAGACTATTACGGCGCCGAAATAAGGAACGAAGACTTTGCAGACCCGGCAACAGTCAGTCTGATCAACAATTGGTGTTCGGATAATACGGAAGGGAAAATACCCGAAATTTTAGACGACGTATCGGCCGCCAGCATTATGTACCTTATCAATGCCCTGTATTTCAAAGCTATCTGGACCGTTCCTTTCGATAAGGCCAATACAAAAGACGAAACATTCTACAACCTGAACGGGAAGACTCCTTTGATACCGACAATGAATAACGAATTGGAAATCTATTGCTCCAGGGGCGATGATTTTACGACAGCCGAACTACCCTATGGCAACGAAGCATTCAGTATGGTTTTCCTGCTTCCCGACGAAGGCGTTTCGCTGTCGTCCATCATTGAAAAATTAGATGTACAAACGTGGAAATCTTCAACAGACTGGATGAATACGAGAAAGATACCCATAAAAATACCCCGGTTTAAAATAGAATATACCCGAACGCTAAACAACGATTTAATGGAAATGGGTATGCAGTCGATGTTTACTTCCGCCGATTTCAGCCTTATTAATCCTACCGCCAAATTAAGCGTTTCATTGGTTCTGCAAAAGACATTTGCCGAAGTGAACGAAGAAGGAACAGAAGCCGCCACTATCACGATTATCGGAATGATAGGCGCCGACTTTGACTCTCCCCCCCGCCCTGAAATCAAGGAGTTCTACGTAGACCGGCCCTTCCTTTATTTTATTAAAGAGCAAAGTACCGGTACGATATTCTTTATCGGCGAGATGCGTAACATGAATCCAGAATGAAGTAAATACCTTTTATGAATTGAAACAAGTTTAAAATACACAGGTTATGAAACGACTTATTTTATTATCCGCTTTGCTCGGGCTGTTTGCCTGTCAGGATGATCCTGAAATAACAGGAACGAATCCAAATCCCAATGCTCCGGTTCCTCCTGCGGTTGAAAGGAAAAACATAGAGTTGACCAAAGCCGAATGGCAAATAGTGGAAAGGAACAATCTTTTCGCCTTTGATTTGCTAAGGACAGTCTCTAAAAATGAAGAGAAGGAGAACATCCTTATTTCGCCCCTGAGCGTCAGCCTGGCATTAGCCATGCTCAACAACGGAGCCAACGGCCTTACCCACGAAGAAATACAAAGCGTACTGGGATATGGCGATATTACGCGCGACGAAATGAACGGCTATTTCCAAAAGATGCTGGAAGCCATGCAGGAAATCGATCCGCTAACGACCTTCAAAAGCGCCAATTCCATATGGATTGAACAGCAATTCCCGGTACTGGCGCCCTTTACCGAGGTAAACAAAGACTATTACGGCGCCGAAATAAGGAACGAAGACTTTGCAAACCCGGCAACAGTAGGGCTGATCAACAATTGGTGTTCGGATAATACAGAAGGGAAAATACCTGAAATTATCGACAAAATATCGCCGGATGCCGTAATGTTCCTTATTAACGCCCTGTATTTTAAAGGAGAATGGGCGTCTCCTTTCGATAAGTCCAAAACAAAAAACGAATTTTTCCATAATCAGAACGGTAGCGCCCCGCTGATTCCGACAATGAACAAAACGTTAGACGTCTCCTGCTATAAAGCCGAAGATTTTACCCTGGCGGAATTTCCATATGGCAACAAGGCATTCAGCATGATATTCCTGCTTCCCGACAAAGGCGTTTCGCTATCATCCATCGTAGAAAAGATGGATGCACAAACCTGGCAACAGTCGCTATGGGGAATGGGCAACGTTGAGATACCGGTAAAGATTCCACGCTTCAAAATAAATTACGAACGGCTATTAAATAAAGATTTGAAGGAAATGGGCATACAGTCTATGTTCAGCTCGCTCTCTGCCGATTTCACCCTTGTTCATCCAACGGCTCCCCTTTTTGTATCGTTGGTGAAACAAAAGACATTTGCCGAAGTGAACGAAGAAGGGACTGAAGCCGCCGCCGTTACAATTATTGGTATGGACGCGACAGCCTCGGGGCCTCCCCGCCCTGACATCAAGGAATTCTACATAGACCGGCCTTTCCTTTATTTCATTAAAGAATTAAGTACCGGTACGATATTCTTTATCGGCGAGATGCGTAGTATGAATACAGAATAAAAAAACGCTGAAAAGCATAGCTTCATCCGTATAGTATTCGTATCTTTGGTATCCTGAAAAACAGGTTAACATGGATTATTACGAATTGATATTAACATATGATTCTACGGTAGAGACAGAGGTTGTGAACGACGTCCTGGCCTCGGAATTGGGAGAGATTGGTTTTGAAAGTTTCGCCGGAACAGAAAGCGGGCTGTCTGCCTATATCCGGGTGGCGCTATATAATCAAACGTTATTGGATACCACAATCGCTTCTTTCCCCTTGGGAAACGTTACGATCCGGTATACTAAGAATTATATCAAGGCTAAAGACTGGAATGAAGAGTGGGAAAAGAACTATTTCCAACCCATAGCCATTGGTAAGGAATGTATCATCCATGCTTCTTTTCATCAGGTAGCGTCCAATTATAGATATGATATCATAATCGACCCCAGAATGGCTTTCGGAACAGGTAATCACGAAACGACCTGTCTGATGATCAACGAAATACTCCCTCTCGACCTGGAAGGGAAAGAAGTACTTGATATGGGATGCGGCACGGCTGTACTGGCTATTTTAGCGGCAAAAAAGAAAGCAAAGCGGGTAGTGGCTGTAGATATCGACGAATGGGCTTGCCACAACGCTCTCGATAATATCCGGATTAACCGGACAACCGGTATTGAGGTAATAGCAGGAGGAGCCGAACAGATTCCCCGTTTAGGCAAATTCGACGCCGTACTGGCAAACATTAACCGTAATATTCTGTTAAATGATATCGAGGTTTATGCTTCCTGTATGAAAAAAGAAGCATGCCTTTTGATGAGCGGTTTCTATAATGAAGATATTCCCCTACTTGAAGATGAGTGTAAAAGAAATAGCTTATCCCTCATTTCATATTGTGAAAAGAACAATTGGGCGGTTATAAAAACGCAACCAATTACAACATAATTTAAGAAAACGGGCGGCATTTCTATAAACTATCGCCCGTTCTAAACCGTTACATATATATAAACCTTTTAAAAAGAATGAAGTTATGAAAACAGGAGATTCAAAATTATTAGTGGGATTATTGATTGGCGCCGCGGTGGGAGCAACTATTACTTATTTAGCGACAACCGACAAGAAAGATCAGTTACTTGATGAGTTGAATGCCCTTGCCGACAAACTGAAAGAAGGCTACCATGCCGCCGTAGCTAAATATTGCGAAGGCAAAAGGGAAGTGAAAGAAGAAATTGAACCCATTGTCGAAGAATAACCGGCCGGATGGAAAAAGATGCAGGACAAATATTCCGTGAGCTGAAAGAAGATATAACGGCTTATGCGGAATCTAAATTTGAATTGTTTAAATTAAGTTCCTATGAGAAAGCCGGCAACGTAGCCGGCCTTCTCACGTATGGATTAATTTTAATCTGCCTTGCTTTATTTGCCTTATTATTTATTTTCATTTCTATAGGTTGCTTCCTCGGTGAAATGCTTCATTCCATCGGGTTAGGATTTGCCTGTGTGGCAGGATTATACCTTATTATCATACTTGTCGTAACAGTAATGAAGAAACGTATAAAGACAAAGATTCTCAACGAGATAATCGAAGCATTAACGGCTAATGATGAAAAAGGAAATGGAGACAACAGCTAAAAGGGCGCGCCTTACTCCCTGGGAAAAATTACAATCCGGCAAACGCCTGGCTAAAAGAAGAAACGAAGAGGCGGCACAAAGATTAAACAGCAATTTCGCTTATATACAGGGCAACGCCGGTAAACTCATGCTATCGGGTATCGGCTCTTATTTACCTCCCGTAGCCACAACCTTTATCTCTCATCTCTGGGGAATAGCCAAGCCGGCTCTTTTGGCTTGGGGCGCAAGCAAGATGCAATCATTACTTCTTAGCATACTATTCGGCCAAAAGAAGAAAAATTAATTTATGTTAGAGAGCATGTTTTTTCTAATCATAATCCAATGACATTAAAAAAAACATAAGTAACTTTGTGCTCGTTAAAAATCAACGACAAGATGAAACATAAATCAATGCTTCTGTTATCGCTTTTTCTATTGTTGGCTGTATTGGTTTCTTGTGCTACCCCTTGTGGATGTTAACGTGTATTTAATTAATGTTTTTAATAAACCCAATAAAAGTTTTATTACAATGATTAAAGTAGGTATTAACGGTTTTGGCCGTATCGGGCGTTTGGTGTTCCGTGCCGCTCAGAAGAGAAATGACATTCAGGTAGTCGGCATTAACGACTTGATCAGTGTTGATTACATGGCTTACATGTTAAAATACGACACGATCCACGGACAGTTCGACGGAACGATTGATATTAAGGATGGCAATTTGGTCGTAAACGGTAATTCAATCCGCGTGACTGCCGAAAAGAATCCTGCCGATTTGAAATGGGACGCCGTAGGAGCGGAGTATGTCGTTGAATCAACCGGCCTGTTCCTGTCTAAAGAGAAAGCGCAGGCACACGTAGACGCAGGCGCTAAATACGTGGTTATGTCTGCTCCGTCAAAGGACGATACGCCCATGTTCGTTTGCGGCGTTAATCTGGATACTTATGTAAAAGGTACTCAATTTGTTTCTAACGCTTCCTGTACCACCAACTGTTTAGCCCCTATCGCTAAAGTATTGAACGATAAGTTTGGTATCGCCGATGGTTTGATGACCACCGTTCACGCTACAACGGCTACGCAAAAGACCGTTGACGGCCCTTCCGCTAAAGACTGGAGAGGCGGACGCGCCGCCTCGGGTAATATTATTCCTTCTTCTACCGGCGCCGCTAAAGCCGTAGGTAAAGTAATCCCTCAGTTGAATGGTAAATTAACCGGTATGTCTTTACGCGTTCCTACATTAGACGTTTCTGTTGTAGACTTGACGGTTAACTTGGTTAAGCCGGCTACTTACGAAGAAATTAAAGCAGCGATGAAATCTGCTTCCGAAAACGAATTGAAGGGTATCCTCGGATATACCGAAGATGATGTCGTTTCTTCCGACTTCATTGGCGACGCCCGTACTTCCATCTTTGATGCAAAGGCCGGTATCGCTTTGACGGACAAATTCGTAAAAGTTGTATCCTGGTACGACAACGAATGGGGCTATTCAAGCAAAGTTCTTGACTTGATTGCTCACATGAAGAAAATAAATGGATAATTAATTTTTCATCCAATCCTGATAGTTTTTCATTTTTCAGAGGCTTTCCTCGTGCAGGAAAGCCTCTTTTTTTCACATCCTTACAAAGAATTTTCTGATACAGATCATTTTTCATGCCGGCAGGCAGCCGTATTTTTATTGCTTCAACAAATAAATTGCACAATATGATTAAGGCCGTATTTTTTGACCTGGATGGCGTAATTATAGACTCCGAACCCATACACGCCAAAGCTAAAAAGCTGACATTGGATGAATATGGGATAGATTACCCGGCTTCGCTTTTTGATGATTTTACCGGGCAAACGGATGAAGCCTTCTTTAAATATGTTTCGGAGGCGTCGGATACGGAAAGACGCCCGGCTGGCTTACTGTTACAACGAAAACAAAAATTATTCGTTGAGTTATTGCCTGAAATGAAGTTTGTTGACGGCTTTTTATCTTTCCATCAGAAAGTAAAAGAAAAAGGGCTGAAAACCGCTTTGGTAAGTTCTACCTCTACCTATACATTTGAATTAATAAACAAGATTTTCAGGATAAGACACCTGTTTGATTTAATGATTACAGAAAAAGACACCGTACGCCACAAGCCCCATCCCGCCCCCTATCTGAAAGCATTGCAAACGCTACCCGCTTCAACCGATACGACAATCGTAATCGAAGATTCTCCCAATGGCATTATTTCCGCAAAGAAAGCCGGATGCAACGTATTCGCCCTGACAACATCCTTCAAAGCCGATAAGCTTGGCTCCGCCGATAAGATATTTCATAACTATTCCGAATTAGCGGATTATCTGTAATGATCCGGCCGCAGCTTAGCCGCAACGCGGCGTTTTCCCCAATAGGAAATAAGAATAAAGGACAGGGTTGAAATCCTGTCCTTTACTCTTATTTCTTATTTCTCATCTACCTGTTTCACAATATCTGCCAGGGAGGCTTCGTCTATTATATTATTATTCTTATTGGTCATCTTTAAAAGCGCCACATATTTATCGAATTGTACTTTGGAAAGCGTTTTTTTCATGCCGGCTAAATTTTCGGCTATTATCTGCTTTATTTTTTGTTCTTCCCCTCTGTTTATCCTCTGCATTTGAATAAAGCTTTCGTTAAGCGCCTCTACTCTTCCCTCCTGGTAAGAGCTTAGATTCAAATAACGGTTGAGTTTGGATGTATTAACGTTAAAGGGTACTTCTTCTTCTGCGTTTGATTGCGCTACAATAGTTGTTATGCCGGCAAATAACACAGCCATGACGATCATTAGACGTTTCGTATTCATATTCATTTTAATATTACAAGTTAAACATAAATTAATTGGTTGCTGAAAATGCTTCAGCCACTTTTATACAAAACGTTTTGAAAAGCGCTACTAAAATAGCGGATGAGTTTGTCTGAAAAAATGATCTATATCAGAAAATTGAATTATGCCGGGGAAAATCAAAGCATTCCGCCTCTTACCCTGCTTAATGACTCCGGCGCCATTAAAAGATACGAAGCAATATCGTTTACCGAAGCCCTTTTGGCAGCATCCGGGAAGTCTTTTATAAAACGGTTATACCGCTCGCGGGCTGTTTCAAAACGCCAGGAATCGGCTTTGTTTTGAGATACAATCAAACCATATACCACAATACCCCGGAACATAGCCGCTATTTCTTTGTTTTCTTCAATCAAACCGCATAATTTCCGGTAATTAATATTGTACACAAGCGTAGGTTCTACAATCGCTTCAATCATCAAATCGGTTGGCTGTTCGTTGAATAAACTGTTGATGCAATAAACCACAGTCCCTTCGCAACCGAAATGTTCCGTCACATCTTTTCCTTTTTTGTAATAAAACTGCCGTAACATGCCGGCATCCACATATACCATATTCCGATGAATCTGCCCCTTATCCAGTAAAATTTCGCCCTTCTTTAATTTTACCGCTTCCAATATCTCTGCAAGCTGCCGTAAAGCCCCGGGAGACAAATTATTATAGGGCGAAGCTATTTTCCTTGCTATGTCAATATATTCATTCATCACTTTCGATTTCTTGATTTTGTGCAATCTCTTTTCAATCCTGCTAAGATAGTTATTTTTATTTTGCTGCCATACCGGCAAAGAACAGTTTGTTCGTTCCGAACGATTGATTACATCGTATTATCTTTTCATATTTTCCGGCTGAAAGCAGGGCTGAAACTTCTCCTTTCAGGATTTCATACTGTAAAACAGGTATTTATACACAGGCTGGAAGCTGAAAGAAGGGGTGAAAAAAAGTACTTATACAGGCAGGTTATCATACGAAAGCAACGTTTCCTTAACTAACTAAATGGCGTTGAATGTATGTTTTAGAAAAAAAACATTATAATGTGTTGAGTAAACCATTACGATGACTTTATCAAACCATCATAACGGTTTACTGAAGACGTCATAATGGTTTGGAAAAGACATTGTAATGATTTGGCGAAGACGTCATAATGGTTTGGTAAAGACATTGTAATGGTTTGGCGGAGACATCATAATGGTTTGATAAAGATGTCGTAATGGTTGACCTTTCCTGGAATAGGTTTACAGTTTTGGGTTTAATTACTAAAATAACTTTACACAAAAAAAGATTTTTCCCAAAAAGATACCTCTTTCAAATTAAGTTTCAAACTTCGTATCATCTCCTGACGGGGTATATTGTGGTTTTTGTTGAAGAGGCGACAGGCTGTTTTTTCCCCGGCCTGTTTATAAATCCCGGATTTTTTTCTAAGTTTGCGGCGGGATGGAAACGTATCAGTTAATTACTGTTTTAGGGCCGACGGCGTCGGGGAAGACAAGTTTTGCTGCGGCTTTAGCCTCACAGTTGGACACGGAGATTATCAGCGGCGACTCGCGGCAGGTGTACCGTTCGATGGATATCGGAACGGGGAAAGACTTGTCGGATTACATCGTGAACGGCAAGCAAATCCCTTACCACCTGATAGATATATGCGACCCCGGTTACAAATACAATGTATTTGAATATCAACACGATTTCTTCCGCGCCTATGATGAGATAAAGGCTAAAGGCAAACTGCCTGTCCTTTGCGGCGGGACAGGCATGTATATCGAGGCTGTCCTTAAAGGATTCAAACTGCTTGACGTCCCCCGGAACCCGGAATTGCGGCAGGCGTTAAAAGACAAATCGCCGGAAGAACTCGAAAGGATATTGACAAGCTATAAAACGCTTCATAATAAAACAGACGTGGATACGGCTCAACGGGCTATCCGGGCTATCGAAATAGAAGAATACTACAGGAAAGAAGCGCCCTCGGCAAACGAATACGCCCCGGTTCATAGCCTTATCATCGGTATGGATATTAGCCGCGAGCTTCGAAGGGAGAAAATATCCAGGCGCCTGCAGGCCCGGCTGAAAGAAGGAATGGTAGAAGAAGCCGAACGCATCCTGGCAACAGGCGTCGCTCCCGAAGACCTTATTTATTATGGGCTGGAATATAAATTCCTCACATTATATATAACAGGTAAACTAACGTATGAAGAGATGACTGCCCAACTGGAAATCGCCATTCACCAGTTTGCCAAACGGCAAATGACCTGGTTTCGCGGTATGGAACGACGCGGATTCACGATTCACTGGATAGACGCCGGGCTGCCGACGGAAGAAAAAACGGCCCGGGCAAAGAGGTTATTAAATTTGTGCTAAATTTGCGCTTATGATAACAATAGATACGTATAAAAACAATCAAAACTTCTTCCTCATGGCAGGGCCGTGCGTGATAGAAGGCGAAGAGATGGCGTTGCGAATAGCTGAAAAGATAAGCGAAATAACCCGTCGCCTGCATATTCCTTACATCTTCAAGGGGTCGTACAGGAAGGCGAACCGCTCGCGGATTGATTCGTTCACCGGTATTGGAGACGAAAAAGCGCTGAAAATCCTCCGAAAAGTGAATGAAACGTTCGGTATTCCTACCGTCACCGATATTCACGAATCGGCCGAAGCAGCCATAGCGGCCGAATATGCAGACGTACTGCAAATACCGGCGTTTTTGTGCCGGCAAACGGATTTACTACTGGCGGCCGCCCGGACAGGGAAGATTGTAAACATAAAGAAAGGGCAGTTTGTAGCGCCTTCGGGTATGCAATATGCCGCCCGGAAGGTAGCGGATGCAGGAAATAAGAATGTGATGATAACCGAACGGGGCGTTACGTTCGGCTATACGGATCTGGTGGTTGACTTCAGAAGTATCCCGCAGATGCAGCAATTCGGGTTTCCGGTCGTGATGGATGTAACCCATTCGCTTCAGCAGCCCAACCAATCGTCCGGAGTAACAGGGGGAATGCCCGGATTGATCGAAACGATAGCCAGGGCAGCCATTGCCGTGGGCGCCGACGGGCTATTTATAGAAACCCATCCCGAACCGGACAAGGCTCAATCAGACGGCGCCAATATGCTACGCCTCGATTTGCTGGAAGGCTTGCTGCTGAAATTAATACGTATAAGGGAAGCTATTCTGTAACGGCACAGTCAGCCGTTATCCCAACCTGCTGATTTTCCGAAGTCTTTCTTCGTCTATCAACTTGATTTTCCTGCCGTCTAACGCAATGATATGTTCGGCGGCAAAAGTAGACAGCGTGCGTATGGCATTAGACGTTGTCATATTCGACAGGTTGGCCAAATCTTCGCGGGCTAAATAAATACTGAGCGTCGCCCCGTCTTCTTCCAGCCCGTAGCTGTCTTTGAGAAAAAGGATCGATTCGGCTAAACGCCCGCGGATGTGTTTCTGGGTAAGGTTTACCGTCCGTTCGTCGGCAACGCCTAAGTCAAAGGAGAGCTGGCGTATGAAAAACATGGCCAGGTTGGGATTACCCACCAGCAGGTCCATCACCACAGTCATAGGAATCAGGCACACGGTAGACGATTCAAAGGCCGAGGCATTCGTCAAATAGTCTTCCTGCGCGAAATAAGCCCGGTAGCCAAAGTATTGAATGGGCTTTATCATCCGGATAATCTGGCTCCTTCCGCCTACCCCTTCTTTAAAGATTTTCACTTTGCCTTTCAGCAAACACATCATCTCGCGAGGTTCATCCCCCTCCAAGTATATCAATTCGTTCCGTTTAAAATGCCGGATAGACGAACGGCTCCGGAGTATTTCGCGTTCTTTTTCCGTTAATACCCTCCATACCTCTGCCAGACTGGCCGAAATATCGATTTCTTCTCTCTGCTGCCTCACCACGACTCTGTTCTAAAACATATTTTATGAAGCACAAATATATACTTTTTCTTTCTCAAAAGAAACAAATTATTTGATAAAAAGCTATTTGATGACAAATCAAGCATTTTTGTATAAAAATACCATTTTATTTTATTAAATTTGTCTGAAGAAGATATAAGGTATTTTGAGAAAACATTCAGTCATAATAGCGCTTTTATCTATCGCTGCCATAAGCTGCCGACTACTTGCCGGCGGAACTTTTGCAGACGGGGCTTTTGCCGGCGATTCTTTTGCGGACGGAGCTTTTGCGGACGGAACTTTTGCAGACGGAGCTTTTGCGGGCGATTCTTTGCCGCGCTCCAAACAGGAAGCTCTTCCGGCCGATTCTATTATGAAATTAGTAATCGAAAGCGCCGTTTCTTACCAGGATTACCTTACCAGCGCCGAAACCGAAATCTATATCAAAGGCCGTACGGAGATATTGAAGCAAAACCAGCTAATACGCCTGGCGCATCATCTTTTCCCGGTAGACAGGAGGGTTAAGGATATGGTTTTCGAAATCGTGAGCGATTCTAAATTCGAGCCGCCCGACATATTTGCCCATAATCTCCGGGCGATAAACGGAAGCAGTATCCCTAACAGGAAAAAACAGCAGGAGGCTATCTCTTTCCTGAACCTTAACGTATATGCTTCCACGGCATACAACGACGCTATCTTGCTGCCGGTAGCCGCAAAGGCCTTCCACTATTACGACTATCGGCTGATGGACGTAAACGACAGTACCGGGCTGAAGATATACCGCATACGCTTCCTGCCCAAACAGGTAAGCCAGAAACTGATAAGCGGCTATTTGCATGTTGTAGACGGGACGTGGACGATAGACAAGGTAGATATGAGCGGGAAGTATGCATTTGCCGACTTCAACCTGGTTATGACATACGGGAGGGGCTTCAACCGGTTCAACCTGCCGGAAACGGCCGACTTTTATGTAAAGTACGAAGTGTTGGGGAATGCGGTAGTCAACTCGTATCATTCGCGCTTTCGTTATAAATCGGTCGTCTGGTCTGAGGAGGCAGGCAGCAAAAGGAAACGCAGGCATTCATTGGATATGAGCAATTATTATACGCTATCGTCGGACACGGTACCTATCATCCCGGACAGCGCTTACTGGCGCCGCAAACGCGACAGGCCTTTAGACAGGGAAGAAGAGACGCTCTACCGGCATGTAACGGATAAAAGGCTGCAACAAACCGATAGCGGCATAGACAATGCCCGGCAGTATCTGAATCTGAAGCTTACCGAGAAGTTTGTCAATTCATACACCTTCGATTATAAGACTACGCGGATCAGGTATTCGGGCCTTCTGAACCCGAGCCAGCTGGGCTACTCCAAATTCAATGGCGTAACGTATCGCCAGCGCGTACGTTTATCCAAAGACTTTAAGAACGACAAACAAATACGCCTGCACCCTGAAATCGGATTCGTGTTCAAACGAAAGGAAATCTACTGGAAGCTATTGGGAGAATGGGAATACCTTCCCGAAAGATTCGGAATCGTAAGCCTCCTGGCCGGTAATGGAAACCAGACCTATTCTCATTCCATGACCACCTTTATCAACGAGCAGCTAAAAGACTCCCTTATCGATGCAGACGATTTGGGACTGCAATACTTCCGCCATTACTACTTTGAATTGAAAAACCGCATCGAGCTTTTCAACGGGTTCCAGTTGATAGCCGGCTTTACGTATAACAACCGCTCGCCCGTAAAGAAGATAAAGAATCCGAACCTCAGCCCGGAAATACTGGACGTGGCCAACAGCGATTACAACGACTTCACCCCTACCCTCGGGTTCAGATACACGCCGCGGCAATATTACCGGATGGACGGCAAGCGCAAATCGTATGTGTATTCGTACTACCCTACCCTGTCCGCGGAGTTTGCAAGGGCGGCGCCGGGCGTTTGGAAAAGCAAGGGAGACTTTACCCGTATCGAAGCGGATATGCACCAAAGCATATCCTTAGGCATGCTGCGGAGGCTTAATTACCATATCAGCGCCGGGATGTATACCCGCCAGAAGTCTACTTACTTTGCCGACTTCCGCTACTTTACCCGGCGTAACTTCCCCGACTCGTGGGACGACCAGATAGGAGGTATATTTAATGTGCTGGAAAGAGACCGGTTCAACGCTTCCGATAAGTATGCGCAGGCTCATTTTATGTTTCAAAGCCCTTTTATCTTTTTGCAATTCTATAAAAAGCAGGCGTCCAGATACGTTTTCTTCGAACGCCTGTACCTGAGTCAGCTCTGGACGCCGGAGCTACCCAGCTTCACGGAAATAGGATACGGTATCGGCAATCATATCTTTAATGCCGGCCTGTTTGCCGGGTTTGAGAAACACAGGTACCGGAGCTTCGGCGTTAAGTTCGCCTTCGAATTGTTCTAACCCCCTCTCAGAGCGGGCGCGCCAGCATAATCCCGGTCGTGTTTTTCCCCTTCTGCACGTATTCCGTCAAGGTAGCGCTTTCTACCACTACTTTCTTTTGCAGGGAAGAGGCATGGATAAACGTAAGCCTGTCGCCGTCTTTATAAATAAATCCTACGTGCAACGTATCCAGGCCTTTTACCGCCGTGGTAAAGCATACCACGTCGCCCGGCTGCATCTTGCCTGCACAAGCCTCTATTTTATCCCGGGGAACAAAATAATACGTGGCGCGGGCGCTGATTTCTTTCTCCTTTTGCGCGATTTCTTCTATAAGCGAAGGGTTTCCTTTCAATTGCCGGTAGCTGTCCGGATGGGTAGACATGAAGGATAAATCAAGTTTCAGGAGGATGCCGCCTGTCTCTTTATTGACGTCTCTCACGATGTTTCGTTTATCGTTTACGTATACCCAGTCGGACGTATAGTGCAAACGGCTCAGGTAGCCGGAGACGGCCCCTTCCCGGTAACGGAGCCGAAGGAGGTTGAGGCAGTAGCCGTCGAACGAAGGGTTAGCGCCTTTGAGGGTGCGCGCGAGGGCGATTACGTTGTCTACAAACGTGGCGCAGTCCATTTCGTGCAGGTTTGCCACCAGCCCTTCCGGTTCTTTTTCCAGCGTAGAAGCTACGTACGGGACGCCCAGGAAGAAAAGAGCGCTCTCCGCTACCAGTTGCCCCATGGGTAAGGCTTTCTTCGGTTTCATTTCCGCAAGGTATCTTTCAACGATTGCGCGGTCTTCGTCTGTGGTATAGACCCGGGCTGCCGGTTCTATCGTTTGTTTGCATGCCGGGCCGGTTAAGAGGGCGGCGCACAGGGCTAAGCCTGTCATTATTATTTTCTGCATCTGTAGTCGGTATTGTTTTTAATCTGTTTTCGTATGTAGCATATCCTGCAGTTTCATCATTTCGTCGCGGTACTGGGCGGCTTCTATAAATTCGAGCTTTTTGGCTGCCTCCATCATCAGTTTCTTTGTCCGCTCGATTGCTTTTTCCAGTTGCGGGCGCGTCATGTACTGCACAACCGGGTCGGCTGCCAGGCTCGGTTCGGGTTCTACGTAGGCCCGTTTTCCTTCTACCTCCTGCTTTTCCGCTACTAACGATTTACCCGCTTTCACTACCTGGCGGGGGATGACGCCGTGCTTTTCGTTATAGGCCAATTGTTTTTCGCGCCGGCGGTTTGTCTCATCCATCGTTTGCCGCATGCTTTCCGTTACGGTATCGGCATAGAAAATCACCTTTCCGTTTACGTTGCGCGCCGCACGCCCGGCCGTTTGGGTCAGCGAGCGGCGCGAGCGCAGGAAGCCTTCCTTGTCGGCGTCGAGGATAGCCACCAGCGACACTTCGGGCAAGTCCAAGCCTTCGCGAAGGAGGTTTACGCCTATCAGTACGTCAAAGAGGCCGTTGCGCAGGTCGTCCATTATCCGGATGCGCTCCAGGGTTTCCACGTCGCTGTGTATATAGTTGCATCGAACGCCCATACGGCTCAGGTAGACGGTCAGTTCCTCCGCCATCCGTTTGGTCAGCGTAGTTACCAGCGTCCGTTCGTTGCCGGCTGCGCGCCGGGCGATTTCTTCCATCAGGTCGTCTACCTGGTTCTGGGTAGGCCTTACGTCGATAAGGGGGTCTAACAGGCCTGTGGGTCGAATCACCTGCTCTACAACGATGCCTTCGCTCTTAGCCAGCTCGTAGTCGGCAGGCGTGGCGCTCACGTAGATGGCCGAGGGAGTTAGCTTTTCGAACTCCTCGAAGGTAAGCGGGCGGTTGTCGGTAGCAGCCGGCAGCCGGAAACCATACGCTACCAGGTTTTGCTTGCGCGAACGGTCTCCCCCATACATGGCGTGTACCTGCGGGAGGGTGGCGTGGCTCTCGTCTACCACCAGTAAGAAGTCTTCCGGAAAATAATCGATCAGGCAATACGGGCGCTGGCCGGCCTCGCGCCCGTCGAAGTAGCGCGAATAGTTTTCGATGCCCGAACAATAGCCCAGCTCGCGTATCATTTCCAGATCGAAGGTTACCCGTTCGCGGAGGCGTTTGGCTTCGAACGGTTTGCCCGCTTCTTCAAAGAAGGCTATCTGCCGGCCCAGGTCTACGTCTATCTGCCCGATAGCGGCGTTTATCCTTTCCTGCGTGGTGACAAACAGGTTGGTAGGGTAGATGTTCAGCTCGCTTTGTTCGTCTATCTCCCTTCCGCTTAAGGGTTCGAAAGACGAGAGGCGTTCTATCTCGTCGCCCCAGAACTCTATCCGGTAGGCCACGCCGTCGAACGTTTCGATGGCCGGGAAAACGTCTACCGTATCCCCGTTTACCCTGAACGAACCGCTGGCGAACTCTGCCTTATTATTTACGTACAAGGCGTCTACAAACCGCCTGAGCAGCTTGTCGCGGCTGATTTTCATTCCTTTCTTCAGATGCGTTACCTGCTGGGCGAAGGCCGTAGGGTCGGCCATACCATACAGGCAGGATACGGAAGACACCACGATAATGTCTCTCCGCCCCGACAGGAGGGAGGCCGTGGCGCGCAAACGGAGCTTGTCGATATCGGCATTGATTTGCAGGTCTTTTTCGATATACGTATCCGTTGTGGGCAGGTAGGCTTCGGGCTGATAGTAGTCGTAATAAGATACGAAATACTCTACGGCGTTGTGCGGAAAGAAGGCTTTGAACTCGCTGTACAACTGGGCGGCCAGCGTTTTATTATGGCTCAATATCAGCGTAGGCCGCCGGAGTTCTTTGATAACGTTCGCAATGGTAAACGTTTTCCCCGAACCGGTAACGCCTACCAGCGTCTGGAAGGGGACGCCGCTCTTTACGCCATCCCTCAAAGCGGCGATAGCCTCAGGCTGGTCGCCTGTAGGACTGAAAGGAGATACCAGTTCGAAATCCATCGCCTATACCGTCCCTTCTTTCGGCATAATAATCCAGAGCGCCAGGTAGGCGATAACGCCCGAAAACGCCGTTAATACGCTCAGCAGGATATATCCTATGCGCACCAGCGTAGGGTCCCAGCCCGCATAATCGGCAATACCTTCGCATACGCCGGCTATCATTCCTCTCCCCGAACGGGTTAATCTTCTCTTTGCTTCCATAACCATTGTTATATATAAATGTGTAGATGCAAATATAAAGGATAAAAATTGAGTTATCACACAGATGAGTAAAAATGTGCAAAGGCAGCGTGCAGTTAACCCATGGCGGAGGGGGTGGAGGGCGCGCCCCTCCCTTCGGTCGGGTCGGGCTATCCGCTCCAAGTCCTCGCTCGCCTGCGGCTCCCTCCGGGCTTTCCGCTACTATCCCTCGCGCAATACGGCTACTTTCAGTAAAAGCGGCAGCAGTAACGGCAACGGCTGGGTGAGCATCTCGCGCAATACGGCTACTTTCAGTAAAAACGGCAATAACGGCAGCGGCTGGGTGAGCATCGTGGCGAATAACGTCGAGGCAGCAAAAAAAGAGGTATATGTGGGTACTCCTGTTGTTACCATCTCGGGGAGCAGCTCTGTACCGAACGGACAATATGCCACCTTTACCGCCAATACTCCGGCATATGCCGATCCTGCAAGCTATCAGTGGACACTGAACCCAAAGCTCGACAATCAACTGTACGGCGCAAATTCGCGCGTGCTGGACATTGCCTTCTATACGGCCGGGAGCTATCAGATAGTATGCCGGGCTACCAATTCCTGCGGACAGGGCGAGTATACGACCTCCGGC
>JAITRG010000136.1 GCA_031288515.1 Tannerellaceae bacterium
CGATAAGCTTTCGGACTACGTAATAAGCGGGAAGCTCCGCATCTCAGACGGGATAGATAATGCGTTGCGGGTATTGCAGAAAGACGCAAAATACACCTACATAAGAGATAGTGAAACCAATGTGATTTATATAAAGTAACAAACTTGAAAAATGAACGCTTATGGAAAAAAATGGGAAGATGGCATGCAAACAACCCCTAATTAAAAACGATCAACGATCACTGTATTAATCCTAAAGAACTATTAAATGTATGAATCAGAATTTTTTTGCAACGGTGAAGATAACAACCTTGTTGTTGTTATTCGTATGTGGCTTCAGCCTCCATGCGGAAAATCCTACTCCTCAGAATGTATTGATTACGATTAATCAAACCGATTCTTATTTGGAGCAGGTGCTGAATGATATTGAAAAACAATCCGATTACCTCTTTGTTTACAGTAAACAAGTAGACGTGCGCCGGAATGTATCGTTAAATGTGAACAAACTACCCTTGAATGACGCCTTGAATCAATTGTTTAAGGATACAGATATTCGGTACGAAATCGAAGGTTCTTACGTTATTCTTTCCTACGCAACTGGCGGAAAGAAAGAAGAAGCGGCGTTACCTTTCCCTCAACAGGCTGTTACTGTTAGTGGAGCCGTTGTGGATGAGACAGGAGTCGGTATGCCCGGCGTGAATGTCTTGGTAAAAGGGACTACTACCGGCGTAGCGACGGATATAAATGGTAATTACAGCATCTCGGTTTCGGATAATAAGGCTGTGCTGGTCTTTTCTTTTTTAGGGTATATCGCCGTAGAGAGGATAGTTGGCAACCAGCGAACGATCAATATTACGTTGACTGAAGATTCCAAACAAATAGACGAGGTAGTAGTCACAGCTCTGGGTATTGTCAAGAAAGAAAAATCGCTCACTTACTCTACCCAAGTAGTCGGGGGCGAAGAACTCACCCGTGCCAAAGACCCAAATATGATCAACTCGCTGACAGGGAAAACGGCCGGTGTACAGATAAACCGAAGCGCGTCTGGCCTGGGTGGTTCTGTCAGGGTCGTGATTCGTGGAAGCCGCTCGGTCAATGGAGGCAACCAACCGCTCTATGTGATTGACGGTATGCCGATCAATAGCGCTTCGAACAGTTCTGTAGCTACTACCATCGGGGGTAATAATGATGCCGGTAACCGTGATGCTGGAGATGGTATATCCGACCTCAACCCGGACGATATTGAAAGTATCAACATCCTGAAAGGACCTGCTGCTGCTGCCCTCTATGGCGCTTCTGCCGCCAATGGCGTAGTGATTATCAGCACAAAGAAAGGAAAGGCCGGACGGGTAGACATCTCTTTCAGTTCCAACACCACATGGGAGTCGGCTACGTACGGGATTCCGGAGTTTCAAAACAGCTATGGCGGGGTGACGTCCAGTTGGGGGAACGAACTTAGTGATAAAACGGCGTACGACTATGTGAAAGATTTTTTCCAGACAGGGCTTACTACTATCAATTCCCTCACCCTGAGCGCCGGATCGGAGGCTATGCAAAGCTATTTCTCGTATGCTAATACTTATGGGAAAGGGGTTGTGGAAAACAGCGAGCTGAACAAACACAACCTCAACTTCCGCGAAACAGCCAATTTCTTTGATAAGAAGCTGACCATAGATGCCAACGTTAACCTGATGTACCAGCAAGGTAAGAACCGTCCCTCTCCGGGTGGATTTTACCTTAATCCGTTGGTGGGTCTTTATCGTTTTCCACGGGGAGGAAGAGCGCAGGGGGGCGAATCCTTCGAATATTATAAGGAAAACTACCAATACCTCGACGCGGGCAGAAATCTCTACCTTCAGGACTGGTACACCCGGATAAGCGGAGGTTGGGAGCAAAACCCGTACTGGTTAATCAACAATCTGCCCAATGTGGATGACCGTTATCGTACGCTTGCTAATTTAAATCTTTCTTTCAAGTTCAATGAACATTTTTCTCTCACAGCGCGTGGTAATGCCGATTTCTCTACCAGCAATTATGAAATGAAGATGTATGCAGGTACCGATAATGCCCTGGCCACCGGCAATAACGGACGCTACATCGTAGACGAATCCAATAGCCTGGCGCTGTATGGAGACTTGATGCTGACTTATCAGCAACAGTTAGGTGATTTTACCGTCAATGCCTCCCTCGGCGCAAGTATAAATGACAATTCGGGGAAATCCATGGGATTCGATTCCTATCCGGGAAAATTGTATAATCCCAACATTTTCTCCATAAACAACATCGACCTCAATTCCGGTTCGAACTCGCTGGGTAAATACCACGGACAGGAACAGGCTGTCTTCTTTGCCGGACAGTTGGGATTCCGCGACTGGTTATTCCTTGACGTAACAGCCCGCAACGACTGGACGTCTACGCTGGCGTATACCGATTATATGGATAAAGGCTTTTTCTATCCGTCGGTTGGGTTGAATTGGATCATCAACGAATCGTTGCAATTGCCTGAATGGATTAATTTAGGTAAAGTCAGAAGCGCCTGGTCGAAAGTAGGGAACGGACTTCCCCGGTACAGAAGTTACCCGCTGAATAGCGTAGGGCGTGGCGGAGTAATCAATTATAATACAACAGCTCCTTTCAGTGAACTCCAGCCGGAAATGACGACTTCGATTGAATCCGGTACGGAATGGCGCCTGTTCAACAGCCGTCTGGAAATAGACCTGACGTATTATAAAACAAATACCCGGAATCAAATCTTCTCTCTGGCGGCTCCTTCGGGTTCTAAATACACCACCTACTACGTGAATGCGGGTAATATTCAAAACCAGGGAATAGAAATCGTATTGGGAGGCTCTCCCGTATGGATAGGCGATTTCAGGTGGAAAACATCGGTCAACTATTCGCACAACCGGAATGAGGTGATCGAACTGGCCGAAGGTTTGGATCGTTTCAACTTTGGCGGCGGGGGCTCCAATAGCTACGATATGCGGCTGGAAGTGGGCGGTTCGTTCGGCGACTTCTACGGACGTGCCTTTTTGCGTGACGAACAGGGCAAAATACAGTATGACGATGACGGTATCCCACAACCCGACAAGTCGGACTACAAAAAAATAGGTAATACCTCGCCAGATTTCAATCTCGGATGGCAGAATACGTTTACCTATAAAGGATTTTCACTGTATTTCCTGATTGATGGACGTTTCGGCGGCGATGTGCTTTCACTCACTGAAGCCGAACTTGATAAATATGGGGTAAGCAAACGCACGGGCGACGAGCGGCTAAATCATGGCGTCGAGTTTGATGGAAGGAAAATTGAGAATGTAGAAAGATTCTATGGTATTGTCGGCGGGCGAGATGGTATTACCGAACACTATGTGTATGACGCCACCAACATCCGGCTTCGCGAACTATCCATCGGTTATTCTTTGCCTCGTAATGTGCTCAAGTCATTAGCTGTGGCGAAAAGCGCCGAACTCTCTCTGATAGCACGCAATCTGTTCTTTTTCAAGAATAATGCACCTTACGATCCGGATGGGACACTTTCCGTAGGGAATGGATTACAGGGGGTAGATGTATTCGGATTACCGAGTTCCCGCTCCTTTGGGTTCAATCTGAAAATTAACTTCTAATTCGATAGCGATATGAAAAAAGTAATGAAATATACAGTAGCTGTTTTATGGGCCGTTCTTACGCTCGCTTCGTGTACCGGCGATTTTGAAGAAATGAATACAAGTCCGTTTGGCGTATCCGACCAGGAACTTACACAGGATAATAATCTGATAGGAATGCACTTCCCTGTCATACAACAATCCATCTATTATAACAGAGGCGGCGGCGGATGGTCGTATCAGATATTTCAGAATCTCAACGCAGATATATGGTCGGGTTATATGGCGACGCCTTCGAATTTTAAAGGAGGTATCAATAACCAAACGTATTTCTTGAACAACGACTGGAATGACGCCTGTTGGGAATATACCTACGACAACGTGATGAGTAACCAGGTGAAGGTTCGGGAGAAATGCGCCGAACAAGGCGACGTCTACTCTCACTACGAAGCGATCAATACCATCCTCCGCGTATTGGCGATGTCGCGCATCTGCGACCAGTACGGCCCTGTTATCTACTCAAAATACGGAGAGAGCCTGTTGGGAGGTGAATACGACTCTGCTCAGGATGCTTATAAATTGTTCTTTTCCGAACTGGCGGAAGCCGTGAATATTTTGAACGAGTATATGTCTAAATCGGCGCCATCCTTTGCTTCCTTTGATATGGCCTATGGCGGAGAATTAGATAAATGGGCCAGATTAGGCAATACCCTGCGTCTGCGTCTGGCTATGCGTGTAGTAAAATACGATGCTTCCTGGGCACGCGCCGAAGGCGAAGCCGCCATCAATGCCCCTCAGGGATTATTAGGCAGGGGAGAAAGCTTTATTATTAGTGGATTCGGATGGAGGCATCCGTTGTACACCTGCTCCATTGAATATCAGGATATATTTATCAGCGCTAATATCCAGTCTATTCTTACGGGCTATGGCGATGCGCGGCTGGATAAATTCGGCTTACCGAATAGTGATAAGAAAATTGTGGGCGTGCGTACCGGTCTTCCCGACCTGGCCGAATTAGCTGATCCTTACAAGGCTGTTATCTCGCGAATAAACGTGACGGCGGAGGCTCCGGCTGTTGTCGTGTCGGCAGCAGAATCTTATTTTCTGCTGGCAGAAGCTGCCCTGAGGGGATGGAACACAAGTGGAGGGAATGCCCAACAGTTCTATGAAGAAGGCATCGACGTATCTTTTGCTCAATGGGGCGTATCCGCAGGCGATTATGCCAGCCGCTCCAGCGTACCGGAGGATTGGGACGATCCGCTTAGGGAAGATTTCGATTCGCCGGCCGTAAGCAAGGTCTCTCCCAGATGGGGAGATGCCCGAAGCGATGAAGAACGCCTGGAAAAAATCATTACCCAGAAGTGGATTGCCGGATTTCCCGAAGGGATGAATGCCTGGGCGGAATGGAGGCGGACAGGCTATCCCAAGCTTTTCTCTATTCTGCAAAATGATAGTCAGGGAGCGATTCCTACCTCTTTGGGTGTTCGTCGTCTCACCTATGCACTGTCGGAACAGCGTAACAATCCGGAAGGCTATGCCAAAGCCGTCGGACTGCTGGGAGGGCCGGATAGCGGCGCTACCCGTTTATTCTGGGATATAGATAAGCCTAATTTCTAAAATTAAAGTATATTTGGAGTCCGGACAGGTTATGAAATACTTGTCCGGGCTTTATCAAACACTTTTAATCTTATTCTTATGAGAAACATTCTATTACCTATCCTTTTCCTTTGCATGGCAGTGGCGCCTTCTTTTGCTCAAAAAGAAGCTGGCAGACTCGATTCGATTATCCCCACACGCGGATTGGCTATTGCGGCTCCTTCGGTGCAGGGATTGCCTTTATTCCTCAAGTTCATCGAGGAGGAACTGGCGCCGGCGCATTTCAACCTGCTTATCCTGCGCGTAGACTGGAATTACAGCTACGCCTCTCATCCGGAGTTGAAAGATCCTGATCCGCTGACCTTGGCCGATGTGCGGAAAATAAGCGCCGTATGCAAGAAATACGGCATACGCATCGCTCCGCAAATCAACCTGCTCGGACATCAGTCGTGGGCAAAAACCACCTATGCCTTGCTGCGCGAGTATCCCGAATTTGATGAAACGCCGCATGTGAATACTGAAAACTATACCGGCTGGCCTAACCCCGACGGGCTTTACTGTAAGAGTTATTGCCCGTTGCATCCGGGTGTGCATAAGGTTGTTTTTGAGTTGATAGACGAACTGACTGTCGCTTTTGAAACGGATTTGTTTCACGCCGGCATGGATGAGGTGTTCTACATTGGAGACGACAAATGCCCGCGTTGCAGCGGACGCGACAAGGCGGAACTCTTTGCCGGGGAAGTAGCGACCCTGCGCAATCACCTTGCCCTGGCCGGGAAAAGGCTGATGATATGGGGAGATCGCCTGATAGACGGTAAAACAACCGGCATAGGCGCCTGGGAAGCGAGTATGAATAATACGTACAGGGCTATAGATATGATTCCCAAAGACGTCTTTATCTGCGACTGGCATTATGAGCGACCCGATCAGACGGCTGTTTATTTTGCCATGAAAGGTTTTGATGTAGCTACCTGCCCCTGGCGTAGGCCTGAAGTTGCGCTCGCCCAACTGAACGACATGATGCGTTTCCGCCGGAACGCCACGCCGCAGATGACGCCGCACTTCCAGGGTATCATTGAAACGGTATGGTCGGGAGCCGACGGGTTTCTGAAAAACTATTACGATCCGGCAACCTATACCCAGGCGGTATCCGACGCCGTTACGCTGAAGAAACTGATGGAAGCCTACAAGCAAATGCCTTACTAATCCTGCCTTCGTGCGCCGTACGATTTTATATACCGCATATTATCATGAAAAAAATAGCAGAAATCATCCTTTTCCTTTTTATCTTCTGCCATCTGCCGCAGGCACAGGTAGACGAGAAACTGAGGAACGACGTCCGCCGGACGGGATTTGTTCACAGCCCGTTGCCGCTTGATTACAGCAAGTCGTTCGAAACCTTCGGGTTGACCAAGAAAGTGCTCCGCAGAGAGATGCTTTGCGATATGGAAGACATGAAACGCTGGTCGCACCGCGGAATAGGCGGAATGCAACAGACCGGCGAAAGAAGTATATCGGGCAAACACAGCCTCCGCCTCACCGCGCCGGTTACCGCTTCGGAATTTCCCGACTGGGGGCTGGGACTGGGTACGTCGATGGCCGGATTCGATGTAGGGGGCGCTAACTGGGAGAGATACAACCGCATCATGTTTTACATATATCCCGATTGTGAAGGAGCGCGCAGCATCTACCTCAATCTTTATGTTGAAAACGATGGGAAGATTAAAGTGCCCGACAAATACGGCAGGGAAGGTTATCACGAAATCAACCTCATCAATCGCCAGTGGAACCAATGTTTTGTGGAAATGTCAGAACTGGCGCGGGACAAGGTGACCAAACTCCTGTTCGCCATCGAAATATTCGGTAAGGAAGAGACCATGGGCGACTTCTTCCAATATGACGTCGACGCCGTAGAACTCCAGACCGTCGAAAACCCGGAAGTAGTAAGCGGCTGGCAACCGGCCAACGGACGAATCATTTACTCGACCACCGGCTACCGGGCGGAAAGCGAAAAGCAGGCTATCCTGAAAGTGGCCGGGCATCAGGGGAAATTCCAACTCGTGGATTATACCACCAGCCAAGTGGTATATGAAGGAACCGTCAAACAGGAAGAAACAGCTATCGGCCGTTTTGAAACGGCAGACTTCTCCGGCTTCAAACGCGAAGGGCAATACTTCATCCGCGCGGGAGAGATTAGTTCCCGCCCGTTCTATATCAACCGCAATGTGTGGGACGACTCGGCTTGGCGTGTGCTCAACTTCATGTTCTGCGAGCGTTGCGGATACCCTGTGCCGGGTAAGCATGGCGCTTGTCATACCGACCTCAACGGCGAGCACAACGGACATACTTTTACAGTGAACGGCGGCTGGCACGATGCGGGAGACATGTCGCAGCAAACGTTGCAAACGGGCGAAATAGCCTATGCTTTCTTCGAGATGGCCAACCGGGCGAAAGAAAAGAACGATACCGACCTCAGACTGCGCCTGCAGGAAGAAGCGCTCTGGGGCCTTGATTTCATCCTGAAAACCCGCTTTGGCGATGGATACCGCATGCAATCCTGGGGTACGAATCTGTGGACGGATGGTTTTATCGGAACCATCGACGACGCCGGCAGACGGCAGGTACGGGTGCATAACGGCGGATTCGAGAACTTCTCTTTCGCCGCCATCGAAGCGTATGCTTCCCTCTCTGTCGACCCGGCCAAAGACCCAAGGCTTAAGGAGTATCTGCTCAAAATAGCCAAAGAAGACTTTGCTTTCGCTCTCCAGCGCTTCGAAGAACTCGGATACGACGAACGCTACCGGAGCGGGCATGCTTACATGGCCTCGCAAAGCCAGTACATGGCCACTGTTTCCTGGGCGGCAAGCCTGATTTACAAGCTGACGCAAGACCCCTATTATGCCCGGCAAGCCGCCGAATACATACGTTACACCCTCGACTGTCAGCGTACCGAGCCGCTGAACGACAAGAATAAAACGCGGGGATTCTTCTACCGCGACCTCGACAGGAAATCCATCGTACATTACAACCATCAGTCGCGCGACCAGGTTTATATGCAGGCTCTCGTCGCATTATGCGAAACGCAACCCAATCATCCCGACTTCGGGCGATGGGACAACGCCATACGCATCTATGCCGGATACCTGAAAAACATCATGCAGTATGTGCGTCCTTACGGGATGATGCCCAGCGGCGTCTATCACATCGACGAGGTGAAAGATTCGGCCAACTTCGCTATCGTACATACCTGGCTGCAGGAGGATGTAACTGCCGACTATCGCGAACAGCTCGGTAACGGCATACAATTGGACAAAGAGCATTACCTGCGCTTTTTCCCGGTATGGTTCTCCTTCAAAGGCAATGCGGCGGTGCATCTGGCTACCGGAAAAGCGGCAGCCTTGTGCGGCAAATACCTTCGCGACAAAGAATTGACCGACATTGCCGAACAGCAGTTATTCTGGATTGCAGGGAAGAACCCTTTCGGGCAGTCGCTCATTTACGGCGAAGGCAGCAATTACGCCCAGCAGTATTGCGCCTTGCCGGGCGAGATGGTAGGAGAGATTCCCGTTGGGATGCAATCGCGTTTTAACGAGGATACGCCTTACTGGCCTCAGTTCAATACCGCCACTTACAAGGAAGTATGGGGTTCGTCTGCCGGGAAATGGATGTCTTTAATTGCTGAATTTTAATCTGAAACGAATGGTTTTATATGGCATCTGATACGGATTTTACACAACGAAACGCAGCCATAGACATCCTGCGGGCGCTTACGATGTTTGTCATGATCTTTGTGAATGACTTCTGGAAAGTGCACGACATACCTTGGTGGCTCGACCACGCCAGGCGGGGAGAGGATTTTATGGGATTGGCCGATGTCGTCTTTCCCTGTTTCCTCTTCGTCGTCGGGATGTCTGTTCCCTTTGCCATCGAACGCAGGTATGCGAAAGGTTTATCCGGCGAATCGACGGTAGGACATATCCTGTCGCGCACACTGGCTTTGCTCGTGATGGGTGCTTTTATCACCAATTCGGAAGCACGTTTGTCGCCCGACGTAAGTTACCGGACAGGCATCTACTGGTTTCTGATGGTGGGCGGCTTTTTTTTGTATCTGGAATCAATATCCGCCGGCGAAAGATGTGTATCGCAAGCGGTTTTATGCGGCCTTAAAGGGAACGGGAGCCGTTATTCTCCTTTACCTGGCGGTAACTTTCCGCAATCCGGAGGGAGGAGTCTTCGACGCCCGTTGGGGTATACTTGGCTCCATTGGCTGGACGTATTTAGTGTGCGCCCTTATCTACGTATTTACCCGCGACCGGCTGAAGTACCTGATTCCTGTCTGGATCGTGTTCGTCCTGATCTGTGTGCTCGGCTCGCGGATGAACGAATCCTGGGGTAATGAAGCGTTTTTAAACCTTCCCCGCCCCAACTTTTACAACGAGATGCTGTCTGTCCTGCATGTCGGGAACGGCGCTTTGCCGGCCTTTACGATGGGCGGTATCATCTTATCGATACTCAGTATGCGGTATGCCGGCCTGCCGGGAAAGAAGAAACTGTTGGGCGTAGCGGCTGGCATAGCAGCGTTGCTGGTTGCCGGATTCATTTCGCGCCACTTCTGGATACTGTCTAAGCTAAGCGCCACACCTGTCTGGATATTCTATGTGACGGCCATCGCCACAGGTATCTACACGCTGCTATACTGGCTGGTAGAGAAGGGAAAGGCATACTGGTTCAACCTCGTCAAGCCGGCAGGAACCGCCACGCTCACGACTTATACGATACCCTACGTATCATACGGATTGGCCGATGTAACGGGAATCGTCCTGCCGGATTGGTTTACGCATGGTTTCCTCTCAATCGTCAACTGCCTCTGCTTTGCTTTTGTTATCATCGGGGTAACGGCCTTGCTTGGGCGTATCCATCTCAAATTAAAAATCTGAATTTAAAATGATATAAATGTATGAAACGAGCATGTAAAAACTGTTTTCTCTTGTTGCCGGCGGTTATTACCGCTATGGTTGCCTGTACCTCTCCGGTGCAGAAGGCGACTGAGTATCCTATGTTCTGGACCTGGCTGGATTATCGTCCGGCAATGAACTTCGATTCGGTATGCGCCGTGATGAATGAGACCGGCATCGACGGCGTGATGCTGAATGCTCCTACTCCTGACGACTACCGGAAAGCCATCCCCATCGCCCATAAATATGGAATAGAAGTATATGCCTGGCTGTGGACTATGAACCTCGAACATGGACGCGACTCTATCGTGAAGGCTCATCCAGAATGGCTGAGCGTAAACCGTAAAGGCGAAAGCCTGGCCGACCACAGGGCTTATGTCGATTATTATAAATTTCTTTGTCCCGCATTACCCGAAGTCCGGGCTTATATCAAAGACAAGGTCAAAACGTATTGCGAAGTAGAAGGACTGAACGGCATCGCCATAGACTACCACCGATTGGTAGACGTGATACTCCCCACAACGTTATGGCCCCGCTACGGTATCGTTCAGGACAGAGAATATCCGGAATGGGACTATGGCTACCATCCTGCCATGATACGGAAATTCCACGAACTCCACGGATACGATCCGCGCGAATTGGAAGACCCTTCAACCGACGAAAAATGGCTGCAATTCCGTTGCGACCAAATCACGGAAGTAGCGAATGAAATTGCCGCAGTAGTTCATGCTTACGGGAAAAAAATGGGAGCTTCGCCCTTTCCTACGCCGGCTATGTCGCGCCGGATGGTACGGCAGGATTGGGGGAAATGGGATTTAGACATTGTTTTCCCCATGGTGTATCATAATTTCTATACCGGAGACGTCAGCTTCATCTCCGATTGTACCATCGACAACGTAAAAACAAAGAACCCGGCAACGACCCTCTATTGCGGGATGACGGCCACCAACGGGCCGGCCATGTTCGACTGTATGGATGCTGCGCTCAACAATGGAGCCGAAGGCATTGCTATTTTTACAGTGGGAGGCCTGCGTTCCCCGGAGATGCGCGCCCGTTTCAAATCCTATGCCGATAGTGTCAGGGCGTTGAGGGCGCAAACGGAAGCGAAGCCGGCTGCTACCGGTATAACGGCTGTCAATGTCAACCCCTTTGAAAAGCCTTTCATCATGCAGGCCATCGACATGCGTATCGCCGCCTGGATCGGCCTGGCACGTTCGGCAGCCGCTCCGGAACTGAAGGCTACTGATTGGGCAACCATAGAAAGCCTTTCGGCCAATGCTTTTCAGGCCTGTACCGCTGACGAGTTTGTAAACCGCCTTACAACAGCGCCCCGGCGTGCCGCAGAACTGCAACCTTTGGCCGAAGCGCTGGCCATACGACCTTTTGCCGACATCCGGACAGGAGAATATACGCTGGTCGATACATATGGCGCAACAAAATGCTATAAACGGGTAGAACAAAACAGTGGAGTGACCTTCGACGTCAATTTCTATTTCTACGGGGGAATCATCTCGGGCTGGAGCGTTGAGCCGGACAAAGCCTCCTACGAAACATACCGGAAGAGCTTATAGAGAAATACGGACGAACTGTAACACAGGTTCAGCGTTATTCTTGCATGACAGCAGGCGGGAAACCATACTGTCGTTTGAAAGCGGGAGAAAAGTCAAAAAGCGAGGCGTAAACCTTGTTTTTCGGCTGTTTGGTCATACGGGCGCGATTGTCCTTGTGGATAAACACGCACTCGCCTTTACGCACCCGTGCGATTTTGCCGCCTTCGTTGATTTCCATTTCGCCCGAATAGACGTACCAAGGTAATGTTCCTTGGGAAAACCTGTACGGAGAACTTCGCAAAGTCCTTATCCGGGCTGGCAAAACTCATATACAGCCGGAACGTTATGCGAAATTGGGGCTGCAATTTTCAAATTTCCGACTACTTTTACAGCGCATAATTAAAAGACAGCAGAGTAGGAACAACATTGGAAAAGAAAGTATTAGACAGGGAAACACGAGACAGAATCAGTTTCATTACGTTCATTATTCCCTGTTTTGCCCGTTCGTACAAGATGAACAGGCAGGAAACATACCGGTATTTAAAGAAATACGGCAGAATAGATTTTCTTTTTAAACGCTGGTGGACACTGCATACCGAAGACCCGTTCTGGTCGATTCGCAGTCTGTATGAGCGGTATATGCCGTTCTCCTTTCCTGCAGGTTTTGGACTGATAGCGTATGCCTTGCTCTTGTTTGTGCAGTGTCAGTCCCGTCAGGCAGATACGAACCTTTCGCATGAGATTCGTACGGATTCCATCCGCGTTGCTTATAATCAGCCGGAGGAATATGAGATACGCCTGAGTGATCTGGCCGACAGCATCGAATATGTTGCGCTGGAAACCACAGAAAACAGCCTTGTCAAACTGTTAAACAATATAACCGTTACGGATAAGCACATACTCATCAAGGACGGATGCGGCTTCCTGCTGTTCTCCCGCGAGGGCAAGTTTGTTTGCCGAATTGGCAATAAAGGGCAGGGGCCGGGGGAATTTGTATGCGGCGGGAACTACGATATAGACGAGGAGAGGCAGCGGATTTACATATGGGCCATATATGAACACAAAGCGCTTGTCTACGATTTCTCCGGTAAGATGGTGAACGCTTTCACTTTGGAGCCTCTCGGCGAAAATGCTCACTTGATGCATTTCCTCGTCTATGGGGATGCGGAATACATGGCGGCAACCGTAGACAATGCACATGCAGTGATGTCGGATACGACCCTTCTCATTAACCTGAAAACAAAGGAATATAAGAAGGTGAATGGATACATCTGCGGGATAGACCGCAAGCTCAAACACGCCTATTTGCGCAGAACATACGCCGACCGGGATTCGATCTTCCGGATAGAGCGTGACCGTATGGTATTCTGCCATGCCGTCTTCCAGGATAAACCCGAAGAGCTGGACTTTTTTATGTCCCAATTACCCTTACGTATCAACGACCGGATATTCCTGCTGGGCAACAGGCAGCGGGAAAGATTCACCTACGAGTCGGCCTGGGTTCATGTGACGAAAAGAGGGGGAATCGTTCATTACACAGCAACTGACCCGCCTCCCAGATTTCCGGCCCTGTACAGTTGTTCCGGGCAGCAATTCTGCCGCCTGGAGCATGACGGACTTTATCAGGGCATCATAAACGATATGGACGGCGGTCTGTCTTTTATTCCCAGAGCCAGCTACTGGGGCGCCTTTCCGGAAACTTACGGCCATACGATGGCTACCTATTATCTGCCGGAAGAAATTTTTGACTATTATGAGAACAGGCCGGCCGGCGCTGCATGGGCTTCGCGCTTAAAGGAAGACGATAATCCGGTTATATTTATTGTTCATTTAAAGCAATGAAATCTGATATTATTTTTAAAACAAAAAAACGTAACGATTATCTTTTAGATAAAAATAAAGAATTAGTTGTATTTCTTCCTCCAGACCTTAAGAGCGCCATTGAAAATCCAGATAAAGATAATTCTCAATACTATCTGTACAGGCCATTTATCTCTGTTTTTAGAAATAAAATGGACTTTCAGGCAGTATTAGTCCCTGTATAATACTGATGGACTTATAATTTGTAACTTTAAAATTATCTAAAGGGACTTTTGACGCACCCTCATGAAAATGAACGGGAATTCGCGATTACTTCTTCATCATGCCGGCAAAAAACAACAGGATGATTCGCTTATGTATGCCTGACGCTGTTCCATACGGATACGCTGTCGGGAACCGTTTATTCTACTCCGCCGCCTAAGGCCCGGTAAAGGTTTACGGTGGCTTGCAGTTGTTCTAATTTATCGCTTACCCGGCCGAGCTGGGCTTGCAGCAGGTTTTGTTCGGCGTTGAGCACTTCCGTATAGTTTGCTTCGCCGGCTTTTAGTAACTCTTGTGTGTAATATACGGCCGTAGAGGTTGCTTCTACCTGTTTTACCCTGAAGTCATTCTTTTTAAGGGAAGACTCAAGGGTGAAAAGGATATCGGAAACTTCCTGTCCGGCGTTCAATACGGTCTTTTGGAAATTGAGCAGGGCTTCTTCCTGCTGGGCTTTCGATACGTTCAGTTGCCCTGTTAACTGATTGCGGGCAAACAGAGGCTGGGCGAGGCCTCCGATAATATTCGCAAGCAGGTTTTCCGGCTTGAAAAAGTCGGACAGCGTACCTGCCCCATAACCAATCATGGAACCTGAACTCAACGTAATGGAAGGATAAAACGAAGCCTGCGCCACATTCGTCATTTCAAAAGCCGACCGGAACCCTAATTCGGCCTGCATTACGTCGGGGCGGTTTGCCAGCATTTGGGCAGGGACGCCATAAGACGGTTTTGTCAGGACGACCTGCTCCTGAAAGCTTCCCCGGCGGATAGCCTCCGGTTTTCGTCCGAGCATCACGCTTAATGCGTTCTCTAATTGCCGGATTTGGCGCTCTAAGCCGGGCACGCTCACTTGCGTGCTATACAGCAATGACTTGCTTTGCTGGACGGCAGCGCCGTTTAACATGCCGGCATCCATTAAAGCCTGCATTGTCTCAACGCTTTCTTCCAGTATACCCGTCATTTCTTTCGTTATCTTCAATTGTTCATCCAATGCCAGGAGAGAATAATAGGTGGTGGCAATATTGGCAATCAGGGACGTTTGTATCAGGTTACGGTAAGCGTGCGAACTGAGGAACTGGGCATATTTCGCTCTATACTGCCTGTTTATTTTCCCCCAGATATCGGCTTCCCATTGTACGGCTATCCCTAAACTAAACTGGTTGGAAGCAACGCCCAGCACATCTTTCTTTCCGTCGCTTGCCACGCTGCGCATACTGTGTTGGGCCTGTCCGGTTAATGCAGCCGAAGGAAAATAAGCGGCGCGCGCCATCCCCAGAGCCGCTTCGGTTTGTTTGATGCGCGTATAAGCGATACGTAAATCGAAATTCTGCTCCAATCCCTCGCCTATCATTTCCTGTAAATAAGGATCGGTAAAATAGTCTCTCCAGGGAATGTTTGCAATCGTAGTGGTATCATCGGAGTTTACGCCCCGGTACAGATAAGCTTCATCTATATCCGGCGTTTTGTATTTATTTACCACCTGGCAGGAAGATAGCCCCAGCGAAAAAACAACTCCCGCCAGAACAATGCCTTTTATATAATTTCTATTCATAACTCTTCTCATTTTTTACTTCTGATTAGTTCGTCATTGGTATTAATCAAGCCGGACTTGCTAAACTTGTCTTGCAGCGTCTGGAAGATAATATAGAGTGATGGAATCACCAATATCCCAATTACCGTACCAATAAGCATACCGCCAATAGCGCTGATCCCGATTGATTTATTCCCGATTGCCCCGGCGCCCGCAGCAACAGCCAGAGGCAATATGCCGAAGATGAACGCAAATGACGTCATTAAAATAGGACGAAGACGGGCAACGGCCCCATTCACGGCAGCCTCAATGATACTCATCCCCTGCTTCCGTCGCTGGATGGCGTATTCCACAATCAAAATCGCATTCTTCGCCAGCAACCCAATCAGCATGATAAGCGATATCTGCACATAAATATTATTTACGATTCCCGTACCCATCGACAGCCCGACAAAAATAAAGATGAATACGCCCGACAAACCCACCGGCAGGGAAAAGATTACGGCCAACGGAAGTATATAACTTTCATACAAGGCGCACAATAGTAAATACACGAAGATAAGGCAGAGTACAAATATCAGGTAAGTCTGCCCCCCGCTCTTCACTTCTTCGCGCGTCATACCGGAGAAGTCATACCCGTATCCGGCAGGCAATACCTGACTGCCGACTTCTTCTACCGCATTCAACACATCGCCGCTGCTGTAGCCGCCAAGAAAGTTAGGGATAATCGTTACGCTCATGGAGGCATACATGTTGAAACGGTTCAGCATTTGCGGCCCGGTAGCGTCTTTTATGGTAAGAAATTCGGTTATCGGAGACATTTCACCCGAAGAGGTACGAATGTAATACCTGTCCAGGTCTTCCGGTTTGGAACGATATTCAGGAGCGGCCTGCGCCATTACGCGGTATTGCTTTCCGTACAGGTTAAAGTTTGAAATATACATACTGCCCACATAGGCCTGCAATACGCCCATCACCTGTCCAAGCGTCAATCCGGCGTCTTTTATCTTAGACATATCCGCTTCCAGTATTTTTTGCGGGAAGTTCGGGTTAAAAGTCGTCATCGCCATCATTACCTCGTCGCGTGCACGCATTTTGTCCAAGAATTGGCTGGTAATGCCGAAAAATGTATTTATATCGCTGCCGGTGCGGTCTTGCATCTGTATTTCCACCCCGTTGCTAAGCCCGAATCCCTGTAAAGTGGGCGTTCCCATAAAAATAAAAGTAGCCTCTTTTATGGAGTCTGTTTTCTGCTTCATAATAGCAGCTACTTCATTAGTCGTAATCTTACGTTTGTTCCACGGGTCCATTTTTATCATGATCGTGGCATACGAACTTCCAAGGCCGCTCATGAAGTTTACGCCGGTAATATCCTGTACAAATGTTACATTCGGAATCTCATTACCCAACTTGACTACCTGCTGTACCAACGAATCCGTCCGCGCCAGGGAGGCGCCGGGAGGAAGCGTGATCATCCCCATTGCGCCGCCGCTATCTTCCTGCGGAACAAAGCCGGAGGGTATCATACGCATCAATCCGAACAAAATAACCGATGTTACGGCTATTATGGCTACCGTAATCCAGCGATGCCCTCTCTTGCCCAGAAAGTGAAGCGCAGATTTATATTTTTCAGTGGTTGCTTTGAAGTACTTATTAAACAAATCATAGAATTTCTGAAGCGCTTTCTTCTTTCCTCTCTTTTCATGCTCTTCTTTCGATTTCAGGAATAACGCGCAAAGCGCCGGGCTTAACGTCAGGGCATTGACGGCCGAAATCATAATAGAAATGGCTAATGTCAATCCGAACTGTTTATAAAACACGCCGGATGTACCCCCGATAAAACTTACCGGAATAAATACGGCAGACATAACCAGCGTAATAGATACAATAGCCGGCGCAATCTCCTTCATCGCTATCAAGGTAGCTTCCTTAGCGTCCTTTACGCCGCTGTCCAACTGGGCGTGGACAGCCTCAACCACCACAATGGCGTCGTCTACCACAATCCCAATCGCCAGCACAAGAGCGAATAATGTCAATAAATTAACAGAGAACCCGAATAACTCCAGGAAGAAGAATGTCCCGATAATAGCAACCGGCACGGCAATCGCCGGTATAAGGGTAGACCGGAAATCCTGAAGGAAAATAAATACGACGAGGAACACCAGAAGAAACGCCTCCAGCAACGTGGTAATTACTTTATTAATAGAAGCGCTTAAGAACTCATTCGCATCCATAATGTAATTGATTTTCAATCCGGGAGGCATAATTTCCTCGGCTTTGGCCAATTCCGCTTTAATATTGTTAATTACTTCCTGTGCATTGGAACCGGCCGTCTGGTTAATGCCGATAGCCACCGATTGCTTTCCGTTCAGGCGTGATAAAACCGTATAGTTCAGTGAGGCAAGTTCTACGTTCGCTATATCTTTAATGCGGAGTATTTGCCCGTTTTGTGAACGGATAATCACATTTTCAAATTCTTCCGCCGATTTTAAACGGCCGGTATATTTTAATGTATATTGAAATGTGAGGTCGCTGTTCTGTCCTAATTCGCCGGGAGCAGCGTCAATATTCTGTTCCTGCAAAGCCGAAAGCGCTTCCGAAGGGCTGATTTTGTAGGAAGCCATCACATCCGGTTTAAACCAGATACGCATGGAGTAGTCTTGCGCGCCGAACACATTGGCGTCGCCCACCCCCTTTACGCGTTTAATCTGTGGGAGGACATTGATATTTGCATAATTCTGGATAAAAGTCCGGTCGTAATCCTGGTTATCGGAAGAAAGCGAAATCATCAGAATCGTACTGCTTTGCTGTTTTCGCACCGTTACCCCTATTTGTACCACTTCCTGCGGAAGCAGGGAGGTCGCCCGCGCCACTAAATTCTGGACGTTTACCGAAGCGATATCAGGATTTATTCCCTGTTCGAAGTAAACCGCAATACTTGCCATTCCGTTATTAGACGCCGAAGAAGTCATATACGTCATGCCCTCCACTCCATTAATCGCTTCTTCCAGCGGAATAACCACGCTACTCATCACCACATCGGCATTCGCTCCCGGATAATTGGCGGATACGTGTACCGTAGGAGGAGCTATATTCGGATATTGTTCAACCGGAAGCAATACTAACCCTATTACCCCCAGAACCACAACAAGAATTGAGATTACGGTAGATAATACAGGCCTTTCTATAAACGTTTTTAACATTGCATTCTTATTTTAATCTTATACCTAATCTAATCTAATCTATTCATTAACTTTAATCTTTGTGCCATGGGTTAGCGTAGCTACGCCATCCGTCACGATTCTGTCTCCACGGTTTAAGCCATCCGTCACGGCATAGTTCTTCCCGTCGGGGAGAGGTATCGCCGAAATCGCCTTTTGCACAACGGAATCGCCTTGCACTTTATAAACCAATACTTTATTCTGTTGGGTAAATGTCGCTTTCTGTGGTATTAAGATTATATTATCTAATGTACGGGGGATTTTTATTTTTCCGCTGGCGCCGCTTCGCAATAGTCCTTGTTTATTGGGAAATTCAGCGCGGAAATTAGCCGTTCCGGTTGTTACGTTTATTGTTCCGGCAATTGTTTCTATCTTTCCCTTTTCCGGATAGACGGTTCCATCGGCTAATGTCAGGGTTACTTCAGGAGCCTTTTTTATTTTTTCAGCTTGCGTGCTTCCTTCCAGGGTATTTAAAAACCCGGACAATGCCTTTTCATTCAGCGAAAAATAAGCAAAGACGTTACTTGTATTAGCCACCGTAGTCAATACGTTTTGATTATTCACCAAACTGCCCTGGCGATACGGAATCGTCCCTGTTACGCCATCTACCGGGCTTGTTACGTTCGTCCAGCTCAAGGTGGCTTGTGCATTTACAAGAGAAGCCTGCGCCTGTTCTTTCGTCGCTAAAGCCGAGGTATAAGCATTCCGATATGTTTCCAGTTGTACCTGGCTGACAATCCCTTTGTCTGCTAAGGGCTTCATCCTGTCTACATTTAACTTGGCTGTATTTACCTGCGCTTCGGCGCTGTTAACGGCAGCTTTAGCTGTAGTAAGCGCCTGTTCGGCCTGCGGAGAATTAATCTTAAATAAAGGCTGGCCTTTTCTTACCGCCGAACCTTCGTCTATATAAATAACATCAATGAACCCATCAATACGCGGACGGATTTCGATATCTTCTTTACCGCGGACAGTCGCCGGATAAACAGATTCTAATACGGCGCTTTGTATATCCACTATCATCGCAGGATATTCCGGGAGGGCAGTAGCGTTACGGGTCGGAGCATCTGTTTTCTTTCCGCAACCTGCCAATAAAAGGAGAACCGCTGCTCCCCAAAACATTTTCGTCACATTTACATTCATACCTATAATAATTATACTGTTTCTCACTTGCTTTTACTAACGAAAAACCCTTCACAGGTTTAATCTTTCTTTTAATAATTTATATCCGGACCCGCTTGCCCTCAAGGTTGTTCCATTCTTTAATCGTATATGGTAGCTTTCCTTCCCATACAACTCTACTCGCATAATATAATTTGTGTTAACAATAGAAGAACGATGAATACGTACAAAATCCGAAGGCAGAGATTTCTCAAAGCGCTTCATTGTCTGCTCTTTTATAAATTGCCCGGAAGGGGTGAACAAAGTTACATAATCTCCACAAGCCTGAATACAAAAAAGGTCATTTAATTTTATAATATGGATACGCCCTCCATCTTTTACCGATATTTTATCGATTGTTTCACAGGAATCGACAGGCTTGTTGTTATTATTTATTTCCTGTTCTTCCGGTTGCGCCTCTTGCGCCTCTTGTTCTTTCCGCTTTTTTTGTATCATCCAATACCATTGTAAAAGAATGGCCCAACATAAAAAACCAAAAAGGAAACGTAGCGGAAGGCTTCTCAGAAAAATGGACTGCCCCGTTAAATCCGATAAAGAAAGGATGGAATAACATACCCCCAAACAAATGGCCTGCACAAGCAAAGCTATAATGATTTGCGCCTGCCATACGTTTACAATGAAAATCAAATACCAGGCAGCATAACCGGCAACCGCCAGCAATCCTATAGAAAGCATACTGTCAATCAGGGCGTAGACAGGTAAAACGCCGGCATACAGGATCAGCAATACCCATTGAGCAAACATAACTAACATAACTAACAGGCTACCTGTTAATTTACTGGCGGGTGATTCTGTAAACGGATGATCCGGCATAATTAATTTTTTATCTCAATTCCGCTAAACGTTAAACCGCCTTTTATTATTAACTTATGTTCGTAGTCAACTGACTGCGAAATGTGACGCTTGTCTTCGTATCCGCTTAAGGTAGAGTCTGCCTCTACCTGCACATTCCAATGGGCAGGTATAAAAAGTTCTACTCCTCCAAAGGAACAATCAATCTTAATATGCGTTTGAGGTTCTTCCAGGGACGTCTTTCGTAAATCGAGGGTTACAGACCCGAAAGACACGTCAAGGTCGGCCCCTTTGAACACCGGGTCGAGAACAATATATTTGGCTGCTCCGAAGCTTACGTCCGCTTTTACAAATCCATCTTCCGAAGAAAGTTCTTCTGAAGTCACATGTTCACATCTATTCCATTTCCATCCTTCATGATGGCGCTTAAAATTCCGCCGTTTAAACAGTAATACGACGCCTGTTATAATAAAGATAACCGGCCAATACGTACGAAACCATTCCTCTTCCACGTCTGTTATAACCGGTATCATGAAAAAAGTCCCGATTACCAGAAGTATAAATCCTGTTGTCAGGTTTCGTTTTATAAGCGACGACAGGCCAAGCGTAATCAACAACATCTGCCAGGATACGACAATGCGAAAAACATAATCGGAAACCAAGTCCAAATTCCGCCCAAGCAACATACTGCCTGCTACAATAAAAATCAATGCCGCAACAATTGTATTAACTGTCTGGCGCCAATGCGAATGAGATAGTTTACGGATAATCATTTTTTTTAATTTTAAAATTTGTAATTTATAACGCAAAGGTATCTTCTTCCATAAGTCTTACAACGCAAGAACGCCCGCTGGGGAATAACCGCCGACGAATAACGGATTATTATCGACAAAAAAAACTCCTCCGGGCGATAAGCGGAGGAGTTTTTTTCATATGTCAGCGCCCCTGCGTTTAATTAATCGTTCAACTTAGCCTTTATAAATTCGCGATTCAGGCGGGCTATATTCGATATCGAAATATCCTTCGGGCATTCTGCTTCACAAGCGCGGGTATTCGTACAATTACCAAAGCCCAATTCGTCCATCTTCGCTATCATGGCTTTTGCGCGGCGGGCGGCTTCTATCCTGCCTTGCGGCAATAAAGCCAACTGACTGACTTTGGCCGATACGAACAACATAGCCGAACCGTTCTTACAAGCTGCCGCACAAGCGCCGCAACCGATACAGGCCGCTGCGTCCATCGCAAGGTCTGCGTCTTTTTTCGAAACAGGTATGGCATTGGCGTCCGGTACGCCTCCTGTATTAACAGAGACGAATCCCCCGGCCTGAATAATTTTATCATATGCATAACGGTCTACCATCAGGTCGCGGATAACCGGGAAACCTGCCGAACGCCAGGGTTCGATCGTGATCGTAGCGCCCTCATTGAACTTGCGCATATGTAACTGGCAAGTCGTAATACTTGTATCCGGCCCGTGCGGACGCCCGTCGATATAAAGCGAACACATACCGCAAATACCTTCACGGCAATCGTGGTCGAATACAACCGGTTCTTTGCCTTCATTAACCAGCTTTTCATTCAGAATATCCAGCATTTCGAGGAAAGAACTGCCTTGCGAAACGTCTTTCAGTTGATAAGTCTCGAAAGCTCCTTTTTCTTTCGGGCCTTTCTGACGCCAAACTTTCAGCGTGATATTTATATTTTTATCCATTGTTGTTTAGTTTTTGTAATTTCTTTGTTGACGAACTATGAATTCATAATCAAGCGGTTCTTTATTCATTACCGGCTCTTTGTCTTCTCCCTGGTATTCCCAGCAGGAAACGTACGAGTATTGATCGTCACGGCGAAGCGCTTCCCCGTCGGGCGTTTGGTACTCTTCGCGGAAATGTCCGCCGCAAGATTCGGCGCGGTCATACGCATCGTGCGCCATCAATTCGCCTATTTCGAGGAAATCGGCCAGACGCAACGCTTTTCCAAGCTCTACATTTAAGTCTCCTGCTTTGCCGGGGATACGCACATTGCTCCAGAACTCTTTCTTCAGCTTTTTAAGCATTCCGATCGCTTCTTTCAACCCTTCGGCATTACGGGCCATACCCACATGATCCCACATGATATGCCCTAATTCTTTGTGTATACTGTCGACAGAGCGTTTACCCTGGATACCCATCAAACGGTCAATACGTTCTTTAACCTGTTTTTCGGCTTCTCCAAATTCAGGCAAATCCGTACTGAAACGTGGCGTCTGTATCTGGTCGGCCAGGTAATTCTGAATCGTATAAGGCAATACGAAATAACCGTCAGCCAATCCCTGCATCAGAGCGGAAGCCCCCAAACGGTTTGCGCCATGGTCGGAGAAGTTGGCTTCGCCAAGGGCAAATAAACCGGGAACAGACGTCATCAATTCATAGTCAACCCACAGCCCGCCCATTGAATAATGAAGAGCGGGATAAATCATCATCGGCGTTTCGTATGGGTTATCGTCTACAATCTTTTCATACATCTGGAATAAGTTTCCATAACGCGCTTCCACTACATTCTTGCCTAAACGGCTGATTGCTTCGGCAAAGTCGAGATACACGGCCTGTCCGGCTCCTACGCCGAAACCGGCGTCGCAACGTTCTTTGGCGGCACGGGAGGCTACGTCGCGCGGAACTAAGTTGCCGAAGGCCGGGTAACGGCGTTCCAGATAGTAGTCGCGGTCTTCTTCTTTGATTTGTGTCGGTTTCAATTTACCTGCACGGATCGCTTCGGCGTCTTCTTTTTTCTTCGGCACCCAGATACGGCCATCGTTACGAAGCGATTCCGACATCAAAGTCAGTTTGGACTGAAATTCGCCATGTACCGGGATACAGGTCGGATGAATCTGAACCATACAGGGATTTGCAAAATAAGCGCCTTTTTTATAGCATTGCCATGCGGCAGACGCGTTCGACGCCATCGCATTGGTAGAAAGGAAGAATGTATTCACATAACCGCCTGTGGCAAGCACTACGGCATGAGCGGAAAAACGTTCCAGTTTGCCGGTTATCAGGTTCTGGGCGATGATGCCGCGGGCGCGCCCATCTATCTTAACCACATCTACCATCTCATGGCGGGTATACATTTTCACCTTGTTCAAACCAATCTGGCGGCTCAAGGCAGAATAAGCGCCGAGCAATAATTGTTGCCCGGTTTGCCCGCGGGCATAGAAGGTACGGGATACCTGTGCGCCGCCGAAAGAACGGTTGTCGAGCAAGCCGCCATATTCGCGGGCAAAAGGAACGCCCTGCGCAACGCATTGGTCGATAATCGAGTTGGATACTTCTGCCAAACGGTAAACGTTTGCTTCGCGGGCGCGGTAGTCTCCCCCTTTAATGGTATCATAGAACAGGCGGTAAACAGAGTCGCCATCATTCTGATAGTTTTTAGCGGCATTGATACCTCCCTGTGCAGCAATTGAGTGCGCCCTGCGGGGGGAATCCTGTATACAGAAGTTTAACACATTGAATCCCATTTCGGCAAGTGATGCGGCGGCGGAAGCGCCGGCCAGTCCGGTCCCTACGACAATAATATCCAACCGGCGTTTGTTGGCGGGATTCACTAATTTCTGATGCGCTTTATAACTGGTCCACTTTTCAGCCAATGGGCCTTGAGGGATTTTTGAATTTATCTGAGTCATACTATTTATATTCTATAAGATTACACCTATAATTACTGTTTATATATGCCATTACAGGCTTTTCAGGAAAAACGCAATGGTTACAAATGCAAATCCTAAGCATACAAGGGTTGCAAAAATATTGGAAATAACCTGCCAGCGTTTCAGCCAAAGGGTATTACTCCAACCGATTGTCTGGATAGCGCTCCAGAAACCGTGCGTCAGGTGAAACCATAAGGCCACATACCATGCTAAATAAAGCGCCACAATCAGCGGCTGGCTGAAATAATACTTGATAAATTCAGCTCCGGCCTGTGTAGAAACGGTTGCTACACCCAAAGCTACCGTATGATGCCCCATTAATTCGGCGAACATCATCTTATACCAGAATTGGGTAAAGTGCAATACAAGGAAGCAGACAACAATCAACCCCAGCACAAACATGTTCTGTGACGACCATTCCACATTTCCCGGACGGACATTTACCGCATACCGGCTGTTACCGCGTGCTTTACGATTCTGCAAGGTCAACAGGATCGAGTAAAGAATGTGAATAACGAACCCGGCCGCCAGCGCCAGCGTTCCGGCCACTGCGTACCAATTGGAGCCTAAGAAAGAACAAATCAGGTTGTATGCCTCTTCCGAGAATACAGCCGTTATGTTCATAGACAAGTGAAACAGTAGAAACAAAATAAGGAAGACGCCCGATATGCTCATTATCAGTTTCTTCCCGATCGAAGAATTAAGTAACCACATAAGATAATCAGTTTAAGTTATTTACTTATATTTATAAATTTCAGCATCATATTAAGAATACCACAAAGATATGTTAATTCATACTATGAAACAAATAGATTCCGGGTTTATTCAAAACCATCGTGTGAAAGTATGAAAAAATACGCATGGCATTCTCTAAAGTATGCTACCTTAGACAAAACCGAAATGGATGTAAAAGAAAGCTGTCACTGGCAGGGCGTCTGACTTGTCCAGGATCGGAACCATGATTTTATTAGTAAACTTGCCAAACACAGGTTTTGCAGGCGAGTCCTGCTAAACGATACTTTTTCACCCTTCCTTTCAGGATTCAGTTTTGTTGCAAATGATTGGTTTACAGAATGAAATCCTGAAAAAAGACCTTCGGCTTCCTTTCAGTTTCCTTTCAGCCGGAGGAAAGGGTTTATTCCATAAAAAAAATCATTATACAGTCTTCAGTAAATCAATATAATGCCTTTAGTAAACCATTATATACTCTTTGCCAAACCATTATAATGATCTGCCGAAGGCGCCATAACGCTTTTTTAAACTCTTCGCAATGCTTCATCAGAGTCTTCTCAATGGTTTACCAAAGGCATCGTAACGGTTTTCTATATTCATCGTAATGGTTTGGAAAAGAGGACGTAAATGGGAAACGTTGGTTCTATTTTATGATTTTTCCCTTTTTGCCGGCCCTGTAATTTTTTTGCTGAAAAGAGGCTGAAATAAAACTGAAAGGTCTTCTTTCAGCCATAGCTGTT
>JAITRG010000168.1 GCA_031288515.1 Tannerellaceae bacterium
GCGTCAGATTCTGAATCTGCTCCGCCGTCAGACCTCGAATACCGAGACGGCTGCCAATCCATTCCCACACCTCGTTAAGCCATGCGCGCAGTTTTTCGCCCAATCCCTTTTCCTTAAACACATCTGCGCCTTTGTCGCCGATCATACGTGCAAGAACTTCGTCGGCTATATCGGCTTCGGCAGCATTTTCTTTCAGGGCGAAAGCTTCTGGGTTTTCGCTCACCTCTTTCCAGTACGAGGATTGTTTCGCAAGCTCTATACCCTTTTTCCAGAGCGGTTTATTATATTTTCTGATGAACGTATTCCACAAATGCCCGAACTCGTGTATCGGTGTATTGGCGTTCATTAGGTTTGGGTCAAGGTAAATGTCGCCTTCGGGGGTAACAAAACCGTAAACTTTGCCTTTCGGAGTGGACATAAAACGAATCTTATCCGTTATTTCAATAGCGTTTTCATCAAATACAACATAATTATAACTTTCTTCATGCGCCCTCTTACTCGTGTATTCAGTCGGATATTGTATACCATCTATTCCTGCGCGTAATAGAAACTCAGACGCAGCAATATCGCTTCCTAAAAATCCGGATAAATATTGATATACATTATTCCCGTCATAAGTATCACCTTCTACAACTGTTTTTGCGGAATAGTAATTCTCATTCTTCTCATCTCTTATTTTATTCAGTTCCTTTAAAATACTTCCCCGCTGTGATGCCGTTAGAGGCTTGTCGTATCTGATAAAATTAAGTTCGTCTATCGTTTTTTCCCCGTGAATTTTGATCTTTAAAAGATAACCCGACCTGTTTTTAATAAACTCCTCGACCTGTTTTTCAAACTCAGGCGCATATCCTTGCAGTTTAAGAATTTCAAGAACCAATTTTTCATCATTGTTATTATAAACCAGCAAGTCATTCGCAGCTGCCGCCACTTTGTTGTCGGCAGTGTAAGGTCTGTTTTTAGCATAAGCTTCCGCTATGGATCGCTTGTCGGTAAAGTAAAAGCCCACCCCATAGAGCATCGCACCCTCTCCGGTAAGCATAAACTCCTTCTGGAAACGAGAAAAGTCCGCAGCCGTTCCATGCCACGCCGTCATAAACCGTTCCGCGCCTTTTTTGCCGAGATGCGTCTCCAGATACTCCCGCATAGATGCTTCGTCTATGAAAACGTTTCGCGCAAGTTTAGTCTTTTTGAGCCATTTGATAAGTTTTTCCCACGTCTCTCGATCGATTGTCGACATGCGTTTGTCCGATATATGAGAACTTTCCGAAGATAATTTTGGATTTTTAAAATCTTGAACTATCTTTGCAGTACGGTTGAATAGTTTTCTAACCTCAGCGGAATTGGACCGCTGTTTAGAGAACCATTCAACCATTTTTTGTTTATCGGCATATTCCAGTAATCCTTCATCTATCCAATTAGCAACTTGACCATTGTTTTTAGGATATACACTTCTAATATCGTTTATTTCAATACTTCCCTTTTTCTTATTTGCCTGTAAAGCAACCACAAAATTTTTCCCTTTGTGTTCGATTTCGGTCATAATAACGAAACTGCCAATATGCGTAGCGCTACGGAATACAGCCAAAGGATGTTGGATAGCCTTTGGCAAATCCTTTACTTCCGACAAATCGAAAGGATGATTTTCCTGCATAGACTTATCATTAAGACGAGAAGCCTGTAATTCAATAGGAAGATTAGGTATCAATGCAGATTGCAAAATCTCTCCGGCATTTCCTAATTTGTAGTTGTGTCCTTTTGGCAAGGTACCGTCGATTTGTTGCTGCAGTTCTGCGTTGAATTGATTGTTGATTGCTTCCAGTTCCGTGTCCTGCGCGGTCTGAAGACGTGGTTTGTCCGATATATGAGAACTTTCCGAAGATAATTTTGGATTTTCAAAATCTTGAACTATCTTTGTAACCGAGTTTAGCTCTGAATTATTTTGAGCCTCCGCAATTGGAGCGGAAATGCGTAAATAATCCAGGGCTTCTTCTTTATTCGCAGATAACAGTTTTCCGTTGTTTATCCAACTTACAATCCCCTCATTAGATTTTCCATAAGCAGAAGATATGATATTAAAATCCACATCTGTTCCTTTTCCAATCCCAAGCGAAACTAATACATTATTTCCATTTATACTTAGCTCTGTTAATATTGCAAAACTGCCGGGTACACTTCCTTTGAATACAGCAACAGGATCAGACAAGGCTTTTGGTAAATTCTTTATATCCGAAGCCTTAAATCCGTGCTTTTTCATTTTTGACGCCAATTTATTGCCATACAGTTTGTAGGACTTATTTTCAATGCCTGCGGATAATACAATATCCGAAGGATTCCCCAAATTAAATACCTTGCTGTTTGCATTTTCAGGCGTAAGCGTATCCAATTCTGCGTTGAATCGTTCGTTTATTGCATTCAGTTCCGTATCCTGTTCAGTCTGGGAACGCACATCCTTTTCTGATGATTTCGCCGGAGTAGCCTTTTTATTCGGCAGGTTGTCCGTTACGTTGAACGGGTTTGCGCTCCCTTTTTTCGCAGGCGTCGCCTTAACCTGTTTCTTTTTCGATGATTTCGGACTTTCTTCTTCTTCATTATCAC
>JAITRG010000217.1 GCA_031288515.1 Tannerellaceae bacterium
ACATGGCGATCGGATAAACCGTAGCATATCCTACGGACGGGGAATCATTCCCTGCCGTGGCATTTGCGTAGGCTAACGCCGGCGGGTCGGTGGTGCTGCCGGCGATTAATCCCATCAGGGTGAAGTAATTTATTTTGAAGAAAAGCCGTCCGATAAACCCTACAATTAATAAAGGTATAATAGTAATGGCAAATCCGTAACCTATCCAGGATAATCCGCCCTGGTTCACGATCGTATCCACGAAACCTTCTCCGGCGCTTAATCCTACGCAAGCAAGAAAAAGAGCGATACCTACTTCGCGCAGCATAAGGTTGGCGCTTTGTGTGGTATAGGTGATCAGTTTATACCGGTAGCCAAACCGGCTGACGAAGATAGCAACGATAAGCGGCCCGCCGGCCAAGCCCAATTTAACCGATTGCGGAATACCGGGGAATGCAATAGGGAGGCTTCCAAGAATGATCCCTAAAGCAATACCGACAAAGATGGTGATCAGGTTGGGTTCATTCAGCCGTTTGAAGGAATTGCCGAATATTTCTTCCACTTTGGCAACAGCCGGCTCGCTGCCTACTACCGTCAGGCGGTCGCCTATTTGCATGGTTAGTCCGTGATTGGCTACCAAATCAACGCCTGCACGGTTGATGCGGGTGATATTAACGCCATGTAACCGTCGCAACTGGAGTTCGCCAAGCTTTTTGCCGTTTAATTCCGGCTTGGTTACTACAATACGGCGGCTGACGAACTGGCTATCGGCCGGAATCCATTGTTTACGGTCCATTTCTATCTCCTGGCCGATAAATGTTTTAACCGCTTCGGCATCGTGTTCGGTAGTGATAACAAATATTTTATCATCGCTGTGCAATACCGTCCCGCCGTTTGCTATTTCAATCCTGTTTATTTCTTTTACCCAGATACGTGAAATTACAAACTCGCGATGTATTAACAAAGCGGATAATTCGCCGATTGTTTTTCCAAACACCGCCGGGTTTTTTACGACAAGTGAAACCGGTATCGCTTCGTGCACCTGTTTGCTTTCTTCTTCTTCAATTTGTCTGGCTTCTTTGTCGAGGCGTATGCGGAAGGCATAACGGACGAATAGCATCGAAAGGATAATACCTGCCACCCCCAATGGGTAAGCGACGGCATAACCGAGAGCGATCGTAGGGTCGGTAGCGCCGAATAAATCGCCGTATGCCTGCTGGGCGGCGCCTAATCCCGGCGTATTGGTAATGGCGCCCGACATAATACCCACCATCGTAGCAAGAGGAATACCCGTTGCGAAATGAAGGATAATCGTAACGGCAGCTCCGAGAAGAACAATCCCGCAGGCCAGCATATTTAATGTAATGCCGCCTTGTTTGAAAGAAGAAAAGAAACCGGGACCCACTTGCATCCCCACGGAGAAGACAAATAAAATAAGCCCGAATTCTTTAAGGAAATGAAGTATATCTTCGTGAACGCGAAACCCGAAATGCCCCAGAAGTATACCTACGAAAAGTACCAGCGTGATACCTAACGATACGCCAAAGATTTTAATCTTTCCCAACTGGATGCCTAAAGCTATCGCAACAGATAAAATAAGAACAGAGTGGGCAATCCCGCCGCCCCATAATAAATCGCTAATCCATTCCATATTCGAATCAATCAAGGCGCAAATCTACTCATTAATTAGATAATAAACATGAAAACCGAAGAAAGATTTATCGGATAGAGTAATTTTTATTTTGGAAAATAATTCACATATGCATTTTTTACAATAAACTGACAATTATGCTATTATATTTTATTTAAGAAAACTTCACATATTGATTGTTGAAAATTATTATCTCAAATAGATATACTGATATATAAATCATTTATCTTTGCCGGTATATTTATCCTTTGTTATAGACAAAACGACAACAAGAAAAAAGATATGTTATTATGATTCAAACAGTAGTAAAACGCGATGGGCGGATAGTTGGTTTCAATGAAGAAAAAATCATGGGAGCTATACGTAAAGCAATGCTTCATACCGAAAAGGGAGAAGACACATCATTAATAAGATGCATCGCCGACTATATTTCATGCCAGGGCCGCGAGCAAATGACTGTGGAAGAAATCCAGGATATGGTAGAGATCGAATTGATGAAAAGCCCCCGGAAAGAGGTGGCTAAGAAATATATTGCTTATCGCGACCAGCGAAGTATCGCCCGGAAAGCCAAGACAAAAGATATGTTTCTTGAAATCATTGAGACCAAGTCGAATGATATTACGCGCGAGAACGCGAATATGAATGCAGACACGCCGGCGGGGATGATGATGAAATTTGCCAGCGAGTCTACCAAGCCTTTCGTTGACGATTATTTGTTGCTTCCGGATGTAAAGGAAGCGGTTCGCCAAAACTACCTGCACATCCATGATAAGGATTATTATCCGACAAAGAGCCTTACCTGTGTACAGCACCCGCTGGATAAAATACTTGGAAACGGCTTTACGGCCGGCCATGGCGAATCGCGCCCGGCCAAACGGATAGAAACGGCAAGTATGCTGGGATGTATCTCTTTGGAAACGGCCCAGAACGAGATGCACGGCGGACAGGCCATTCCCGCGTTCGACTTCTATATGGCGCCGTATGTAAGGCTTACCTTCATTGAAGAGATGAAAATACTGGAACAGATAACCGGGAACGATTATAAACATTTATATAATGTGACGATTGCCGATTACCTGCAAAAAGAGTTGAACGGATTAGAAGGTGAAGAACGGATTATACAACATGCCATCAACCGGACGATAGGGCGCGTACATCAATCCATGGAATCGTTTATCCATAATATGAATACGATCCATTCGCGCGGAGGAAATCAGGTGGTGTTCAGCTCTATTAATTATGGAACGGATACCTCGGCAGAAGGAAGATGCATTATTCGCGAATTATTGATCAGCACGAATGAAGGAGTAGGAAATGGAGGAACGGCTATCTTCCCCATTCAGATATGGAAAAAGAAAAGAGGGGTAAGTTATCTGCCCGAAGACCGGAATTATGATTTGTATGTGTTGGCGTGTAAAGTAAGCGCCCGACGTTTCTTCCCTAATTTCCTGAATCTCGACGCTACTTTCAACCGGCACGAAGAGTGGCGCGAAGACGATCCGAAGCGTTATTTTTATGAAGTAGCGACGATGGGGTGTCGTACCCGGGTTTTTGAAAACCGTTTCGGAAGGAAAACGTCTATCGGGCGTGGAAACCTCTCTTTTTCGACATTAAACCTGGTCCGTATAGCTATCGAATGTATGGACGCCGGAAATCAACAGGAACGGATTGCCTGTTTTTACAGGAAATTAAATGAAATGCTTGAATTGGCCGCTATACAGTTGCACAGGCGTTTTGAGTTTCAGAAAACAGCTTTGGCGAAACAATTTCCCTTGCTGATGTCTGTGCTTTGGGAAGGCTGTGAAAGCCTGAAACCGGACGACGCCATCGAACGTGTTACTAATCAGGGAACGCTTGGCATTGGTTTTATCGGATTGGCAGAAGCGTTAGTAGCCTTAACGGGCAAACATCATGGAGAAGATGACGAGGCGCAGAAACTGGGCCTTGAAATTGTAACCCATATGCGGGACAGGATAAATGAATTTTCAGAAAAATACCAGCACAACTACAGTGTTCTGGCTACGCCGGCAGAAGGATTATGCGGACATTTTACGCGCAGGGATAAAAAAACGTTCGGCATTCTGCCGGGAATAACCGACAGGGAGTATTACACAAATTCCAATCATGTGCCGGTTTACTATCCGTGTAGCGCTCATCATAAGGCAAAGATTGAAGCGCCGTATCATGATATAACACGCGGCGGCCATATCTTTTATGTAGAAATAGATGGCGATGCGACCCATAACCCCGAAGCCATTATGACGGTTGTAGATTTGATGGATAAACATAATATGGGGTATGTTTCGGTGAACCATAACCGGAACCGGTGTTCGGATTGCGGGTATGAAAATGCAGCGTCTCAGATGAACGAGTGTCCGAAATGCGGAAGTATGCGCATTGACAAACTGCAGCGTATAACGGGCTATCTGGTAGGGACAACCGACCGTTGGAACAGAGCTAAATTAGCCGAACTAAATGACAGGGTCGTCCATGAATAAGCTTTCCATAATAAAAATAGTAGAAGATACAACGGTAGACGGACCGGGGTTTCGGACAGCTATTTATGCAGCCGGGTGCGACCATCATTGTAAGGGTTGTCATAATCCGCAATCATGGGATATACGTGGCGGCGTTTACTATACGGTAGAGGAGGTACTGGATATTGTTAGAAGAGCCGAATTTGCGAATGTTACCTTCAGCGGCGGCGACCCGCTGATGCAACCGGATGGTTTTACGGAACTCGCCCGGCGTATCCGCCATGAAACCCGTAAAACCATCTGGTGTTATACGGGATACCGGTACGAACAGATTCTGGCGTCTCCCGAACTTGCCGGAATTTTATCTTACATAGATATATTGGTAGATGGTTTGTATATGGAAAGCCTTCGTGACGAGGCCTTGCGCTTTAAAGGCAGCGCAAACCAACGCATTATTGACGTAACGGCTTCACGCGCCGCCGGAAAAATTGTTTTATGGACACATGAATATATAAAAAATAACTATCTTGCGGCTTTAAATTAATCCATTATGAATAAAATTACCAGGCGTAGGTTTATTAAGACAGGAGCTGCCGGAATGGCCGGGCTGACTGTCATCGGGTCGGGCTTTGCCAACATCAGTTGTGCACCGGCTAATGTTACAGTAGATAAAGTGAAATTGGGGAAAACGGGATTATTGGTTTCCCGTATAGCTATGGGAACAGGAACGGTGGGATATAACAGAGGTTCCAATCAAACGCGCAAAGGCATGGACGCTTTTGTAAAAATGGCGCATCATGCTTATGAACGGGGAATCCATTTTTTTGATATGGCCGACGGATATGGCTCGCATCCTTTTGTAGGCGAGGCGATAAAAACATTGCCCCGTGAAAAACTAACCTTACTTTCCAAAGTATGGACGCACGAAGACGGCTCTGAGAACAATCAGCCGGTGGATAAGATTCTCGATCGTTTCCGCCAGGAAACAGGTACGGATTACATCGATATCCTTTTGATGCATTGTATGATGGAAGGCAACTGGGACAAAACCCGCACTCATTATATCGATGGACTGGCCAAAGCAAAACAGGATGGCGTCATCAGGGCAACAGGCGTTTCCTGCCATAACATAGACGCCCTTCGCTTAGCCTCGCAACATCCCTGGGTAGACGTGATCATGGCCCGGATCAATCCGTTTGGGGCAAAAATGGACGGAACGCCCGATGAAATAAGTGAAATCCTTGCACAAGCGCAAGCTAACGGAAAGGGAGTAATTGCCATGAAAGTATTCGGAGAAGGAGAACGCATCAAAGACGACGAACGCGAACAATCCATCAAATTCGCCCTCGCCCGAGGAAATATCAGTTGCATGACGCTGGGTATGGAAAGCGAATTACAGATAGATGATGCGGTAGAAAGAGTGATGCGGCTCGCTAAAGCCTGACTATTTTTTGATCAGGTTCATAAATTCTTCACGCGTTTTTGCCTGTTGGAAGAAACCGGTGAAATCAGACGTTGTCGTAAATGAATTTTGTTTTGCCACGCCGCGCATCTGCATGCACATGTGTTGAGCTTCTATTACCACCATTACGCCTAAGGGATTTAATGTTTTCTGGATACAATCTTTAATTTCCAGCGTCATCCGTTCCTGTATTTGTAAGCGGCGGGCAAAGACGTCTACTACACGGGGAATCTTACTCAATCCCGTGATGTATTTATTAGGAATATAAGCCACATGCGCTTTCCCGAAGAACGGAAGCATATGATGTTCGCAAAGGGAAAAGAAGTCAATATCCTTTACAATAACCATTTGTTTGTATCCCTCCTCACGGAACATAGCCGACGACAATATTTCTCCAGGGTCTTCATTGTATCCGCCGGTGAGGTATTGCATGGCTTTGGCCACACGCGCCGGCGTTTTCAGTAAACCTTCGCGTTCGGGGTCTTCTCCCAGTAACTGGATTATTTTTTTGTAATAGGAAGACAGTATTTCGCGCGTCTCCGAAACGCCTTCGCTTGTATCTTTCATCATTTGCGTTCTTAGCGTTGTTTAGTTAAAATAATTATCCAGCGGAATTTGGATTTCTTCCCGTACGATATACATTTCCTTACCGAAAGACGGGAGTACCTCGGCTATCCGGCGTTGCGTATAATAGGCTTCGTCGTGCGAACTATAATCGCCTACGCGTAATCTCCAGAAAGGAGCGACGTATGTAACATATGTTTTGAGGCCGGGAAAAGCCTCTTTTATTTGTTGTTCTTTCCGGAATGCTTCGTCTTTAGACGTACGCTGGTTGTTTCCGGAGAAAACCTGTACGCGGTATCCCTGCGCTTTTAAGAAGGAGTGTCCATCGCTTGTTTCTACATTTCTACCTGATTGGCGGGTTCCTACCATGTTCTTGATGCTGAGAGGCTGGTCGATCGTTACTTCTCCTTTCCCGGATTGTTTTTCCTGCAGGGCGTCAAAAATGGTTGCATATGAGCCGGGTAAATATTGGGCGGATACATTGCCAACGCATGTGAGAAATAAGAATATCCCGGTAAAAAATAAAAACAGTTTCATTCGTTTATGGTTTTACAGAGGCAAGGCAAGGCCTTGCCTCCGAATAAGACTAATTAAAATGCTTCTACAATAGGAAGGAACTTTTCCACGGATAAAGAAGCGCCGCCAATCAAGCCGCCGTCAACGTCCGGTTTGGCAACCAGGGCTTTGGCATTTTCCGCATTCATACTTCCGCCATAAAGGATCGGGCAATTATCGGCTGCCGTTTGCCCGTATTTGTTTGCGAGGGTACTCCGTATGTGTGCATGGATTTCCTGCGCCTGTTCTGCCGTGGCTGTTTTTCCGGTTCCGATAGCCCAAACGGGTTCGTAAGCGATAACAAGTTTTCCGAAATCTCCGGCAGATAAATCAAACAAAGCGCCTTCCACCTGCAGGTCTACCACCTCAAAATGTTTACCGGCTTCTCTTTCTTCCAGCGCTTCGCCGATACAGAAAATCGGGGTAAGCCCATTGGCTAATGCCAGGTTTACTTTTTCCTTCAGGATTTCATCATTTTCATGATAGTAGCTACGCCTTTCCGAGTGTCCGATAATTACATAAGTTGCTCCGGCAGAAGCTACCATAGCCGCCGATACTTCGCCGGTGAAGGCTCCTTTACCGTTATTGGCGCAATTCTGGGCGGCAACGCCGATTCTATCCGTATCGATTGCTGCCGCAATACTTGCCAGGTGAGTAAACGGAACGCCGATTACAACATCACATTTGAGCGTTTTGCCTTTCAGGGCTTCGTTCAATCCTTTTGCCAATGCCAGGCCTTCGGGAAGCGTCGTATTCATTTTCCAGTTTCCGGCAATAATATTCTTTCTCATAAGTTTTATAAATTAATATATGATACAATATGTTTATTCGTCTTCAAATTCTTTCCTGCGACGGAAATGCAGGTAATCATACGCCCAAACAAGCAGCAAAGGTACGGTAAAACCCGACAAGTTGATATAAATCCACCTGTTTCCTTCACCATTTGCCTGTTTTTCTTCCAAACAACCGCTTACTGCCTTGTCTGTATTTTCTTCTTCCGGGATATCTTTGTAGTGCCATTTTTTCAAGACAGTCCCGTTCTTTATCAAGACAAGCCCCGGATTGGAGCGGATGATTGTCTTCAATAAAACATCATCGGCAAAGAGGAAAGGATATTCGGCGCCGGTAATATCAACCCAGGCCTGTATATATTTCTGAGCCGATCCGGTGATACAATAGAAAGGGATTTTGCGTTCCAACGCATAATCATACAGATTGTTGATTTCATCGATCCGTTCGTCGCTCGCTTCTTCCAGTTTGTGGGCGATAAGCAAAAGAATGGGTTCTTCGTTATAAAGGATGATATCTGAAACATCCCGGTTGTCGCTGTCGTAAACGTTGAATGTTTCAATCCGTGGCTTTATCCCCCCCGCAGCTAACTTTGTACGCGCATCAACAAATGTCCAGGACGAATCGTTCGCCGGGTAATTATCTAATGTAAATTCTTTTTTTACGCCGTCTTTTTCGTAAATAAAAACAGATTCGTACTCGTCATGCGGCGCATCGCCGGGGATTGTCATTTGTTCCGGGATACTGGCTCCGATTTTATACGGGCGGAAATCAATCAGGGGAAGGTGGTTGTAATTCCACCAGGAAAAACCAACGCAATAGACATAAACAAATAAGACGACAAACCAATAGACGCTGAATGTAAAGCATTGATAAAGCTTCTGGTTATGAATCAGGACAAACACGGCGGCCGACAACAGAACGATATTTTTATAGAACGTTGCCCAATTGGAAAGAATAACGGCGTCGCCGAAACATCCGCAATCCGACACCGGGTTGAAAAGGGCCAGATAAAGCGTTAGCGGCGTCATAACCAGCATAACCAACAGTACCAGTATAGACATATACCGCCTGTATACCCCCAGCAACATACAAACGCCCAAGGTAAATTCCACCGCGCTCAGATTGATGGAAGCCAGCAGCGCGAGCGGTTTAAAATCCTGTAATCCGAAGGCCGTTAAATAATCTCCGATTTTAATAGCAAACCCTGCAGGGTCTATCGCCTTAACAAATCCGGAGAAAACAAATACGCAGCCGATTAATAACCGGCAAATCCCGGCAACGATTTTTATGATTCTTTCTTTAGGATTCATTTGTTTGCTCTTCTCCAAATTCAAGCTTTATCAAACCAAAAAGGGCGTAATTTATCATATCCATATAATTAGCGTCTACGCCTTCCGATACAATCGTTTTACCTCCCCGGCTTTCGATTTGTTTCACACGGTATAGTTTCATCAGGATCAGGTCGGTGTACGAACTGACTTTCATCCGGCGCCATGCTTCATCATAATCATGGTTTTTGGCATACATCAGTTCTTTGGTAGCCGTCATATGTTTATCGTACAGGCTTAACGCTTTTTCGGGAGTGATATCCGGTGTGCCGGCAAAGCCTGATTCAAGTTGGATAAGCCCGATTACGCCATAATTAACGATCGCCATAAACTCGGACTTTATTCCTTCGTCAATCATGCCGGCGCCTTTTATTTCGAGGCTGCGAATCCGGTTCGCTTTTATAAGTAATTGATCGGTAACTGATTCGGGACGCATGATTCGCCACGACGGGTTGTAGTCCTTTAGTTTATTTTCAAACAATTCCCTGCACTGGGCGATTACTTTCTCAAATTGCGCTTTTGTATCCTCCATATCCGTTAAACATAATTATGGGGCAAATATACAAACTTAAAACGTTCCAACATTTTATTTGTTTAACAAATAAACAGCCTATCTTTGCTTATCAAATAAATAATAAGCGATGAATTTGAAAGAACAATATTGGAAATATTCATTAATTGGTATTATCCTTCTTTTGGGAATTATCCTGACAAAAGAGTTTGTCCCTTTCCTCGGGGGGATTTTAGGCGCATTTACTGTCTATATATTAGTAAGAAAGCAGATGTTTTACCTTACCGGGCAGAAGCGCTGGAATAAAAGCCTGGTTGCCTTGTTATTATTGTTTGAAACGATTCTTTGTTTTCTTATACCCCTTACGCTTGCCGTATGGTTGTTTATAGCAGAGATACAGGATTTTAACCTGGATGCCGTCGAGTTGGTCGCCCGGATAGAGAGCATCATTAATCTGATAGAAGAAAAAACAACGTATAACATCCTCGATACAGGAAACCTGATGCCTGTTATTTCCATATTACCTAAAGTCGGGCAATTTTTAATGAGCGGCATCAGCGGGTTTATAATCAATATCATAATGCTGCTTCTCGTCCTCTATTTCATGCTTGTAGACGGGCGTAAGATGGAGCGGTATGTGTATGAGATACTTCCTTTTAACCGCTTAAACCGGCATGTTGTGCTGAAAGAGCTGAACGTGCTGGTTAAAGCAAACGCATTGGGAATCCCGCTCTTAGCGATTATTCAGGGAACCATTGCTTTTATCGGCTACCTTATATTCGGCGCCCCGAG
>JAITRG010000249.1 GCA_031288515.1 Tannerellaceae bacterium
ATTTTTTTAAACACAAAACTTTCTCCAATACAACAGATATTCAGGATGATGCTTTTAATTTTTCCATCAAAACGACCATTCAGGATAAAATTATTGAGGATGAAGACAGGCTAATAGTGCAACAGAAAGTGGAGAAATTATTAAACAACCTCTCTCCTCTGCAAAAAGAAGCTGTGTACTTACGATATATTCAGGAACTGGAGTATGCCCAGATTTCTGAAATAATGGGAAGGAATGAGACTTCGATCCGGAAACTCGTATCTCAGGCAATAAATAAAATCAGAAAAGAAAATACCACTTTACCTTCAATCATATTTATCACATTGTTATTCAGCGGATTTTAAATTATCGCTTAAAACGAGCGATTTTCTTATAAAAAAGAATCACAAAAAAGACATATATTCGTATCTAATGAAACAGGGTCTATAGGACGAATAATAAATGCAGAAAAATAAATATCAGAGATACAAGGCTATCGACTTTCTTAAGGATGAAGATTTCCTAAGATGGAATCTCTTTAAAGATGAGAATGATAATACCTGGTGGGAAAATGTGATGGAAGAAAATCCGGGACTAAATTCCACAATAGAGAAAGCCATTTCTTTGTACAATACCCAAATCCGGCTGAATGATTATTCCCTTGCGCCCGAAGTGATAGAAACTCATTACAACCTTTTTTATCAGCGTGCATACCGGCATAAAAAACGCCGGAACCTGTATATATGGCTTTCAGCCGCGGCTTCGTTCCTGCTCTTGTTTGCCGTTACCCAAATCTATCAACATTCTGAGGAACAGGAATCCGGATTGTTGGAATTCGTGGAAGCCAATCCGCTTTCAGCAGACCCCTCTTCGGGAGACATTCAACTTTTTGTTTCTTCCGGAAAGATGATCAGGATAGAAGAAAAAGAGCCTGCCATTTCTTACAATCCCGACAGCATCAGGGTAACAGGAAAGTCGGTAGCAGAGCTGAACAGGTCGGGATACAGCCAACTCATTGTTCCCAAAGGGAAAAGATCGAAATTAACATTATCCGACGGAACAGCGGTACATGTAAATTCAGGCACAAAAGTCGTTTATCCGAACCAGTTCACAGGAAATATACGCGAAATATACGTAAACGGAGAAGTGTTTCTTGATGTGGCTCCTGATTCCGGCCAACCGTTTATAGTAAAGACAAATGATGTAGAGGTCAGGGTGTTGGGAACAAAATTCAATGTACTGGCGTACGAAGAAGACCATGAGATACAGGTTGTACTCGCATCGGGAGCAGTACGGATAACATCCGGCAAAAACAGATCAAAAACAGAACTGACGCCTTCACAGATGTATCAATATAAAGACGGACAAGCATCGGTAACAAAAGTAGAAGTAGAGAAACACATTTCGTGGATCCATGGGATTCTTTATGCTGAAGACGAGAGGCTTGATGTACTGATGACCAAGCTATCCCGTTACTATGGAGAAGAAATCATTTACGATGAAAATATTGTCAATCAACGGTGTTCAGGAAAAGTTGATTTAAAGAGTGAACTCGGGGAAGTGCTTAACGGTCTTACCTTCTCCTTCCCGATAGAAATTGAACGTGAAAACGAAATATACAAAGTAAAAATAAAATAGAGCGCCCTTATTAAGGCAATCTGCGTATAACAATTTGATTTTTAATAATTTATTCAGTGAAATTTAAAAATATTTAACAATGGAAGATACAGGATAACAATAAAAAAGGATCGGACGACATCGCTAAACACCATCCGATCCGGGATTTCAAAAAGTAAACAAACAAAAAGTTCAACCCTTTAAAATCATGACAAATATATGATAAAAAAAGTTAACACTTCCATAAAAGGAGCTAATACTCGAAAAACTTTTAAAATTATGAAGCTAATAGCGCTGTTCCTTGCCATAGGAATAAGCATCAGTTACGCCGGCAACAGTTATTCACAGACTACAACCCTCAGTCTGAAGCTGAAGAACAAAACTGTTCGGGAAGTTTTTACGGAGATAGAAAAACACAGCGAATATATATTCCTGTACAATAGGGACACATTAGACCCGGAACGGGTAGTATCGATCAATGTGGAGGAAGAAACCATCAGTGAAACGCTGGATAAATTGTTTGCCGGAACCAACAACATTTATAAAGTATCCGACAGGCAGGTTTATATTTCAAAATCGCCGCAACAGGAGACGCTCAGGGAAGTGATTCAGCAGCAGAAGAGGCAGATCTCAGGAAAAGTGACGGATGAGAACGGCGAGCCGGTAATAGGCGCTAGTATTATGGAGAAAGGCACAACCAACGGTACCGTAACGGATATTGACGGGAATTTTACATTGCAAGTTCCGGAAAATACTGTGCTACAGGTTTCTTATATTGGATATTTGACGATTGAAGAACCTGTCGGAAACCGGCAGATGGTGAATATTTCGATGAAAGAGGATGTGCAGGCGATGGATGAGGTAGTGGTAATTGGCTATGGAACAGTAAAAAGAGCCAACCTGGGAGGCGCCGTAGCCACGGCTGACTCAAAGGTATTTCAATCGCGTCCGGTACAAAATGCTTCGAGTGCGCTTATGGGGGAGATCCCGGGCCTGACGATAATACGCCAGGGCGGTGATCCGACCAACCAAGAGATTGTTATGCGTATTCGTGACCGTTCTTCCGTCAACGGGGGCTCTCCACTGATCCTGATCGATGGGGCAGAAGGAGACCTGAGTACGATAAATCCTGCCGATATCGAGAATATATCTGTCTTGAAAGATGGAACGGCAGCTATTTACGGAGCGCGTGCCGCCGATGGCGTGGTGCTGGTCACAACGAAAAATGCGAATAGGAATCAAAAGCTGAAAGTAACTTTCGATGCGTCTTATTCGATAAAGACTCCTGCATTATTGAGAAAGCCAGCAAATCTTTTACAGCATGCCGAAATGGCGCTCGAGATCACCGATGGTTCGTTCCGTACCGAATATACGGAAGCGGAGTTGGAGAAAATACGACAGGGCAGCGATGAGGTGATGCTTCCGGGTACTCCGTGGGGACGATGGAACAATCTCGAACCGAAGTTCTACAAGGATCAGGACTGGAACGAGATGATGATAGGGAACGGAAGTCTTCAAAACTATAATGTAGGTATTTCCGGCGGCGGAGACAGATACACATATCTGATCTCGTTGGGTCACCAGAGGGAAAACGGGTTACTTAATTACGGAAAGGATTTGAACCAGCGTTACTATGTACGCTTAAAATCAAATTTGGAAATAGTAAAAAACCTGAACTACGATATCAATGTGTCGTATGATGCGGGTGATAGGGACTATTCTTCGGCTATCAACAAGGATCTGGGACAAAGCGTGTGGGAACTGATATACAAGACACGCACTTGGACTCCCATGTATAATCCGGCAGGGAGGTTCTACACGTTCGAGGGATTTGTCAATCCCGCCCAGGCATTGATGGATGGCGGTGAAACACAGAGAGTATCGGGTAATTTCACATTCAACAACTCGCTGACCTGGAAGATAGCGGACGGACTGAACCTTATCGGACGGGCCACAATACGAAAGAGCGATGCCGATGAATATAGAGTGATGAAGGGTATTTACTACAACAACTGGCTCGATGAAAATTCAGGGAAGAATAGATTCCCGAACAGCGCCGAACGTAATTACTCCAAAACCCTTTTCAAAAACTTTACTCTCTATGCAGAGTACAAGAAAACGTTTGGAGAGAAGCACGATCTCAGCGCAATGTTTGGCGCCTCTCACGAATCTGCCGACTATGACAAATTCTGGGCAAAGCGTATCAATTTCGACCAGCAGGAACACATGCCGGTCAATTTGGGCAGTCCACAGGATCAGGATGCTTCAAGTCAGGGTAATGCGTGGACCATCAACTCTTTCTTCTCGAGGCTCAATTACGGATTTGCGGGTAAGTATTTCATCGAAGCCACACTGCGCGGCGACGGATCTTCCCGGTTTGTTTCGGATTCACGTTGGGGATATTTTCCGGGAGTGAGCGCGACATGGCGAATAGGTGATGAACAGTGGATAAAATCGTTGGGTATCTTCGACGACCTTAAATTCAGGGCTTCCTGGGGAGAAATGGGAAATCAGTCGGGTATAGGTTATTATGATTATATTTCATTGATAAATATCAGCGCTGGTTACTATCCGTTCGGAACCAACACAAAAGGACAGATGGCTAAACAGTCTAATTTAGTCTCCTCTTCGCGTACATGGGAGACTGTCGTTTCGACAAACGCAGGAGTGGACTTCAGTTTCCTCAAAGACAGACTCTATGGATCGTTCGATTACTTCTGGAAAAATAACGATAATATGTTGATCCCTGTGACTTATCCTTCCGTATTAGGAATCTCTGCTCCCTCGACCAACAGTGGAAAACTGAAAATTCATGGCTGGGAGGCTATTCTGGGATGGAGAGACCGGATCGGCGATTTCAGATATTCGATCAGCGCGAATGTAAGCGACGCCCAAAACAAGGTGGTTAGCAGGATAGGAACCTCCATTATCAGCAAGGGAAACAACACGACGCCCGTCGGTTATCCGATGGATTCGTGGTTCGGTTATGTGTTCGATGGTATCATCCAGAACGAACAGGAACTTGCCGAATACAAAGCCCGTTTCCCCAACAGCGGAACCATACAGGACAGGAGAATACAAGTTGGCGATGCAAAATACAAAGACCTGAACGGCGACGGCAACCTGACGGCGTTTGCCGACGGAGAAGGCGACATGGTCTATTTGGGCAATACCAATCCGCGATACAACTTCGGCGTAAACATCAGAATGGAATGGAAAGGTTTCGATTTAAGCATGTTCTTCCAGGGAGTGGGCAAGCGTATCATGTTCCTTCAGGAAGAGAACCGGATGCCGTTTGCCGCCGAATGGTACCAGTCCCCGGAATTTTGGTACGGAAAGACGTGGACTGCAGAGAGAACCAACGCCAGATATCCTGCGATATCGAACGACGGTACCCGAAAGGGCTACAACTATGATACATCTACCAATACGGTGTTTAATGCGGCTTATGTAAGGATGAAGAACCTGCAATTAGGATACGCCATTCCTAAAAGAATCACTCAAAAAGCGAAACTGGAAAGGGTTCGTGTATATTTCAGCGGCGAGGATCTGTTCGAGTTTCATAATACGCCCGGCGGTTGGGATCCCGAAGAAGGAGGTACTTACAGGGAATATCCATTCGCCCGTAATTACTCGGTGGGTCTTAATCTTGTTTTCTAACCTTATAAAATATACAATCATGAAGAAAATAATATCAGCAGTTTCAGTACTCTGTATAATACTGACGACAATACTGGGTTGTCAGGATATAGATTTACTTCCAAAAGAAAATTTGAGCGATCCTCAATTTTGGAAAACCCCGTCTGACTTCCAGAAAGCGGCAAATCTCCTCTACAGCAGAATGGAAAGTTTCAATACGGACGACAACGAGAGTGATATCGCGTTCGGCGGAGGCGCGAACAGCGTAAGTAGCGGCACCTATATCGCTCCTAACGCCGAGACCGGCAACTGGAATGACCGTTTCACTGATCTGCGTGACTGTAATCAAATCATCGAAAAGGCCGAGTCATACGTCGGCGATGCCGCGGGGATCGAAGTTTATGCCGCCGAAGCCCGCTTCTTCAGGGCGTACACTCTCTGGCGTTTGATGAAGAGGTATAATGACGTTCCACTCATTACCAAAACATTGAATGTGGACTCTCCGGAATTGTACGACAAGAGGAGTTCTCAGGCGACAATAGAGGACTTCATCCTTTCAGAATTGGAGGCAATCTGGTCGAAATTACCATTGCAAAGAAATGTTGCAGCGGCCGATAAGGGACGCATCACTCAGGGAGCGGCGCTGGCTCTGAAGGCGAGAGTTGCACTCTTTGCCGGCACATGGGCCAAGTATCACGGCCATCGCAACGATTATGCGCAACTGTTGAATCAAGCCATAGTTGCCGCCGAAGCAGTGAGAGAGAGCGGTGAATATTCCGTCTGGGAAGGTATGGGTGATGAAAGTTACCGCTACCTGTTTATTGAGGAAGGAGACGATAATTCCGAATCAATCCTTGCTAACCGTTATGCCGCGGAAATACGGATGCATGGGACATCTCACGTGGCCTACTGGGGCGACAGAAGTTCTCCCACGAAAAAGTTGGCCGACATGTACCTTTGCAAAAGCACCGGCTTGCCTATAACAGCCCCAAACTCCGGATTCGAAGGCTATGCAAAGATGGAAGACGAGTTTAAAAATCGTGATCCCCGCATGACCCAGACATTCCTGATGCCCGGAACGACTTTCCTGAATGCCCAGGATGCCGCATTGGTCAATTCTCCCCTGTTCAATTCCCGCCCCAATACGAAGACGGGATATAAACTCTGGAAATTTATTGGCGAGGCCAGAACTGTAAACGGCCAGACGACTTATGATTGTCACATTATCCGCTATCCTGAGGCGCTACTCATTCTGGCGGAAGCTACGTTCGAAAAAGACGGCGCAATTAGCGATGAAATACTGAACAACACGATCAATGTGATCCGTTCGCGTAAGGGTGTCGAGATGACTCCTCTTACGAATGCGTTCGTCTCTGCAAACGGTCTTGACATGCGGACCGAAATTCGTCGCGAACGTACGGTAGAACTCTGCTTTGAAGGTTTCAGGCGGGATGACCTGAGGCGCTGGAAAACTGCGGAAACGGAGTTGGTACAAGCTATTAAAGGGTTTAAATATACCGGTACAGAGTATGAAGAGGAAGGGGTTTTGAGCGCCACAGAAGCTGCAAATGTGGATGCGGATGGCTTTTATATTATAGAGCCTGCAGCGAACCGCAAATTTGTTGTACCCAAGAATTATTACTATTCCTTACCTTTGGATGAAACCAAACTCAATCCGAATTTATTGTCAAATAATCCGGGCTGGTGATAAAAGGAACCTCTAATATCCCCTGTATTTGGGGGATATTAGAATCCGGTAGATTGATACACTCTCATATTTGCCGGAAATTATCTTACCTTTATTAATTGAAAAAAATGATTATCCGCTTTTTCAACTATGTGAAACTAAATAATTTGTATGAACTTGAAAAAAGTAATAGTATTATTCCTAAGTACGATATGTATGGGTTGCGCCAGCAAATCAAATCAAGATGTTTCAGATGTGCATATATCGGATGCTCCGAGGATCATTAACATCATCAATTTTATCCGTCAGACGGATTATCGTGTGGAAGACTCGGACCGGCTGTTGTTTGAAACTGTACAGGAACAAATTAAGCTGGTGAACAAATATCATTTTCCGGCAACTTTCCTTTTTCAATATGACGCCTTGATCAACCCTCAATACCAGGAGTTAATGAAAAAAGAGCTTCCAGCTAATTGTGAGTTGGGTGCATGGTGGGAAATTACGCAACCGCATGTGGAAGCTGCCGGAATTAAATGGCGGGGCGAACATTCATGGGTCTCGCATGCGAATATCGCTTTTACGACCGGATATACTTCCCGGGAGAGGGAGCAATTGGTGGATGTATACATGACAAAGTTCAAAGAAATATATGGTTACTATCCAAAATCCGTTGGGTCATGGTTTATTGATTCGTATACGCTGGCGTATATGTACGAAAAATACGGAATCGTAGCCTCATGTAATTGTAAGGATCAGATCGGAACAGATGGTTATACCCTTTGGGGTGGCTATTGGAACCAGGCATATTATCCCAGTCGTACCAATGCATATATGCCTGCACAAACAGAAGAAGCGCAGATCCCTGTGCCTGTATTCCGTATGCTGGGCAGTGATCCGATTTATCAGTACGATACCGGATTAGGGAGAAGAAGACAAGGCGTTATTTCGCTTGAACCGGCGTATAAGGAGTCGGGTATGAATAAAGAATGGGTAGAGTACTTCCTGGAATCTATCGTAAATCAGCCTTGTCTGGTATTTAATTATGCACAGGCAGGACAGGAGAATTCTTTTACCTGGAAAGCTATACAAAAAGGACTCGAAATGCAATTCCCTCTGTTTGATTCTTTAAGGATTGCCGGAAAAATCAAACTGGAGACACTGGAAACATCCGGGAAGTGGTTTAAAGAGCAATTTAAGCATACTCCTCCAACAGCAGTCACAACACTTACTGATATTCGTAATGAAGGTCGAAAGAGTGTCTGGTTTAACAGCCGCTATTATCGCACGAATTTGCTATGGGAAGGTAAATCATTCCGTTTCCGTGATATCCATCTGTTTGATGAAAAATTCAAATCACCCTATTATGATACGGCAGGAGAAGGTAATCAGTTTTTCTATTTCACACTTCCTGTGGTGGACGGATTTATATGGAGTACATCAGATGAAAGAGCCGGTTTACGTATTATGAAAGTTGACAAAAGTAAGAGCCGATCAGAAATTCTGTTTAAAGATCCTGTTGTGAAGGAAATCAGTAAAGATGTTTTGCAAGTAAGTTGTAAAGACGAAAATGAGAATACGTTCAACATTATTTTTTATGAAGACCGGTTCGAAGTATCATGTGAGCCACAGGAAAAAGGCTTGAACTGGACACTTGAACTTACGGCAGCGAACGATGCGGAATTGCCATTCCTCTCATTTGAAACGAAGAAAATAAATGCTACATTCCGCGGTTTTGATTATACAATTACGTGCGAAAAGGGTTCCATTGAAGGAGGAAACTCATCAGACGAATTCGTTTTCCGGTTAATACCTTCCGGAAACAGGCTGGTTGTGGATTGTAAGAATATCCTATAAAAGAATTACAGATGAAAAAGCCAAAGTATATATATTGGATATACTGCCTGATTTTAATGGCCGGAGTATCTGAACTGAGATCTCAAAGTTCAGAATCCTTTACTTTACCTGCGCCATGGACTGAGAAAGCAATCCAGGCAGAAATTCCTTTACCTGAATATCCGCGTCCACAAATGGTACGTCCACAATGGTTGAATCTGAATGGTATGTGGGATTATATGGGGGGTAAAGAATTGCCGGACCCGGTAACGGTAACTGTACCACCGGCATTTTCGGGAAAATCGGAAAAGATACGTGTCCCGTTTTCTCCTGAAGCTGAATTGTCGGGAATCAGGCGTAACGATGAAACGAATCTCTGGTATCGCCGGACTTTCACAATTCCGGAAGAATGGAAAGGAAAAAAAGTACTGCTACATTTCGGAGCGGTAGATCGTATTGCAACCGTTTTTGTGAATGGCAAAAAAGCGGGTTCGCATACCGGTGGCTATGACGCCTTTATGTTTGATATTTCGGGTTATTTAAAATCCGGGGATAATGTACTCGTTATAGGCGCTTATGATCCGAATGACGGCAAAGCCGCTAATGGCAAAAACGGACCTCGTGGCGATTACGCCTCTACTTCGGGTATCTGGCAAACCGTATGGTTGGAACCTGTGGAAAAACAATACATATCCGGAATCAGACTGATCCCTGATTTGGAAAACAGCCGTTTGGAAGTTGTCCTTTATACTGACAAGTCGGATCTGAGAGTCTCGGCGATAGCTAAAGACGGTTCTACGGAAGTCGCTAAAGCAGAAGGCACGGCAAATAATAACTTCTATGTCTCAATTAAGAATCCGCATCTGTGGAGTCCTGATGATCCTTTTTTATATGACCTGAAATTACAGTTAAAAGACCGGAGAGGAAAACTAATCGATGAAGTTGATTCTTATTTTGGAATGCGTTCCATAAGTATCGGAAAAGTCGATGATGTGAATCGTGTACTGTTGAACGGAAAGTTTGTTTTCCAGATAGGTTTACTAGATCAGGGTTACTGGCCCGACGGAGTATTCACAGCGCCTGCCGAGGAGGCTTTATTATATGATATACAACTCGCTAAACGCTCCGGATTTAATGTTATACGTAAACACATCAAGGTAGAACCGCAACGCTGGTATTATCATTGCGACCGTATGGGGCTCTTAGTATGGCAGGATATGCCTAATTTATGGCTTCCGGATGAAGCGGACTCTGTTGTTGTCCGTAAACAATTTCGTGAAGAACTGAAGACTATGATCGACCAGCATATCAGTTCGCCTTCTATTGTGATGTGGGTTCCGTTTAATGAGAATTGGGGAGCCTTTGAAGTGACGGATATTACAGACTGGGTAAAGAAATATGATCCCAGTCGTTTGGTGAATGGTAATTCGGGCTACAATAATGCGCCGGGTTACCGGTCGGCGTATGGAGATCCCGGAAACGGTGATTTTGTTGATCTTCATCATTATGGGAAGATCGAACTAAGAAGGATGCCCCGTCCGGATGATAAACGGGCAGCCTCGCTCGGCGAATTCGGGGGAAAAGGCCTGTTTGTTCGGGATCATATGTGGCCGGTGCGTAATGATGCTTATGATATGATGCTGAATAAGGATATTTTAACAGATACATATGTTTTTATGTTGAATGAATTAGAACAAATGGTTAAATACTTTGGGCTAAGTGCGGCTATTTATACCCAGACCTCGGATGTTGAACATGAAATAAACGGTTTGGTCACTTACGACCGCAAGGTAGAGAAGATGGATCTGGAAAAAGTAAGGCAAATAAATGAGGCTGTGATAAAAGCCACGAGGAAAAATCCCCGGCCATAGCCCTTAAAGGGGAATATCTGCAAACTACTATTTAATTGAATATTTTTATGAAAAGAGTATTTTTATTGTTTATAATCGTATTTACTTGCATAGGTTTTACGTATGCAAGTGAGCCTGTTGTTTCAGTGGTACAGGCGCCCATAACGTTAAACGGTAACCGGTTTGTTACGCTATGTATCATGATACGTACCACTCCGTGGGAAGTTTCGCGGGATGTAAAACTTCATCCCCGTGACGAAGCAGACTGGCATACGCTCGATGGAGTACGCTCGTTGCGGGAAGCCTTTGCCAAAAACAATCCTGATGGCCGTTTAACATGGGGATTCACAATGAATGCATTAGAAGATAAACGTGAAAATTACCAGCAAATACGCAGGTATGTAGTAGAGTGCCAAAGAAAATATGGAGATGAGGCGACTTATTTCCCCGGATATTTCCCGGCGATGTATTTACCGCGTGAAAGAGTGAATCGCGAAATATCGGAAGCAATCCAGACCATTACCGAATTAGTAGGAGACGGCTATCGCCCGCAATCAATCATCGGAGGTTTCTTATCTGCCGACAACTTGAAATATCTGGCAGAAAAAGAAAATATCCATGTAGCCCATGCTGTTATCTGGAGCCAGCATAATATCGACGGAGGTGGTGCGGACGGTTCTCCTTCTTATCCTTTTTACCCTTCAACCGAACATTTTTGTAAACCGGCACAAGGGGAAAATGATTTTATTGATTGTGTCAATCTGGATGGGTGGACCATGGATTTTATCTGCGCACGCCGTAGCGGACAAACAGGACACGGGATCGAAGGATACAATAGCCGCAGGGGAGTTGGTCCCATTGAAACCTATAAAGGCTGGGGACTCGACCTGGGTCATCGGGAAGTAATGCATACCCAGGCAATTCATTTCGATAAAGGGTTTGAATTGAATGGGTTCGGATGGGTAACCAATATCTGGGAAGCGCAAATGGTACATGAATTTGGAAAAGACCTGATTTGCGACGCAATGGAAATGTGGGTCACAGATACGAAAAAACGGTGGGCGGATACGCGTTTTGTAACCTTTGGTGAATTTGGTACGATCTGGCGGAATCAATATAAATCGAATGATGACTGGAATTACCGGTTTGAAGAACGGGGTTCCGGACTGGGAGATTCATATAATAACCTGGAGATTAAGTGGTTTATGAATAAAGAATTCCGTTTAGCTCTCTTACGCGACTGGCATAAAAAAGGTTCGCCAACCTATATAGTTGATTTCACCCGGTATGACCTGGAAGCCCGGGAGCCTGCCGATCCCTCTCCCGATAAACCCGCAAAAGATTGGAGCTTAATGAATGTGTTGAATCAAAAAGGATTACGTCCGCAGGATACTCTCCGGCAATTAAATGAATTAGAAAAGAATGACCAGGAGCTTATTCGCAAATATTATCCGGAATTATCTCAGGAAAATATTCATCCGGGGAATCAAAAGTTTAAATGATATACCAGGGCAACCGCGCCAAAATAATCCATGTTGTCTTTGCCTGCTTCTACTTTAACCCATTACACAGGCTTGTCTGGCGCTATCTTTCAGCTTCCAGCCGGTTTATAAATACTTGCGTATGAACGACTATGGCTGAAAGAAGACCTTTCAGCACCTTCTTTCAGAAAAAAATACAGGGCCGACAAAAAAGAAAAAAAACATTACGCCCTCTTTTCCAAACCATTACGATGACTTTAGAAAACCGTTACGATGACTTTGGTAAACCATTGCGAAGACTCTGATGAAGCATTGCGAAGAGTTAAAAAAAACGCTATGACACCTTCAACAGATCATTATAATGGTTTGACAGAGAGTATATAATGGTTTACTAAAGGCATTATAATGGTTTACTCAACACACTATAATGCTTTTTTGGGGAATAAATCTCTCTCCTCCGGTTCCGGCTGTATGGAAACTGAAAGGTCTTCTTGCGTCTCCTTTCAGAATTTCATTCTGTAAACCAATCATTTGCAAAAAAAAATGAAAGCTGAAAGGAGAGGTGAAAAAGTATCGTTTAACAGGGGAATTCAACACTCTTGAAAATTTGGTGCGGTTGCCCTGAAAAGTAACGGATAATACTGCTACTTCAAAACTTTATTTTTTTTCGTTTTTTCAGTCACATTTCCTGCAACTATATTATATACAGAATAATAAGTGTGACGGAAGCGTGACTGGAGTGTGACGGTACGTGACGGGAACGGCGTGTCTGAAACCGTTGCATCACGCTCCAGTCACAC
>JAITRG010000277.1 GCA_031288515.1 Tannerellaceae bacterium
CCCGGAGATATCGAGCCAAAACAACTGTAGGGCGCCAATATCCCGGAGATATCGAGCCAAAACAACTATAGGGAGCCAATCGCCCGGAGATATCGAGCCAAAACAATTGCAGGGAGCCAATCGCCCGGAGATATCGAGGCAAAAAAAAGTCGGGCGGCCCCGCTTCCTGCGTAAAGCAAAGCCGCCCGTTTTTGTTCAAAAACCATCCCGCGTGCAATATAAATATATATAGTGTTTGTTTATCAATAATTTGGCGGTTTCGAAAAAAGGGCGTAATTTTGAACCTGAAAAATAAGACAGACGTTAGATAACATTTAGCGATGATGGGTTAAAACCCCGTTTTTCGCTCCACTCAGGAAACGACTATAACGACTATGAAGTATAAATTACTCGTACTGGATGTAGACGGAACGCTTCTGAATAATAGAAAAGAAATAACGCCCGCTACGTTGGCTGCCCTGCTGAAAGTGCAGCAAATGGGAGTGCAGATTGTATTGGCTTCCGGCAGATCTACCTATGGCCTGCGTCCTCTGGCAAAAATCCTTGAACTTGATAAATACAGTGGCTATATCCTTTCATACAATGGCGGGCAGATATTTGATATGAATACGGATAAGCTGTTGTTTGAACGCCGTATAGACCCGGAACTAATCCCTTATCTGGAAAAAGAAGCCGCTAAAAACAATTTTACAATCCTTACGTACCGCCAGGATACCATCTATACGAATAATGCCGCAAATATTCATGTGCAGGAAGAAGCGGACCGGAATAAGATGCAGATAGAGGAGGTGATGTATTTCGCCGATTCCATCACCTTTCGTCCCTGTAAAATAATGGTGGTCGGCGATGATGAAGAGGCGCTGCTTGGATTGGAAAAACAGTGGAAGAAAAAGCTGGATGGCTCATTAGACGTTTTCCGCTCCGAACCTTATTTCCTGGAAGTGGTTCCTCCCTCCATTAATAAAGCCGATACATTAGGCGTATTAATGGGTGAATTAGCCATAGAAGCAGAACATATGATGGCTATTGGCGACGGCCTCTGCGATATTCCGATGATACAAACGGCGGGGCTGGGTATTGCGATGGGCAATGCGCTCGACCCTGTAAAACGCTGCACGGATTATACCACGGCAACCAACGAAGAGGATGGAGTTGCCAAAGCGGTGGAAGAACATATTATCGCCAAACTTCGCCCGGCCGATATACCTTTAGACAAATTAAACGCTCGTGCAAAGCATGCGTTAATGGGCAATCTGGGTATCCAGTACACCTATGCGTCGGAAGACCGGGTAGAAGCCACCATGCCTGTAGACATTCGCACACGCCAGCCTTTTGGTATCCTGCACGGCGGGGCAACGCTGGCTTTGGCCGAAACCGTTGCCGGGTTAGGCTCTATGGTATTATGCCAGCCCGACGAGATAATTGTCGGGATGCAGGTCAGCGGCAATCATCTTTCGTCGGCCAAAGAAGGAGATACGGTGCGCGCCGTAGGTACGATTATACACAAAGGGCGTTCTTCGCATGTATGGAATGTGGATGTATTTACGTCTACCGGCAAGCTGGTTTCTTCCGTTCGCGTAGTAAACAGTGTATTAAAAAAGAAATAATGCACGGTAGCCTGCACTTCCTGGATACATATATAAAAGAGGATAAGAGTTTTGCCGTATACAAACTTCCGGGAGACAGTATGCTTCATATCGTTGTGCAGGAGAACGGCTCTCCGGTATTGTTGCAGTCTATTGAAGCGTTAAACGGGCAGGAGGGTTTTGTAATTGCCCCTTTCGCCGCTTCGGAGGCTTTTCCGATCGTACTGATCCGGCCGGCAACAAAAACAGAAAGGCCTTTCCTGCCGGGAGAACTCGTGAAAGGACAAAAGAGACAGGAGGGACTAAAAGGGAAAGAGGCGTATGCCGAGCGGTTTGAAATATTCATTGATCCTGTCCGCGACAGGCAATTTAAGAAATTAGTTCTTTCCCGCAGTATAACGATGGAAAGGGAAGCTGGTTTTTCGCCGGCCGAAGCATTTACTCTTGCCTGTACGAAGTATACCCGTTCATACATATATCTTTGCCATACGCCGCAGACCGGAACATGGCTGGGCAGTACGCCCGAAATGCTTCTCTCCGGCGAAGGGAATGTGTGGCACACCGTTGCCATTGCCGGTACGCAACCCTTGCAAAACGGCGTATTACCCAAAACATGGGATGACAAAAACCTCATCGAACAAATGCTTGTCTCGTATTATATCCGTACGCAGCTTACGTCATCCGGTATTTATCCTTCGGAGAAAGGCCCCTATACGGTACGGGCCGGCGAATTGGCGCATTTGCGAAGCGACTTTGTGTTTTCGCTTCCTGATACCGGCCGGCTGGGCAGCCTGTTAGAACTGTTACATCCTACGCCGGCAGTATCCGGTTTGCCTAAAGAAGAGGCTTACCGTTTCATCCGTGAGAACGAAGGATACGAGCGGCGGTATTACAGCGGATTTGTCGGTTGGCTGGCGCCCGACGGAAAAAGTGATTTATATGTGAATCTCCGTTGTATGAACATTCGCGATAATTCGTTTACTTTGTATGCCGGCGGCGGTTTGTTGCCCTCTTCAGTTCCCGAACAGGAATGGCAGGAGACGGAAGACAAGCTGCAAACCATGCTATACCTAACGGAAGTAAACAATTATGTACGCAAATAAAAAGAATGTCTTACAACTTATAGCCCTGCTGAAAGCGCACGGAATCCGTCAAATCGTATTATCTCCCGGTTCGAGAAATTCTCCCCTGTTGCATTCCTTTGCCGTTGATTCATTCTTTACCTGTCATGTCGTTGTAGACGAACGGAGCGCCGGTTTCTACGCTATCGGTATCATCCTGCACACGGGAGCGCCCGTGGCCGTTTGCTGTACGTCGGGCACGGCGGCGCTGAACCTTAGCCCGCCGGTTGCCGAAGCCTTTTACCAGGAGCTTCCCTTATTGGCGCTGACAGCCGACCGCCCTGCCGCCTGGATAGGCCAGCGAGCCGGACAAACGCTGCCGCAACCGGGGATGTATAACACATTAGTTAAGAAATCGGTACAACTCCCCGAAATAAATACGCCGGAAGACGAATGGTATTGCAACCGCTTAATAAACGAGGCTTTAGCAGAGCTGAACCACCATACCCCGGCTCCCGTACATATAAATATTCCCTTATCCGAGCCTTTATTCGACTATACGGCCGACGTCCTTCCCGGGGTGCGAAGCATCCGCCGTTATTTGCCCGGCGTAAGCATGGAAGAGTTAATGGCGAAGGAAGGTTTTACCGCCCGTTTCCGGAAGCATGCCAAAAGGATGATCCTTGCAGGGCAATTATGGCAACAAACGGAAGACGTCCGCGAGCTGGTAGAAAAGCTATCCCGGGAGAAAGACTGTATTATCCTGGGCGAATGTCTTTCCAACATCCATTCGCCGCATGTTATCGGCGATTTCGACAGCCTCCTGTATACTTTGCCCAAAGAAGAACAGAAAAGATATGCTCCCGATTTGCTTATTACTTTCGGAGGACATATCGTATCCAAAAGAATAAAGCAGTTCTTACGGGCGAATAAGCCCGGGGAACACTGGCATATCTCCCGTTCGGGAGAAATAACCGATTTGTTTCAGAGCCTCACGCACAGTATAGAAGCCGGCGTACCCGTATTCCTGGATTATTTGGCGTCGTGCGGCGACGCAGAAAAGGATAAAGGGGAGTCATACGCCTCGCTTTGGAATAATGCCCGGAAGAAGCTGTCGCCTCCGGGTAATACCGGCGGGTTTTCAGATTTGCTGGTCGTAAAAGAATGGCTGGAGGCAATACCCGGAGACGCTTCCATCCATTTGGCCAATAGCTCCAGCGTCCGTCTGGCGCAGTTGTTTCCTTTAAAGAGGGGTGTAGCCGTATACTGCAACCGGGGGACAAGCGGTATCGACGGATGTATGTCTACGGCAGTGGGGTATGCCGCCGTTAGCGGGAAACAGACGTTCCTCTTAATCGGCGACCTGGCTTTCTTTTATGATATGAATGCCCTTTGGAACCGCCAGTTGAGTAAAAGCCTTCGCATACTGCTCAACAACAACGGAGGAGGCGAAATCTTTTATGCGCTCCCCGGCCTCGATCAGTCGGAAGCGATAGAAACCTGCATTTCCGCCTCACACCAGACGTCGGCGAAAGCCTGGGCGGAAACTGCCGGTTTTACCTATCTCTCTGCGTCCGATACGAAGGAATTAAAAGACGCAATGCCTCTCTTCGCCGGCAATAAGGGAGACAAGCCGGTTCTACTGGAAGTATTTACCTCGATGAAAAAGAATACGGATATACTCCGGAATTATTATCGCGAACTTAAAAAGAAATAATTATGGCAAGAGAATGGACAACTATCAAGGAATATGAAGATATTCTGTTCGACTTTCATAACGGCATAGCCCGTATCACGATCAACCGCCCCCGCTACCGCAACGCCTTCACGCCTGCGACAACAGGCGAAATGAGCGACGCCTTACGTATCTGCCGGGATGATGAAGACATTTGTGTGGCGGTACTGACGGGAGCGGGCGACAAAGCGTTTTGCTCGGGCGGCGACCAGAACGTAAAGGGTAAAGGCGGCTATATAGGCAAAGACGGCGTACCCCGCCTGAACGTATTGGATGTTCAGAAGCAAATCCGGTCGTTGCCAAAGCCTGTTATAGCGATGGTAAACGGTTACGCTATCGGCGGCGGGCATGTATTACACGTTGTCTGCGACCTTTCGATTGCTTCCGAAAATGCGGTCTTCGGGCAGACAGGCCCGCGCGTGGGAAGCTTCGACGCCGGTTTCGGTTCGTCTTACCTCGCCCGTATCGTAGGACAAAAGAAAGCCCGCGAAATATGGTTCCTCTGCAAACAATACAATGCTCAGGAAGCGCTGGATATGGGATTGGTAAACAAAGTAGTCCCCTTCGACAGCCTGGAAGACGAAGTAGTGGAATGGGCGGAGGCGATGATGATGCACAGCCCGATGGCGCTCCGCATGATAAAAGCAGGCCTTAATGCCGAACTCGACGGACAGGCCGGTATCCAGGAATTAGCGGGAGACGCTACCTTATTATATTACCTGACGGAGGAATCGCAGGAAGGAAAACAGGCCTTCCTCGAAAAGCGGAAACCAGATTTCGGGCAATACCCTAAATTCCCGTGAGCCGGTTTCAATTATCCATTTTCAATTATCTCTTAACGTTCCGCCGGCCAGCCGGAACGTCGAGGGGAGTGTATACCACGCGGAACGTATGGTATGTGCTGCTCTCTTCCGGAGAATATCCCGGTAAATGGGGAATCGGAGAATGCGCTCCCCTACCCGGCCTGAGTTGTGACGATATACCGGGGTATGAAAGAATACTCCGGAACGTTTGCCGGCAAATAGAAGAAAACGGTGTGATGGATGTAGACTCGCTGCGCCCTTATCCATCCATCCTGTTTGGGCTGGAAACCGCTTTCAGGCAGTACGAAACCGGTAGTTTCCGCCTTTGGGATACCCCTTTTTCCCGTGAAGAAGAAGGGATACCCATCAACGGACTTATATGGATGGGCGATTACCGGAAAATGGCGGAACAGATAGAAAGCAAGCTGAAAGAGGGATTCAGGTGTATCAAACTGAAAATCGGCGCTATCCGTTTTGACGATGAACTTTCCCTGCTTCGCCGCATCCGTAGCCGTTTCCCGGCAAACGAGATAACCCTGAGGATAGATGCAAACGGAGCCTTCCTGCCCGGCGAGGCATTGGATAAACTGAAGCAGTTAGCCGAATGGGATATCCATTCCATAGAACAGCCCGTCCGCGCGGGACAATGGGACGTTATGGCCCAGCTGGCTGCCGAAACGCCCATACCCATCGCTTTGGATGAAGAACTTATCGGCTGGAACCGCCGGGAAGACAAACGCCGGTTGCTTGAAACGATACATCCGCAGTATATCATACTGAAGCCTTCCCTGCACGGAGGAATCAGCGGCTGCCGGGAATGGATTGACGAAGCCGGACGCCTCGGTACAGGCTGGTGGATCACCTCCGCCCTCGAATCGAATATCGGGCTGAATGCCATTGCGCAGTGGACGGCCTCAGCGCTCCCCCGCCCGCCCGGGGAAAGCTTTCAGGGCCTCGGAACAGGCGGGTTGTTTACCAATAATATTAACATGCCCCTTGAAGTAAGAGAAGATCGTTTATGGTGGCTCCCCTCCCTTTGTCCCCCCGCCGGAGGATTAGGGGGAAGGCTTTCCGAATGGTTCTCCCCCACCCCTTACATGACGGTACAGACGTCCGGTTCTACCGGAACGCCCAAACAGCTTACAGTCAAGAAAACACAGATGATTGAAAGCGCCCGCGCCACCTGCTCTTTCCTCCGTCTGAAAAAGGGAGATAAGGCGCTCTTATGTATGGATACGAAATACATCGGCGCAAAGATGATGCTGGTACGTTCATTCGTTGCCGGCCTCGATTTGCTTATCCGCGAACCCTCCGGCCATCCGCTGAAAGACGTTGACTCCCCAATCGACTTTGCGGCCATGGTTCCTTTGCAGGTTTATAATTCCCTGCAGGTTCCCGAAGAAAAAGAGCGGCTTAAACAGATAAAGAAACTATTAATCGGCGGCGGGGCAATCAACCCGGCATTAGAAGACGAACTAAAGTCTTTCCCCGGCGAACTCTATTCCACCTACGGCATGACGGAAACGCTCTCCCATATCGCCCTCCGGAGAATAAACGGCAGCGAGGCGTCGGTCTGCTACACCCCTTTCGAAGGCGTACGCCTTACGCTGGCGGACGACGCCCGGTTAGTCATAGAAGCTCCCTGGGCAGGCGACTCCCCTTTACGCACAAATGATATAGCCGAACTGCTACCCGACGGACGTTTCCGCATACTGGGGCGGGCAGACAACCTGATCAATAGCGGCGGCGTCAAGCTACAAACAGAAAGCCTCGAAGAAAAGATACGCCCCGTCATTCCTGTACCCTTCGCCATCACATCAGCGCCCCATCCCAAGTTCGGGGAAATCGTTGTTCTTCTGATAGAAAAAACGGCAGACATAGACACAATCTCCAAACAAATCAACAACCTGTGCCTTCCCTGCGAACGTCCGAAAATCATCCGTCCGGTAGATATTATCCCCATGACGGAAAACGGTAAAACAGACCGTAAAGCCTGTAAAGAGTTAGCGCTTTTGACGCTATAACTTTATTGACGGGTTTCTGTAGATTTCATCTTCCACATTTATTCTACTTTAACGCATTAAAAAAGGAAAAACACGAAGAATACGAGGCCGGGAGAGAAAATAAGGAGGAGGAAGGGAAGTCTGGTCGTTTTAGAATATGCTACCGTTAAGGCTTATTGGCTGACAGATTTTAAGAAATTTTCGTTTTCAGCTAACGGGTATTTTGTACGGACAAGAGGAAATTGGAGGGCGATTTCGATTGTTTTCGTAATCGAATAATTCAGCCATTTTTTGAAAGAAAATAACAGGGTAACAAAAACACAAGAAAAATAGATTATTCCCGGATTTATAGCATTTTACATTCTCTTTTGATTGGACTTTTATTTCATTTGTTATTCTGTTACTTTGATGTTTTTTGTTACTCGTTTGTTACTCGTTCAAAATAATGTTCTATCTTTGCAGCGGGTAACATTAAAATAATGCAATATGGGTAACATTAAAAAATCCAAGAAGCAGCCAAAAGTAAAAGAGCCGGTACGGTTGAGGCTTAAGGAGCTTTCAAACGGCTGCAAATCCGTCTATTTGGACGTTTATACTGCCGGGCAGCGGCGTTATGAATTTTTGAAGCTGTATTTAACGCCGGGAAAAACACCGCTTGACAAAGACAAAAACCGCCAAACGCTTGAAATTGCAAAGACAATCCAAAGTCAACGGATAGTGGATTTGCAAAAAGCGGAACACGGTTTGAGTAACACGAGTAACAAAAAACAAAAAATGTTACTTGTGGATTATATCAAATACGTTTCTGAAAGCAAGACCCCCCAGACAAAACGGAGTTACGACGCTTTGATTTTGTTTGTACAGGATTTTTCCCCAAATATCACACTGAAACAAGCCAATAAAAAATTCTGTTTGGAATTTATAGGCTATCTGAAAAGTACTGCCGGGATAAAAGCGTCCCAATTATCAGTTAACACACAGGTTTGTTATTTGATGAAATTAAAAGTTGTTTTCAAACGAGCCGTTGAGGATGAGATTATACCTCAAAACCCGTTTGATACTATCAACAAGGATTTAAAGCCTAAAAACACATCGACGGAAATCCCTTTTTTGACCATTGACGAGGTTAAAACATTGATAGGCGTGGAAACGCCGTTTGATGAGGTCAAAACCGCCTATTTATTCAGTTGCTATACCGGATTAAGGTTTTCAGATGTAAAGGGCTTGACGTGGAAGCGTATCCGTGAAATCAACAATGAAACGATGTTGATATACATACAGCAAAAGACAAAGAAACAGGAATATTTACCGCTGGCAAAACCCGCGCTTGACTTGTTGACAG
>JAITRG010000303.1 GCA_031288515.1 Tannerellaceae bacterium
CTGTGGGATACCGACAGACGCCACTGCTCATTCCGGATTGTGTCTCCGTTGTTTTCCAGCCAAAAAGTAAAAGGCGCCTGTTTCCATAAAGACGCCAAACGACTTACGACGGTAGCTTGGGGCAATGAGGAAAACAGCGTTGGCGAATTGAAAACATGGGAGGTAAATAATGGAAAATGTTTACATACAATTTCTATCGATGAAGTCGACAGTTCGATTCTTTTGTTTGCTCCCGGCGCCGAAGTATTAGCAACAGGAACCCGGGATGGCGCCGTAAAATTATTCGACGCCCGGACAGGGGCTTTACTTACCAGGATAGACGTATCCGGCCGGAAGGCAAACATTCAGATGCTGCATTTTACTTCGGATGGACAGTATCTGAATATAGTAGACGCGGATAATGTGTTTACTCAATGGCGTTGTACGGATGGTAAACTACGATACAAACATGAACATGGATTCGGGAAAAATATTCATTTTTTCCCCGACGGGAAGCATATCTATTCCATATCTTCCGATTGTAAATTGATAGATATCGCCACCGGCCAGTGTATTCGTACTTCAAACGAATATCTCCCGGAATCTGATTTGCTGTATTCCGGCAAGGAATATGCTTTAGCGATTGCTGCGAAACAATTGGGAGATTCTCCCAAGTCGATTATTCTCATAAATTTGCCGGAATTCAATAAGGAGTTTCCGGTTCGATGGTCATTGAGCCGCGTGGCAGGCACACAGGAAATGCAAGATCAGGAACGCCGTTTCAGCCAACTGGTAGCGGAAGTGAAAACCTGTATCCAGAAAAAGGAAATAAAAACCGCTTTGAAATACATGGAAAAAGTATTCAATATGCCGTTTGTCCACCGGCCAATCCGGCATAAACTTTATGACGAAATCGGGCGGTATTGCCGTGTCAGAGGGCTGCGTGCGCTTGTACAGGAAAAAGACGCCGGACAGGCAAATCATACGTATGCGTTCAATTCGGAAGGATATGTCATTTCAAGTGGCTGGCTATATGATATTATTAACGGTAAATACCTGTATAAATTCGACGAATCTCTTGTTCTTTATACATTTAGTCCCGACAACAGTTATGTTTTTGGCGTTGATAAAACAAAGAAATATCCTCAGTCCATCAAAGTATTTGATACGCATACCGGAAAATATTTGTTTGAGCTGGAAAACGCGCACGATAAATCCATAAATGCTTTAACCGTAAGTACTAACGGGAAACGCCTCTTGTCGGGTAGCGATGACAGAACAGCCAAATTGTGGGATATACAGACGCGCAAGTGCATCCATACTTTCCGGCACGAACATGAGGTTAAAAATGTTTTCTTTGGCCCGGATGCAGCGATTGTTACTCTGTCAATGGCGCCGGGTCATAAACAGGGAGAATTGGTATTATGGCAAATACGGGACGAGAAAATGCAGATACTTGGCAAACAGGTATCCTGCGCTTATCCCAACTATAATAACAGTAAATTATTATCAGGTATCGCGGGAGGAATTGAGCAGATAGATTTGCAGACGTCCGAAACAAATTTCATTTGCCGTCACAAAAATCCGCATTATTGTATTTCTGACGTCCGGTTCCTTCCCGACGAGCGGTATGCTCTATCCGTCGGATATCCGGGATGGATTTGTTATTGGGATTTGAATGCAGGGAAATGTCTTTTTTCATACAGGAACGAAAGCCTTCGGTTGTCATTGCATCCTGCCGGAAATTATGCCATAGCTTATGCTGCCAATTGCTCGTTAATACGCATGGATCCTCTATACGAATTTTCAGGCTGGGCAGACTGGCACGAAGAGGCTCGTCCCTATCTGGAACATTTTCTGCTTCTTTATCCGGACGGTACAAAAGACGATGCGGAAAAGATATTAATACCCGAACTGCAACGGCATGGCTACGGATGGCTAACTGCCGAAGGCATACTGAGCCAGTGGGAGCGTATGAAGAATTGTAAATATAAATAAGCAGATACAAAAAATGAAAAGACAATGAAGAGTATTTTGAACAACCCGTACCGCATTGCAGGTTTACTTGCAGGCGCTTCCGCAAGAGAGATAAAAGCAAAAATCAAGAGGTTTCGCGTGTATATAGAAGCAGGGGAAGCGCTACCTGCGAACGACAGTGACTACAGTTTCCCTGTGTTAGGAAAATTAGCCATAACCAGAGAGTTGCTAAGCGAAACGGAATCAAAACTTGATCTCGACAGCGATAAGATGGAAGCCGCTCTTTTTTGGTTTTACAATGCCAACTTCAAGGATGAAGCCGCTATTGAATATTTGAAAAATAAGAATACGAAAGAGGCTTTGGAGATATGGGAAAAAGGTACATCTTCCGGATTGATTAGCGAAAATAACTGGTCGGCATTTCATAATCTTTCCACGTTGTATTTATGGAAGACCGTATCCGAAACCCGTACCGGCGCTGCCATAACGAATAATCTTGAAAAAGGCATCTCCCTGAAGATAAAATTTCTTGGAAGTAAATTTGCCGGAAAATTTGTAAGTATAATAGCCGACAAAACCTATTCAATAAAGCCGGTTGACTTGGAAAAAATGTTTCTTCAAACAGTAAAACGAAACATTGAGCAAGATAAAATAACAACTCCGACCGCGATGGCCGCCATACTGGCAAAGATAAATTTTGAAGCCAAAGAGGAGTTTTTGAAAGGTTTTGTTCAAACATTTGTTTCCGAAATCGAACGCCAGGTGGAAGCCGCCGCTCAAAAACGAAAAGCCAACCCGTCGGAAGCGGCAGATGCAGGAATACAATTGCTCCAAAATACAAAAGGCCGGTTGGAACAATTGAAAGAGATACAGGGCGAAGGTTTGCAATATACTTCTAGCGCCGATAAGGTAGCAAATGAACTTTTGCAATGCGCCATCGATAATCATAATGATTTTCAGTCTAAATTGGAAAAACCCTTTCAGGGCTTAATGGAAATGATAAACAGGAAGACAATACCAACTGCAGATAATGCGTATAAATTTCTGAATGAAGCAAAACCGCTTTTATTGCAATTGAAGAATGCTACGAAATCATCGTCGTATTCTTCAGATGTAATAGAAAAGCTGTTCAAACAGGGACAACGTATAGCTGTTGGAAAAATGGTCAGAAACAGGTACGATGAAAACGCCGGGATTACGCAAGGCCTCGATGCAAAAGATATCCATACAAGTATAAGCGTCCGTATAGCTTCCGATGCAGAACAGATGTGTATAGCCGAAGTCAATGCCAATAGTCCAAACCAGGACCTTGAGAGTCTTGCCAAACTAAAGAGTCTTGCCAAACTAAAAGAGGTAGCAACAAGGGCATTGGACGTATATGACATGATAGACAAGATGGATTTAACTCCCAAATTCAGAAAAGAGTTCGATGAGCGAACAATGCAACTGTTCGACTTATCGGATAATCTTCCAAAAATAAACACCCGTACAGCTTCCGATGTAGAACAGATGTGGATAGCCAAAGTCAATGCCCGTAGTTCAAACCAAGACCTTAAGAGTCTTGTCAAACGAAAAGAGGCAGTAACAATGGCATTAGAAGCATATGGCATGATAGACAAGATAGATTTAACTCCCGAATACAGAAAAGACTTCAATAAGCGAAAAGGACAACTGTCCGGCTTATTGTATGACCTGGACAGGGCTATAGCTATAAGGAAAAGAGAAGAAGAGAAAGAAAAAAGAGCAGCCAGGCGCGCTAACTGGATTAAAGTTGTTTGTACCATACTTGGGATGATTATAGCCTTAATCGGTACTATAGATGGACGTATTGAGACGACTATTACCGCCGGATTAATTGCGGGATTTTTTATCGGACTCTTTTTAGGATGGATTATATCTTCTATTGTAAACAGGATTATTAAATCGAACGAATGAAGATATTAATTCGAAAAAGCATTAACAGCATACAAAATTGATAATTAACGTATAAATTAAAAAAACAAAAAGATGAGAAGCATTTTCGTAGCAGTATTACTGCTTGTAAGTATCGGCGCTTTTGCGCAAAACCATTCCGCGGCGGAAGGATTAAACGAGGAGTTAAATCTCATAAAAACAGAATTGCAACGGTTGGAATCGGAAAGCGGGAAATTGAAGGAAGAAACCTCCTCTTTACAGGCGCAACTCAAGGCTGCTTACCGGACAATAGATAGCCTGAAGCAAGCGACACAAAAGAACAGTAAGGCTATCAGTGAAACGGCCGACCGGTTAGGAGTGAAAATTTCTACAAGCGAAGCTACTGCCCACGAGCAGTTTCAGCGGGTAAACCGTTCGGTAAATAATACGGTACTTTATGTTATTATCGTTTTCCTGCTGACCCTCCTGGTATCCGGTATCGTCTATTGGTTTCTGGCCAGGCGGCAGAAGACCGATAAATCGGAAGTTATCGATCAATTAGGCAAAGCAAAAAATGACCTGGAAGGACAGTTGAAAAAAATGGAAGATATACCGGCAAAAATAAGCGAAGTAATAGATGACATGAAAGATCTGGAAGCGGGCGACCATATACTTGCCATAAAACTCGCCAGGGAAATCAATACGATGGAACGTAATATGAGCCTGATGAATGAAGATACCAGAGGGCTGAAACAACTGAAACGGTCGGTTGAAGCGCTGAAAGACAACCTGGCGGCCAAAGGATACGAAGTGCCCAGGCTGCTCGGAAAAGAATTTCATGTGGGCATGAAAGTTACGGTTATCAGCACGATTCTGGACGAAACGCTGGAAAAAGGCGCCGAGGTGATTACCAAAGTAATTGTACCGCAGGTAAACTATAATGGCAAAATGATTCAGGCGGCACAGATAGAAGTTACCGTCGGGCCTGAAATGGAGGACGGAGAAGTAATTGAGGAGGCAAAGAATATAGACGAAACGGTTGCGGAAACAATCGTAGAAAACAAGGGAGAAAATCAGGAATAATAACAATAGTTTAACGCACAGCAAAAATGAGAACAAAAATAGATTACGGCATTGATTTGGGCACCACTAACTCGGCGATTGCCAGAATGGAAAAAGGCGTTCCGAAAATTATTAAATCAGATACGCAGAAAGATACGTTACCGTCTTGCGTACATTATACCAGAACGCAATCTGTAATAGTTGGCGATGCGGCAATACACAAATTGAGAACCGACAACATGCGGGCGATGAAAAATTTCAGGAAAGGCGAAACCAATACGTTTATCGAATTTAAACGCACAATGGGTACAACGGTAACCTATCCGTGTAAAAATATGGGTAAGGAATTGACTTCGGAAGAGTTATCCGCCGAAGTATTGAAAAAGCTGAAGTCATTTGTATTGAATGAAGATATTTCTTCCATCGTAATTACCGTGCCGGCTAAATTTATCAGCCCGCAAAACGAAGCGACCATCAGGGCGGCCAGATTAGCCGGATTCAAACAGGTCCGATTGCTGCAGGAGCCTATTGCCGCGGCAACCGCTTACGGTTTTCAGGCCGAACAGGCCAAACAAACCAAACAAACCAAACAAACCAAACAAACAGACGGTTACTGGCTGGTTTTCGACTTTGGCGGCGGTACGTTCGATGCGGCGCTTGTCAAAATAGAAGATGGAGCCATGACTGTTAAAGACACCGAAGGCGATAACTGGCTTGGCGGAAAGAATCTCGACGAAGCTATTGCAGACCAGATTATCATACCCTGTCTTCAAAGAAACTACCACATTAATTCTATCCTGAACAATCCCGATAAAAGGGAAATTCTCAGGAATGGAATAAAGTTGTTTGCCGAAGAAGCCAAAAATCAATTGTCGTTCAAAGATGCATATGACATTATATCCGATTTGGGAGATTTTCCGTTTGTAGATGATTTTGACAAAGAACTGGAGATAAGTATTGCCGTAACACAGAAAGATATGGAACGTGTCCTATCGCCGATTTTCCAGAAGGCCATTGATATTACAAAAGGATTATTGCAGCGCAACCACATGATTGGTAGCGATTTGGACGAGTTGATATTAGTCGGGGGGCCTACTCATTCGCCGATTCTGCGCCGGATGTTGAAGGAGCAAATTACCGAAAAGGTTAATACATCGGTCGATCCCATGACGGTTGTAGCGCAAGGCGCAGCCATATATGCTTCTAACGTAGGCGTTGTTGTTGATGATGATACCGGCAACAGAGCAGGAAATTATCCTGCCCAGCCTCTTATTGATAAGAATGGCGATATAAAAGATCCGTCAGGCTCAAAAATACAGTTGAGCCTCCAGTATGATTCATCTACTACAGAAACCATAGAGCATGTTTCTCTTCAGGTTTTGCTTGAAAAATCGACAGGCAAACTCCCCGGCAAATTTTTTGCGGAAATTAAGCGTTCAGACGGCGCTTTTTCGAGCGGGGTAAAACAGATCAGCGACAGGAAAGGAAGTATTTTTGAAGTGGAAATACTGAAAGAACCCAGGATCAATGGATTTGAGATCGTTTTAAGAGATGGAGAAGACAATTTGCTGGAATGTACGCCCAATGACTTTACGATTATGTATGGCGATATTCCATCTCCTGTTTTGGCCTATCATGTAGGTATTGCCAAGTATTTTGAAGACAGGGAAGAAGATTTGTTCTTTCCGGTCAAGGGATTGGAAAAAAACAAGATAATTCCTGAAGGAAAACTCACGGGCGTTATCAACGGATTGCTAACGCGAAGCGAAATCCGCCCGGGGAATGCAAATGACCATCTTCGTATTCCTATCTATCAGGGCGATCACTATGCGGCGGGTAGCGATCTTGCCCTTAACCACTTAATTTGTGAAGTGATAATTACCGGAAAAACCATCCCCGGGCATTTACCCGCAGGCAGCATTGTTGATATAACCATCAAAATAGACCAGTCGCTGACCATGTTTTTTAGCGCCTCTTTTCCTTCGCTGGATTATTCCGAAGAACTGGAAATCGAAATTCAACAAATCCGGGTACAGTCGGCACAAAGCCTGAAAAAAGATATTGTCAAAGCAAAAGAGAAAGCGAAGAAGGCCGGAGCCGAAGATGTTGTTAAAGAACTTTCCGAGCTTGAAGAACAGGTGGAGCATGATAAAGGCAGCCCCGACGGAATAATGAAAAATCAGGACAACCTCCGTAAACTGATACTCAAATTGCCGCAGGTTAAGGCGAATTGGCAGGAAGTGGCCGATGAAATGAATAATGCCTGTTCCGAGTTGAAAGATCTTATAAGAAAAATCAAAATGAATGGCGACGAAGAAAAGCTGGATATGGACAAAGTAATGGCTCATGTGGATGATATAGACCGGAAAATAAGACAGATCACGGCAGAGAAAAGTATTCGGGACGCAAAGGAAGTGATACGGGAAATAAAAGCGTTGATCTTCCGGATTCAAGATGCCATTGACGGAGGTATGGAGTGGGTAAAAATATTTCTTTATTTTAGCAAGGCGTTTGATACCTTACCTTGGAAAGACCCCGTTCCTGCACGGCAACTCGTTGCAAAGGGAATGGAATTGATCCTTGCAGGAAAGGTCGATGAAATAAAAGAAATTGTATTCCTATTATATCAATTACTCCCTGACGATACGCCAGGAGGAGGAGGCACTTTAAAAGGAGGGGCATAATACCATCTGAAAACAATACAGCAATGAGAACAAAAATAGATTACAGATTACGGCATTGATTTGGGTACCGCTAACTCGGCGATTGCCAGAATGGAAAAAGGCGTTCCGAAAATTATTATACTCAAAAGGAAATGGTTTGCGAAAAATACAGGTTGCAAGCCTTCGACATGATTCTGCTGCCTGTTGCAAACCAATTTTGTTTGAGTATAAATCTGATGTGCAGAAAGATACAATGCCTTCGTGCGTACATTATAACAGAACGCGACAGGCAGTGGTTGGCGATGCGGCAATACGCAAATTGAGAGCCGGCAGCACGCGAGCGATGAAAAATTTCAAGAAAGGCGAAACCAATACGTTTATCGAATTTAAACGCACAATGGGCACAACGGTAACCTACAATGGGCACAACGGTAACCTATCCGTGTAAAAATATGGGAAAGGAATTGACTTCGGAAGAGTTATCCGCCGAAGTATTGAAAAAGCTGAAGTCATTTGTATTGGAAGATATTTCTTCCATCGTAATTACCGTGCCGGCTGAATTTATCAGCCCTCAAAAACGAAGCGACCATCAGGGCGGCCAGATTAGCCGGATTCAAACAGGTCCGTAACACAGGCGGTAAAGTCAGGTAATATTGCATTAACGAAATCATTATTGGAACAAGGCGTTGATGTGAATATAAAAAAACGACAATGGCGAAACCGCAATTTTTTTGCATTACGGTTGAATAACAGTAAAGAAATGATTGAGGTTCTGTTAGCTTATGGCGCAGATATCAACGCAAAAGACCGTTCGGGCTGTACTGTGTATTATGGATGATATATGATGATACAATAATGGACTTACTGGTAGCAAAGGGTATAGATGTGAATAGCCGGGATAACGAAGGAGAAACAGCCCTGATGTTTGCATCTATGCCGGGCGCCGTAAAGAAGGTGAAATTTCTGATAGAGAATGGCGCTGATGTAACTGTTAAAGCAAAAAATGCGGATACGGCATTAATAATAACATTAGCGGCAATGATAGCAGAATTCTCAAAAAATCATGCTAAAATCAATGCGTTCAGTTAAGCCATGGGGGAAGAACGCAGCGTCCGCTCTTCCGGCCGTATGATGTACCGTCAAACCGGCTGCATGGACCGGCATAGCGGATACCTTACCCCAAAACTTTTGACCGGAATCTTTCCGCAATTATAACTTATCCCAAAACTTTTGTCGGGCACCTTTCCGCATTTGTAACTTGGCCCAAAACTTTTGTCGGGCACCTTTCCGCATTTGTAACTTGACCCAAAACAGTTGACGGGAAACTTTCCGCATTTATAACTTGTCCCAAAACAGTTGACGGGCACCTTTCCGTATTTGTAACTTGATCCAAAACTTTTGTCGGGCACCTTTCCGCATTTGTAACTTGGCGCGGAACTTTTGTCGGGCACCTTTCCGCAATTGTAACTTGATCCAAAACAGTTGTCGGGCACCTTTCCGCATTTGTAACTTGACGCGGAACTTTTGTCGGGCACCTTTCCGCATTTGTAACTTGGCGCGGAACTTTTGTCGGGAGGCTTTCATGTGTTTATATCCGGTTAAAAATATTCTGCGTGCAACTCCCGGTGAAGCGATGCGATTGGGGGGCTTTGCGTGAGGGACAGGAGCGGAAAGCCCGGAGGGAGCCGGAGGCGAGCGAGGACTTGCAGCGGATGGCCCGACCCGACCGGAGGGAGGGGCACGCCCTGCTCTCGTCCTGCTCCCGTCCTGCCGCCGGCGTAAGTGGACGGCTTTGATGTTATACTCAAACAAAATTGGTTTGCAACAAGCAGCAGAATCATGTCGAAGGCTTGCAATCTATATTTTTCGCAAACTATTTCCTTTTGAGTATAAAACTGTAATGATGATTTTACGTATATACTGGCAGCGATTCAGGGGGAGGGAGAAAGTTATACTGTAATAGTACCCCCCCTCCGGGACGGTAAAAAGTGTGGGCCGGTATTCAGGGCTCTCCATTTCCCGGCTGAAAGCGGGCTGGAACATCTCCTTTCAGGATTCCGTTCAGTAAACCACGTATTTACAGACAGGTTGAAAGCTGAAAGAAGAGGCGAAAAAGGAGTTATACAAGCGGCGTCAGATAAAAATTCACGAGTATATTTTAGCAAAAAAAACCGTTACGACGTCTTCAGTAAACCATTATAACGGTTTGATAAAGAGATTATAATGGTTTACTGAAAACATCGTAATGGTTTGCTAAAGACCTCATAATGATTTACTGAAAACGTCGTAATGGCGACCTTTCCTGGAATAGGTTTACAGTTATGGGTTTAATTACTAAAATAACTTTGCACAAAAACGGTTTGCCGGAGATGTCGTAACGGTTTTTTTGAAGGTTTCAGTAAAATATAATCCGGCAACATGCCCCTGTTTTCCGCATTTTATTTTCAGAACTCCTGACCTGGCCCTAATCAGACTGTCGTGATTTTGAATTTCCCCACACAACTTCTCTACGTTCGCAATGACGTCGGATACGGGCTGCGACTGCCCCATGACATTTTGGGATGAATCAGGGCATGCCTTCTGCAATTCGGCCCGTCAAGGCTTTACGTAGCCGGGCGGCAGCTTGTTGAAGGCGCGTGCAAGGATGGCGATGTTCCGTGTGTCGCCCGTCAGCGTGTCGACGGACGCCGAGAGGTAGAAATCGACGGGCGGCATCATGGAGCCTGCGACGGGTTTCGTGAATCCGTAGAGTCCGACGCCCTGCGACATGGCGTCGGGGACAACTTCGGCGGGATTCTGTCCGTTCCAGTTGGCGAGGCAGGTGATGAGTTTTGTCTCCTTGCCAACCAGGTCGTGCATGGCTCGGGTGCGTGCGATGTCGCCGGCTTCGTTCATCAGCCAGTCGACTTCCTTGAGGAGCGTGTTTCCTTCGTATTCCCTGCTTTCGACTTCGTAGGCTGTCAGCCAGATGATGCAGTCGGGTTTTGCGCGCCTGGCCGTTTCCCTGATGCGGTTCCAGGCCCGGCCGATGGCTTTACGGCGGAACGCGAGTGCGGTTTCTTCCGTGATGTTTTCTTTCCCCGGAAAGTCTTCGTCCATCAGTTCACGATACATTTCTTCTTCGCACGGAAGCCAGCGTAGCGGCGGGAGCGGGTCGCGTCCGCCGCCGGGGTTGTAGAACCAGTCCAGCATGACGCCGTCGATGTCCGTCTTCCGGATAGCGTCGTCGATCGAGGCGCACAGATAGTCGAGGTACTGCTGCGTCAGGGGAATCTGCTGTCCGTCCATTTGGTAGCAGAGGTCGGGGTGATCCTCTTCCCACTTGTTGTTGGCGCCTACGCAGAAATAGCCTACTACCTTCATATTCTTCTGCCGCGCCAGCCGTACCTGCTCCGTCAGGAAGTCGTGTTCCAGGCCGGGCTGCGCAGGGACGACGCCGTTTTTGTACCACGCATATCCGTTGCACGAGACGGCGAAGGACTGTATGACGTTGCATCCCAGCGCAGCGTACCATTCCACGTGTTCTGCCGGGTTGGCGTCTGCCCAGAGTCCCGGCCGGGCAAATCCGTGCGCGCCTCCTTCGCCCCAGTTATAGTCGATACAATAGGCTTTGACGGGTTCGTCTGCGGGCGGCGTCTGCGGGCGGCTGCATGAGGCCGTCAGGCAGAGCGATAAGATGCCCGGGAGAATGATTGCTTTTGTTTGGGTTTTCATGATTGCCGTTGTTTTAGTTTGATTCTGTTTTCTGCGATAAGTCCGGCAGACGCCTGCGTGCGGGTATCTGCCGGAAGTATGGCCGGAATCAGTAGAGCGGATTTTGTATGAGCTTCTGATTCCTGTTCATTTCATCCAGCCGGATGGGGAAGAAGTAGAAGCGGTCTTTCCAGTCCCTTTCCTGCACGTGGATAATGTTGTAGTCCGGTTTGGCCTGGCCGAGCCGGTAGCGGATGTCAAGCCCGTAGGCGTCGACAATCACCTGGGGGGCGATCATCCACCGCCTGACGTCGAAAAAACGCTGATCTTCGAACAGCAATTCGATTTTCCGTTCGTGACGGAGCTTGTCCCTCAGTTCCGGATTACTGCCCGTCACGTCCGGCAGTCCGGCGCGGGTGCGTATCTGGTTGATATACGTCCTCGCCTCGTCATATTCGCCCAGCTCGATGCAGGCTTCGGCGTAGCTGAGGAGTATCTCGGCGTAGCGGATGAAGTGCCACGGCGTGGTGGTCCGCTCCTTGGGCGAGTCGACGGATTTGTCCTGAAATTTACGCAGGTAATAAGACGTGAAGGTGCCGTTCCAGGTCGTTACCGGATTGTTCAGCGCGTCGAGTCCTCCCAGCCATGAGCCGTCGGGCTGTTCGTAATTGCCGGTCTGGATGATACCTGTGGGGTCGGCCGCTTTCACGTCGTCCGGCCGTTCGCGCCATCGCGCCCCATCGAAGAAGATGTCGACGTAGAAGCGCGGCTCCCTGTTCAGGTAAGGGTCCGCCTTGTGCGCGGGGTTGTCCCAGTCGAACTTCTTGCCGTCGGCCATTTCAAAATCGTCGACGAGGCTGTTGATCGGGCTGACGTTGGCCCATCCCTTGTATCCCGCCGGGAGGTTTTGCTGGGCGATGTCCATTGTCCATACCTGGTTTGCCTGGGTGAAGTTGCGCGTAAAGATATTTTCGCTCGTCTGCGGGAGAGTGAAGATTTCGTCGTAGTTCTGCGCAACGGAGTCGTCCGGCGCGGGGACTGCCTTGTGGAGGCTGTATATTCCCATGTCGATCACCGCTTTTGCGGCGTTTTTTGCCGCCTGCCATCTTGCCGTCCGGTCTCCGCCCGTATAGCCGACCAGTTCGGGATTCGAATATCCGGGCGCCCACGAAGCGTTGCTGTTATACAGGTCGCTTGCCGCATAGAGCAGCGCCCTTGCCTTCAGCGCCAGCGCGGCGCCCTTCGTTGCCCGGCCGTAGTTGCTTCCGGCGTGTTCGACCGGCAGCAGCGCGGCGGCTTTGTCGCAGTCGCCCACGATGAAGTTGATGCACTCTTCAAAGGTATTTCTCGGCGCCTGGAACTCGTCGTCCAGCTTGTAAGCATGTTCGACGATCGGCGCGCCACCGTACAGGAACACGAGGTTGTGGTAGTGATACGCTCTGAGGAAATAGACCTCTCCCGTCAGCCGGTTTTTATAATCCTCGTTGTCGTATGTATGCTGCGTCGTCTGGTCGAGGAACAAGTTACACGCCCGGATGTATTTGTAATGATGTTCCCATCTCATCTTCTGCGTCCTGCTCCATGAATCGAAAACGCCGTAGTCGCTGGGCGTGATCAGGCTTTTCATCACATTGGCATGACCCTGGTCGGAACCGGGGTCAAACAGCGATTCGTCTGTAAGCACGCCAATCATCGGACGGTCGAAACTGTGTCCGATGTACCAGTATATATTGTTTACGAAATGTTCAATCATGGGTAAATCGCTCCATACGGCGGTTTCTCCATACTGATCGAGAGGTTCCCTGTCCAGAAAATCCCCGCATGAACTGAATGACACAATCATGATCATGCCCAGTATGATACTTTTTATGTTTTTTAAATGCGTTTTCATGACTTGCTTTTTATTTGAATGTAAGACTGATTCCTCCGTTGATGACCTGCTGAGAGGGATAAGGCTGGCTCTGGCCGCCGATGTCGTTGCTGTTGGATTCGGGGTCGAAGTCCTTCATCTTGGCTGAGGTGAATGTCAGCAGATTGTATCCGCTGACATACAGGCGGATGTTTGCAAATCCGATGTGACTGGCAAACGATTTGGGTACCGAATATCCCAGTTCCAGCGTTTTCAGGCGGATGTAGTCGGAGTTGTACAGGAAAAAGGTATTCCGGTTGTTTCGCCAGTATTCTGCATCGCGGTTGTAGGCTCTTGGCCCGGAGGCGTCGATATTGTCGGACGTCCAGCGGTGGTCGTAGAAATACTTCGTGAAGTTGCCGATCAGGCCGCTTTCCATCGAGACGAAGCGTACGGCTCCGGCTGCGCCCTGGAAGAGTGCGGAGAGGTCGAACTGCCGGTAGTTGACGCCCAGCTTGAGGCCGCCCGTAAACCGCGGAATGTTGTTCTTGTCGCTGCGCACGCGGTCGAGTCCCGTGATTTTACCGTCGTCGTCTACATCTTTGAAGATGATGTCGCCGGGACGGGCGTTTTCCCAGTGGGGATACGCGTCTACGGCGGCTTGGTCTCTGAAGATGCCGATTGCCTGATAATACAGGTCGTTATCCGCATTTTCCGGATCGGTGGGGATGGGATGCCCGGTGGATACCTGCCAGGGCTCGCGCCCGGGCGCTTCGTCCCAGAACGTGATTTTGTTTCGGGCATAACCGCCGTTGAACGAGATGCTATATCCGACTTTCTGTATCCGGTCTTGATATCGGATATGAAAATCAAAACCATGATTAGTTACCTTCCCGATATTTTCGCGCGGCAGCGTTAGCCCGGTCGATTGCGGAATTGAGGCGTTCCGCTTCCACAGGATGTTTGAACGGCGATAGTCAAAATAGTCAAATTCAAAAAACAGTTTGTGATTCAGCAGATACGTTTCGAAGCCCACGTCCATCTGATTGGCTTTCTCCCACGTGATGTTTGTGTTCGGGATGCGCGATTCGTACGACAGTTTGCCGGCCTCGGTAATTCCGAAATTGTACACATTCGACGAATAGGCGTAAGAGGAGAGGTATTGCCACTCGTTGATACGGTCATTACCAGTCTGTCCGTACGAGAAGCGGAGTTTCATTTCTTCGAAGAACGACAGTTTTTCTTTCCAGAAACCTTCTTCGGAGATACGGTAGCCAAGCGAAATACCGGGAAAGAAACCGAAACGGTTGTCTTTTGGGAAGATATAGGACCCGTCGTAGCGCCAGACAAATTCTACCATATACTTTTCCATATAATTGTAGTTGAGCCTTCCGAAGTAGTTCATTCTCGCCTTCTGGTAGGATTTCCCGGTGTTGTCCTTGTCCTGCGTTCCGCCGGCAAACAGTTCGGGGAGGGCCGTCGATGCAAAATAGCGCCGGTAGGCCTCGAAGTCGTTCCCCCGGTCTTCGATAGATTCCATGCCGGCCATCAGATTGAAGGCGTGGCGGCCAAATTTCTTCTCGTAATTGAGGACGCCGTTGAGCAGCAGGGTCTGGTTGTCTACCAGATATCGCGTCAGACGCGGATCGTTGAAGGGTACTGTGGCCGAGGCGAGTTGCGGCGTTCCGTCGGCCTTGAGCGTCTTGCCGTCCCAGGTGTTCACTTCCCAGGGCGTCTCCCACTTCGTGCGGTTCTGCATGGACTTGTCGTAGTTGGCGCTGCCGTTGAACGACAGGCCCTTGACCCATGGGATGATGACGTCGATCTTTGCCGTGGAGTTCACCGAATACGTTTTCCGCTTGTCGTATCCGGCGGCGTTGGTCGATACGGTTAGCGGGTTGGTGCCTTCGAGCACGTCGGGTCCGGGCGAACCGTCCGGCCACCGGGCATGAATATTCGGGTTGCCGATGGTTGCCGTCCTGAATATCATCCCGTATGCGCGTGCAGGCAGCGTCTGGTCGCCCATCCTCCCGTAGACGTCGAGCGCCACTTTCACGTATTGCGACAGCTTGACGTCGATATTGCTGCGCAGGTCTGCCTGGCGATAGTCGCTGATACTGTTGCGGTAGAAGGCGTCCTGATATTTCGTACCCGCCGAGACGTGATACTTGATGTCGTCCCGTCCGCCGCTAACGCTGGCATTGATGTTGTTCTGACTCGACCAGGGCTTGAACGTTTCCGCCAGCCAGTCCGTATTCGGGTAGCGCCACGGGTCGGAGCCGTCTGTGAAGCGTTTGATTTCCTCGTCCGTATAGCGCGGCGTGCGTCCCTGATACATGTCGATTTCGTTGATCAGCGTGGCATATTCCGAGCCGTTGCTCATCTTCGGAAGGCGCGAGGGGCGGTTGAATCCCTGATTGAGGTTGAGCGTAACAACCGGCTTGCCGTCTTTACCGCGCTTGGTGGTAATCAGGATAACGCCGTTGGCCGCCCGTGAGCCGTAGATAGCCGCCGAAGCGTCCTTGAGGATGGTGATGCTCTCGATCGAGTTTTCGTCGATACGCGAAAGGGAACGGCCGGGCACGCCATCGACCACAATCAGCGGGTCGTTGTTGCCCAGCGTGTTGATACCGCGTATACGGATCGTGTTGGCTTCCTCGTTGCCAGGCTCGCCGCTCCGCTGAATGACGGACAGTCCGGGCAAGAGGCCCGTCATCATCTGCGAGGCGTCGGTGGCAGGCGATTTCACCATATCTTCGCCTTTCACGGTACTGATCGAACCGGTCAGCGTTACTTTTTTCTGCGTGCCATATCCGACGACGACGACCTCGTCGAGCGCGTGCGTATCCTCCTGCAGCGTGACGTTCAGCGCCGTCTGAGTACCGACTTTTACTTCCCGTTGATTATAACCAATATAGGAAAAGACAAGGATGGCGTCATTAGTTGAAATATCCAAAGAATAATGACCGCTAAAGTTTGTAACCGTCCCGTTTGTCGTTCCTTTCTCCACGACATTAGCCCCGATGACTGGCTCTCCCTGTTCATCAACGACTGTTCCTGTTATTTGCTTCTTGTTTTGTTGCTGTATTGCCGGAGCCGGACGTTTTAACAGCATGACATTGTTTCCTTCGACGACATAGATGACGTCGGTATTGCTGAATACTTTGGATAGTATATCCACTATTTTTTCTTCTTTTGCCTGGACGGACGTCCTTCGTGCGAGGTTTATCTCTTCCTGATTGTAAACAAATAGAAAATCTGTTTTAGTTTCAATTTCATGAAGGATTTCATTAACTGTTGCATTGTTTACGGACAGGTTGATTTTTGTTACCTGCGAATAAGTTTCTGTTGCAAACAATCCCGTAGAGAATGTGAAAAGTAAAATCAGAGCTACTTTCGTAATGCGACAAATTGATTTAAACAGTTTCTTATGTGTTAAGACAAACTTCTTATACAAAATATTTTTCATACATGCTAATATTAAAGTTAATACTAAGTGTTTTTGAATTAAAGTCGGGTATTGACTTTTCGCCGGAAGGCGCCGGTACCGCTTTCGGGCTTTTTTTATGATTTCTTTTTTCTATCTCATAGGCGATTCGTGATTATATGATTATTCATCCTGTCTTTTTAATATATCGTGATTAGATTCTGTTCATTGTCTTTTGTGTATTGGAATTTTGCATGAATCCTGAGCACCCGGATGACATGTTCCACCCCGTCCTTCGTCCAGAATTTACCTGTATAGCGCAGGTTTAAGATTTTATTGTTTTTCACTTGGATATTCACATCATAGTAGAGCCGTAGCTTGTCAATAATGCTTTCCATCCGTTCGTTTTCGAAACTGGTCATTCCGTCTTTCCACAGGAAATGGCTGTAGTACCGGATAGAGGCTTGTACCAACTTTCCGTTTTTGATATATACTCTGTTGTTGGGTAAAAGCTTCACTGATTCGTTTGTCCTGGGCGAAGAGATTTCTACCGCCCCCTTTATTAATGAAGTTTCGAACGTTTCGCCTGCACTGTAAGCGGAGACATTAAATTCTGTTCCCAACGCTTTTATGACGTATTGCCGAGTGTTTACGGTAAAGGCATTTGCCGGGTCAGGTTTGACCGTAAAGTAGGCTTCGCCGTCTAATTGGACTTCCCGTTTGGACTTTGTGAAATGGCTGGGAAACGTCAGGGTGGTTTTGGCATTGAGCCATACATTTGTCCCGTCGGCCAGCGTTAGTTCCGCCCGTTGTCCGGCCGGGACGTGGAACGTATGCATGACCACTTCGTCTCCTGGCTGTATGGTAGCCTTCTCTAACAGATAACAGCAACCGAATGCTAAGATAAATAGGGTCGCTGTCTTCAGCAGTTCATAGGCTATGCCTTTCTTCTTCGGCTTGATTTGTAATATTTCCGGCAGTCTGTCTTCCAAGTTGGCAAGCGTCAGGTCGTACGACTTACGGAGAGCCATAAATTCCTTCCGATTCTCTTCATTACTGTCCAGCCACCCGGCAATCGCATCCTTTTCGTCCTGCGTAGAATTGCCTTCGATATATTTTATAAGTTGTTCGATAGTCAAAGTATCAATATATAAGTTGTTCGGTAGTAAAAGCATCATTGACAAAGCTATACAACTTTCTTTTAACGACAAATACCATGTTTATGGTATTCTCTCATCCCGGCGTTTCACATCGGGCTACCCGACATGGAATCCGGCTTCCGGGAATTTCCGGCAGTTAATCGCCCGGAGATACTGGGTTTCCGGGAATTTCCGGCAGTCATTTTATGAGTTGTTCGATAGTCAAAGCATCAATATGTATATTAAATATAACGATTCTAAAACGAAGCAGCCTATACGTTGAATTGTTATTAATTGTAAAAAAGCAGAAAATAAAAAAGAGAGAGATAGTCTTTCAGATCGGCTTGCAGGCTTTTCAAGGCCTTGGCAATATGATATTCCACTCCTTTTTTTGTGATGCCTAACGCATCTGCGATTTCTTGTCGGGAAAGGTTTTCGAAGCGGCTCATCATGAAAATCTTCCGGGTTTGTTCCGGCAAAGCGTTTAAGGTAGATTCAATTATTCCTTGTATTTCCGTAGAAAACATCTGGTTCGGATCGCAAGCTTCCAATGTGGAGATACGGATATTCAGTTCCCGTTGGCCATTGGCGCTCAAGGCCGACAAGGTCTCTTGCTTAATGACTTCATGCTTTAAATGATCCAGCGATTTATTTCTCAGGATAGAGAATAACAACGCCATCGGATGTTCAATGTTTTTCAGTTTGGCCGTTTCCCACAATTTTAGCAACGATTCGGATGCGATATCTTCTGCAACCCAATCGTCATGAACATAAGATTTAGCAAACAAAAAACATTTACGGTAATGTCGCCTATAGAATATATTAAAATTCTCATAACAAAATTCTCTCCATTCCATACATTCAATAATTTATAACAAATATACATGATAAAAATGGAGTTATCGCACAGATGAATAAAAATGTTAAAACATATACAGGAGAAACTTACATGAAAATGGGTTATATTTGATATAGAGCATACTTTGTATAACGCCACCATTTTTTTTACCTTATGAAAGAACACTGTAGTTAAAAGCTCAGCCCATAGTATAGGGGCTATGCTCCTTCTTTGTGTCCTTGCCTGCAAAATCGGCCGGAAGTATTTATTTTTCCTGATTTTATATTTGTTTTATTTCCAACTGTTTACAGGTTAACTTTTTTTCTCTTTGAATCGCTGGTAAAACAGGATTGAGAAGAGGATAAATTTTTCATGGCAATAAGCTGTTATATTGTTCTTCCGTTATCGTTTCAAGCCATTCCGTTGCGCCCGGCGTGATTGCCAGATGTACAAACCAGCTGTCTTTTGTTGCGCCGTGCCAGTGTTTTACATTAGCAGGAATATTGACCACATCGCCCTCTTTGAGCAGTCGTGCGGATTTGCTCCACTCCTGATACCAGCCTTCGCCTTCGGTGACGAGCAAAATTTGTCCAACGGCATGTTTGTGCCAGTTATTTCGTGCCTGCGGCGCAAAAGTTACGCTGCCAATCGGTGCGTTTAAAGGCTCTGCGTCAGCGGAAACCATGTACAGCCAGGCATCGCCGGCAAAGTTTTGTCTTATTTTTGTTCCCAAAGGAAAGATATGGGCGTTTTTCAGGCGGGCGTTTCTGGCGGCGATAACGGCGTCTGTTTTTACATCATCGCCGATTTTTTTTGCTTCAACAGCAACGGGAACAACGTCGATCAGTTCAAGCGACCTGACCATATCTGCAACCGTATTCTTATACTTTTTGAAATGTCCGGTTTGAATGTGGGCTTCATAAGCTGCCACACTCGCATATGTTTCCAGTATGGTAATCTGTGCAGGATTGTTTTTATCGTGCACCGCAGAATATGCCAATACTCCTTTTTCAAGTTGTAAAGCTGATTTCATGTGTTCTTTCAAAGCCTCTTTGTAATTTTCCAACTGCGCGCTGTCTACTGCGATTTTTGCTATCCGCATGTATGACAATTCGTTTTCAGGCGACTCCGCACCATTTGTTTTTGCCCTTTGAGCCGTCAAAATGTTTGTACTCATAAAGAATAAACTTAGAGCGATTAGTAATGATTTCGTTTTTTTTGTTTTCAGAAAAATGCTTCGTTTCATATTGTCTTTTTTTATAACCCAAAGGATAAAGGTAAAGCGGAAGTTATACAGGTTGGTTTTTCGTAAGGCTCAAATTTGCTTTATTGAAAAGTTCGATGCCGTTTTACGGGACATATTTTTTGATTATACTGTGCGCAATGCGCAAAATTACCCGCGCGAAGTATAAATATGGACGGCAAGGCTTTGTGTAATTTTTTTTCCGGGCGATTGCATTTTCTCCCAAAAATGAATTATCTTTATCGTGTTAATTTCATGTATCACTTTGTAAACCGATAAAAATTAAAATGGCACGGGCGACAACAAAACAGGATTTGGTTATTGCTGCAAACGGACAATTTGATAAGCTATGGGCGCTTATCGATTCGATGTCTGATGAGATGCAAAACCGTCCGTTCAGTAGCGATATGGCTACGGCGGGTAAAGAAACGCATTGGGGCAGAGACAAGAACCTGCGCGATGTGCTGGTTCATTTGTATGAATGGCATCAATTGTTATTGAACTGGATAAATACCAATTGCGCAGGAAGAGAAAGCCCCTTTCTGCCGGAGCCGTACAACTGGAGAACGTATCCTGCCATGAATGTCGAATTTTGGAAGAAACACCAATCCACTTCATTAATTGATGCGAAAGATATGTTGAAAACAAGCCATAAAGAGGTAATGGCTTTGATTGAAACCTTTTCCAATGATGAATTATTTGCCGAAAAAACGCTCAAATGGGCGGGAAATTCAGTAGTGGGCGCATACTGTGTTTCGGCGACGTCGAGCCATTATGACTGGGCAATGAAAAAAATCAAACTGCACATAAAGACAGGCAACTAATTCCTGCATACGAAATGGAATTTATACCGGCTAAGACAATCCTGCAAAAATCAACCTGCGGCGACCGCTGGTTTGGGATAGACTACAATATGAATCTGTATAAAGGATGCCCGCACGGGTGTATTTATTGCGACAGTAGAAGCGATTGCTACCGGATAGAAAATTTTGATACGGTCAGAGCGAAAATGAATGCCGTAGAAATCCTGGAACGCGAACTGCAAACCAAAAGGCAAAAAGGGGTGATAGGTATTGGGGCCATGTCCGACACGTACAATCCGTTCGAAAAGCAGTATGAAATCACACGAAAAGCGCTGGCGCTCATACGGAAGTACGGTTTCGGGGTATCTGTCGACACAAAAAGCAGTTTGATAGTAAGAGACAGGGACCTCTTCAGGGAGATAAACGAACGGCAAAACGTTATCTTGAAATTCACCATTACGACGGCCGGCGATGAGTTGTCTAAAATTATAGAACCCCATGTTTGTTGCAGTTCCGAACGATTTAAGGCGATGCAGCGCCTTGCGGGCGAGGGCTTGTTTACAGGCGTTCTGTTAACCCCGATAATCCCCTTTATAACCGATACGGAAGAAAATATAAAGCAAATCGTGCGGCTATCGTACGAAAATGGGGCGAAATTTGTCTGGTCGAGGGGTGGAGTAACGTTGCGGGAGAACCAGCGAATCTATTTTTACGACAAATTAGACAGGTATTTCCCAGGATTAAAAGGCCGGTATATACATACGTTTGCTACTAATTATGTTTGCAATTCCCTGAATAAAAACCTGCTGAATATCATCGGGGAAGAATGTGACAAATACGGGCTGCTCTACGAAATGCAGGACATTATTAAAGCCTGTAAACGAAAAAACGCCCGCTCCGAACAATCGGGCTTGTTATTTCCCGACTGAAAGCGGGGGGCGAATCTGTCCATATCCGGCAACCATGCTGAATTGCCCCTGCTATGATTAGAAATGAATCGTTATTCCGGCCATTGCATTGAATCCCTGCAAGGGATATCCGAAGAGTAATTCGTATTGCTGAAATAAGAGGTTGTTTAGCTTTATATAAGCGCCGAATGTATCATTGACCGTATAGGAACCGGTCAGATTCAGTTCATTTATATTTTTCATCTTTTCGACTCCGGCTACATACGTTTTACGGCCGGCAGTCAGGTAATAATCCAGTACCAGCGTAAGATTATCTATCGGGCGGACGGTTATCCCTGTGTTAAATTCCATTTCCGGGCGTCCGTAAGCGCCATATTCCAAAACGGGAGATTCGGTAAACAGGTCTTTTTTCTTTTCTACAGACCATTTATTGTATACGCCTTTCAGCATAATTTCGAATACCTCCCGGTAAGCGTACGCCATGTCCAATCCTACCTGTAAACGTTTGGAATTTAGCGAAAGCGTATTACTTACGTTGCCGAATCCCCCGTGACGAAGGGCAGGAATAAAAAAGTAATCTTTATCGGTAACTTTATATCCGCCAAACAGATTAAACCGGAAGCCGGGCGCTACGCCGCTTTTCAGTCCCACAGTGGCGTCCAGCCAGGTACGGGAAGGCGTTACGCCATGTTCGGGATTGATGTAGCGGTTTTCCCGCGAAAGCTGATACGCGCTGTTTGAACGGATACTGCCATCGGCAATCAGATATAAAACGGTTTTGCTTCCTGCGGTCAGGTTGGCGGCTATGTCGGGAGAGGCAAAAAGCTTGCGGCCGGCGCCCGTAATAAACATTACTTTAGCTCCCAGCCTGACGTCCCAGTTGTCGCCGTTAATTGCGTAAAAAGGATTGAGCGTTCCCTCCAGATAATTCTTAAATAAAACGTTTTCGACAGGCAGGCTGTAATTAAAATAATTGAATTTGCCTCCGATACCGGCGCGCTGATTTCCTCCAAAACCGCTGCTTAACGCCAGCTTGCCCTCCACGCCATGTTCTGCGACGCCATCTGTCTCCGTATCCAACCCGTATTTGTACGAGAAGTTTGTATAGTCTAAATCCACTGCATATCCTATGGCTGCATCCTCTCCGGATTCAACGCCGGTATTTACTTTTATCAGCCGGTTTGCCTGATTTGCTTCATCAAGGACAGGCGCTTCCGACGACGGCCACAGGTAAAACCCTGATCCGGGCAGGCCATAGTAATTGAAGGATGAATATCCATAGCTGGCGCCTAATTTAAGGGCAGCCTCTTCAAACTGATGGCGGAAGTTTACGCCGCCTGCGTTATCATTCAGTTTCGCTTTTACTTTTTCACGCTCCGGTTTCTGCTGGAGGTATTTAACAGTCCCGTTTGTGGAACGGTGAACGAACAGGATATTCAGCTGGTCTTTATCCGTCCGTAAGATATGATATCCGGCGTCTGCATTTATATTCAGATAGTTTCCGATACCGAAATTCAGATAACCTTTCCGTTTATCGTATGCTATGTCCGTCATTATATTACCGGAAGGCAGAATGCCCAATTCCCGTTCGGGCTCGGCCGGCAGGACGAACGCAGCGTAATCGACAGGCCGCTTGCCTGCGACGGGTTCCTTTATTGCCGGCAGCGTATTCACTTTGTTCGCATCCTGTACGGAGGGGTCGTATTCCCGCTCCAGCGTCAGTTCACGGTTTACGTTTTCCTGTGCAGGCATACTGCGTGAAAAGCCTGCCGGAACGATAATAAGAAGCGCTTTCAGGGTATATATATATATTGTCTTCATCACTTTCCTGTTATTTTAATTTAGCCAGTCTGTTTTCTATCATACCGGCGATATCATCCGTTGCATTATAATTATTCTGTAAGCTGGTAAGATACTGCCGCGCCTGCAAATCGTCTCCCCGGCGGATATAAATATCTGCCAGTAAAATAAATCCGCGCGCCAGCCAATAGGAGTGGGGCGTACCGTTTTCTATGAAATTCATAAGCGCTTCTTCGGCCTTTTTGTCTTCGTTTGTATCATAATATAACTGGGCAAGAAGATATTTGGCTTCGGCTCCGCTGGCTGTACGCGTGTCTTTGCTTGCTTCCTGCAAGTCGGGCAACGCCCTGTTTGCCTGGTTCAGATGAAGACAGGCTTTGGCCCTTACGTAATGCGCTTCCGACTTTATTTCCGGCGAAAGCTTCGTTTCCTTCAGCAAGTCGCCGGCTCCGGTTAAAGCGTCCTGCCATTGACCGGTATACTGTGCGCACCGCATGATTCCCAGCCTGGCGGCTTCGCGGTTTTCAGGGCTTCCGGCTACCAGTTGCAGGCGTTTGAAGCTTTCCAGCGCTGCCGCATAGTCTTTTTCCAGATACTCTATTTCGGCTTTACGGGCCCAGGAATCTTCCCCGAACTTCGTGTCGCCGCTTTGCGTCACCGCCGTAAACAGGCGTTTGGCTTCCCTGTAATCTTTATTCCGGAAAGCGATACTTGCCAGGTAATAACTGGCATTGGCGCTGAACGCCCCCGACGGATAGCGCTGAAGATAACCGGCCAGGCTGTGGCGGGCGCCATCGTGGTCGCCTCTCATAAATAAACGTTCGGCGGCAATATACGTAAGCGAATCCTGTTCGGAAATTTCAATCTTCACGCTACCTTCCAGCGAATTGACGTACCGCGCATAAGCGTCGACGTCGTTCAGGTCAAGATAAACGGACTTTAAGTCCTGTAAAGCGACACGCGCCTCTTCGCTGCCGGGATAGTCGGCGATAACCTTTTTATACGCTTCGGCCGCTTTGTCCGTCTGGTTGTCGTTATAGTACAGCAGGCCTGACTGCACGCCGGCCTTCCGGGCGAGGCTGTTTTGCGGAAAGCGGCGCATGAGCGTTTCAAAGGCTTCGACCGCCGCCCGGCTATTCTCCAGTAATACATACGAACGCCCTTTCTCAAACAGCGCATCCGGCACGTAGCGGGATTCGGGGAAATCGCGGATCAGCTTATCCATGGCGTTAATCTTGGCTCCGTAGTTTTTTTGCAGGCCGGCAACGTATCCTTTCTGAAACAGCGCATAGTCGCCGGCAGAAGGCAGTATGGCCGCCGCCCGGTTATAGCTTTCTTCCGCCTGGGCGAACTGGCGGTTGTAGAATAAACAGTCGCCGATACGGTTGTAAGCGTCGGCCAGCGCTTCCGTCTGCAGATTCTGTCCGATAGCCGCATACTGGCGGAAATGGGTTAAGGCTTCGTTATACCGCTGCCGTTTGAAATAACCGTATCCCATATTATAAAAGGCCAGCGCATACATATCCGTATTGCGCTGGCGGGTATTGTTTGCATACGTACGATAGTCGGCGATGGCTTTTGCATAATCTCCCTGCCGGTAATACGATTCTCCGCGCCAGAAATAAGCGCCGTTTCGCGATTCCGGGTTATGATTTCCCATTTCAACAGCGCGCGTAAACAGGCTGATGGCCTCGTCCAGCTCCATATTGGCGAACGCCTGCGTGCCCGACTGCAGAAGAATATCCTGCTTCGCTTCCAGTATTTTTGTACTTGGGCTATTGATTTTATCGATAGAAGTAAGAGCCGCCCGGTAGTTTTTAGTGGTAAAATATACTTCCACCAGGTAATCATTTACCTTATCGGCATACTGGGAACCGGGAAATTCGTTCAGGAAATTCTCGAATACGGTTACCGATTCTCCAAACCCGGCAAAAGCTGTTTCGTGAATTAATAAAGCATAGTTGTAAGCGGCTACCTCTTTCACCTGTTTATCGAAAGAAGAAGCTGCCGCCGCCTCAAAAGCCATACGGGCATTATTTTTATCATTTCTTTTCAGGTAGCTTTGCCCCAGATAGAGATACGCATTTTGCGCCAGCTCATCCTCTTCGCGAATGGTTTGGCCGAAGTATTTAACGGCGTCGGTATAATTACCTTTATTATAATGGCAAACGCCCAGAATATAAAGGTCGCCCCGCAACGGATCACCGGCGGCGGCAATGTATTTGTTTAGCTGAACGATTGCTTTCTCTTCATTTTTCAGGCGGTAATAAGAATTGCCCGTGATGCGGTATAACTCCGTATTATTCCCGCTGTGCGGATAATTCGCGAGCAACTCTTCTCCTTCGCGAATCGCCTGGTCGTACTTACCCTGCACAAAATAAATCTGCGTAATAAAATAATGCGACTGCTCCCGGAAGGCGGGTATCTCCTTCAGACGGGTAAATTCCACCAGGGCGCCGTTGTATTGCCCGGTAGCATAGTCGATATAAGCCGCATAATAGGCGGACGCTTCCCGGTAGACGCTGCCGATCTGCTTAATACGGGCAAAACAGGTTCGCGCCTGCTCCAGGTCGCCCGTTTGAAGCAGGGAACAGGCCAGCCGGTAACAGCAGGCCTCCTGCCGGGCAGGACTGAGCATGTCCATATCCGCTTCGTTCAGCCAGAAAACAGCCTTCTCATATTCCCCTTCCGCAAAGTGGGCAGAGCCGATAAGGAAATTAACGTCGTCGGCATGCCGCGAATCGGGATATTTCCCCAGGTAATCTTTCAGCAGTTCGGGAGAATCGGCCCGGCCCTGCTCGAAAGCGACATACGCCAGCATATAGTCCGCTTCCTGTATCAGGCTGGCGTCCGTTACATACTGCTGCCTGTAAGCCTGCAGCCTGTCGATACATCCGGCATAATTCCCGAGATTGAAAAACTCTTTTCCTTCTACAAATAATCGGTTCGACGCTTCAAACTGATACGACCGCTGCCCGTGAGACATAAAGCTTGCGGCAACCAGGCACAGCGGAATAAGTATTCTTCTCATCACTCCATCGTTTAAACAGTAAGGTACTATCAATATAAACGTACACGAAACGATTATTGTTGCATCCGAACGTTTGATTAATATCCCTCCATTAGTTATTGAAATGACAAACATAGGTAAAAATCCGTGATTTATCAGCTATCCGGATAAAAAAAAGCCTCCCCCCCTTCCGACAGAAACCACACCCCCCCCGCCAGAGACGAAACAGGTTTCCGGCAGTAACCACACCTCCCCCGCCAGAGATGAAACAGGTTTCCGGCAGAAACCACACACCCCCAGCCAGAGATGAAACAGGAATTTCCCCATCTGTCCCCCCCCTTCCCGAACGTATGCACCCCCCCCGACATGCGCAAACCGGATGAAACAGGCTATACCGAACCCGCCGATAATTTCACCCCCCCCCGCCGCCGCCCCGGCAAGCCCTGACGGGGGAGGAGCAGAGCGGGCCCCTCGTCGCCGGTCTGTTAAGCTCTGGGGGGGGAGGAAGAGCAGGGCGTGCCCCTCTCTCCGGTCGGGTCGGGCTGTCCGCTGCAAGTCCTCGCTCGCCTCCGGCTCCCTGCGGGCTTTCCGCTCCCATCCTTCACGCAACGCCCCATCACCCACGCAACGGTCCATCACTCAGTGATGGGTTGCAAATCCGGCAGTTCGAGCGTCCATCACTCAGTGAGAAATCGAAAATCAAGCAGTTTGGACATCCATCACTCAGTAATAAATCGACAATCCAACGATTTAGACATCCATCACTCAGTAATGAATCGACAATCCGGCAATTTGGATATCCATCACTCAGTGAGAAACCGACAATCCGGCAATTTGGATATCCATCACTCAGTAATGAATCGACAATCCAACGATTTAGACATCCATTACTCAGTGAGAAACCGAAAATCCAGCAGTTTGGATATCCATCACTCAATAATGAATCGAAAATCCGGCGATTTGGATATCCATCACTCAGTAATGAATCGACAATCCGGCAATTTGGATATCCATCACTCAGTGAGAAACCGAAAATCCAGCAGTTTGGACATCCATCACTCAATAATGAATCGAAAATCCGGCGATTTGGACATCCATCACTCAATAATGAATCGAAAATCCGGCAATTTGGACATCCATCACTCAATAATGAATCGACAATCCAACGATTTAGACATCCATTACTCAGTGAGAAACCGAAAATCCAGCAGTTTGGACATCCATCACTCAGTGAGAAACCGAAAATCCGGCAGTTTGAACATCCATCACTCAGTGAGAAATCGAGAATGAGACGATTTGGGCAGTCCTCACTGAGTGATGGATCGAGAATGAGACGATTTGGGCGGTCCTCACTGAGTGATGGATCGAGAATGAGACGATTTGGGCAGTCCTCACTGAGTGATGGATCGAGAATGAGACGATTTGAGCGCCCATCATTGAGTGATGGATCGAGAATGAGACGATTTGGGCAGTCCTCACTGAGTGATGGATCGAGAATGAGACGATTTGTGCTCCCATCAGTGAGTGATGGATCGATATTGAGACGATATTGGC
>JAITRG010000073.1 GCA_031288515.1 Tannerellaceae bacterium
TCCATTGACACAAAACAGACAGATTAGACCTGTTTCTACTTTAACAGATTAAAAAACGCGCGAAGAAAGAAGCTAAACCTGATACCGGCCCGGGAACTGCTTTTTCAACAGGAAAACTCTCCTGCTAAACGATACTTTTTCACCTCTCCTTTCAGCTTTCAGCTTTGTTGCAACCGATTGGTCTACAGAATGAAAATCCTGTAAGAAGACCGTTCAGTTTCCTTTCAGGAAACCGGAAGAGAGGGATTTATTCAAAAAAAAGTCATTATAGTGTGTTGAGTAAACCATTATAGTCTCTTTATCAAACCATTATAATGCCTTTTTTGTCTTCATCAGGGTAAAAAAAGTCTTCGTGATGATATAAAAAAGTCTTCCCAATGGTTTACTAAAGTCTTCGTGATGATTTGCTAACGTCTTCGTATTGATTTGGTAAAGACATCACAATGTTTTTTTTACTTTCGTCAAAAACTGTATTCTTTCCGGCTGAAAGCAGGCTGAAGTGTCTTCCTTTCAGTCATAAGCATTTATACACAAGTATTTACAGGTCGGCTGATGTCTGCTTATCCTGAACACAGGGATTTTGCAGGTGAGTCAATTTTATGGCTCAGTACGATTCTTCGCAATTTATAATTCAAGGAGGCCGGTGAAAGGAAATTTCGAGGGTGGAAGGAGGTACTTCCACCCTCAATCCCGCTTGGAGAGAGGGGTTGAAGCCTCTGGTGGAAGGTGAAACGTAGCTGTTAAAACACGCTGAGAGAAGCCACATGGTGGCTATTTTATAAAGCAGATTATATAAGTTTATGATTTTGGGCAAATGCTATTGCTTCGGTAATACTCTTTACTTCCAGTTTTACAAACAGGTTTCGTTTGTGAAACTTGATTGTATCAAGAGACAAACATAACCTATCCGCTATATCTTTCATAATGTAGCCTTGTGCGGACAGGGATAATATATCCCGCTCCCTCTCGCTCAGGTTTATTCCTTTTTTTTCTGTCCAGCTATGGCTTTCTAATGAATATTTCCAGGTAGTAGCTTCGTTTATTTTATGTATCTCAATATTTTCCGTCATATTTTGGGTCGGTAAAGACACGATACAGGCGGCCAGCCAGATTTTCCCGTCGTCGGCCAGGCAGATAGGGGTAATCTTATGGTTGATTAGAATTTCCTTTTTATCAGTCATCAAATGAAAGTTATACGATATGGTATAGTCAAGTTTTCCCTCAATCGGGATTTTACCGTAAAATTCAAATCCGGCCCTGTTTATTTCCGTAAGCATCACTTGTTCCTGCTCCGGAACATGTTTTAGATAGAACAGATAATCCAGTTTTAGAACTTCTTCTGCGGAATACCCACATAAGAACAAGGGATTAGTTGATACATACAGGAACTTTTTCTTGTAATAATCAATAACATACAAACTTTTGCAGACCAATCTGGAGATAGCATCAAAACTATCAATCAAGATATTTATTTTCTCATATTTATTTTCTGGAATACTCAATATCGTGTTTGATAACAAAAAGGAATCCTCTATTTGCGTCATAAATCATTATTTGTGTAGAATTCGATGCAAAATTATATATTCCTTTCAAAGAAACAATCCTATTTCACTACACAAAAGTGTAGAAATAGCGTCGATTTATACATCCTACACATTTGTGTAGTGAACAGTTTGCTTTTTTATTATACCTTTGTGTCGAAAAATAAAAAATAAAGAGATGAGAGAATTTGTTTTTTATTAATAATGAATATTAAATAAGGCCTTTTTGATATATTTTCAATAATAATTACTTAAATTTATTTTTTATGAAACGAACAAGTTATTTTTTACTCTTACTTAGCGTTATTATTCTTATACCTGGGTGTTCTAATGATTCTTCAGGTACTCCAAGTGATTTTACGCCATCGTTGACGCAGACTGCAAAAAAGATTAATATTCCCGAACTGAATTTAAAAATTAGCATCAATGAGGGTCGATTAGTCTTTGAAAGTCAATCAGCTTTTGATGCTGCGGTCAAAGCATTAGAAGAGTATGAAAAAACAAATCTCGGTAGTAAACTTCGTTCAGCACTACAGGCAGACGGATACATTACTCCCGTAACAAAGCAAGATTTCACATTTGAGACATCTGGTTTTCTGTCTCTTTATGATGATTTTACGACTGCTATGAATGAAGCGGAAAATTACTATGATACCGAAGAGGGTTATAAACAGTTTAAAGAAAAGCATTCGGCTCTCTTCTTTGCTGAACAACCTGAAGATTATTCGGCTTATCTTCCTGTCAGCAATAAGTCTGTAGCAAAATTTCTTAATGCGAAAGGAGAAGTGGAAATTGCCGGGGAAGTAAAAGATATTAGGGATATAACTTCTTACAAACAATTAATTGATAATGGTTTAGTCACAGCAGAAAGTGAACTTGTTAATTTAAGATCAACCGTAAATCGTTTGGACGAAGTTAAGTGTAATGACAGAAAATTATGGGTAATAGTTTCAACGAGACCTGGAACCAGTCTTGGTGTTTATGAAGAAGTTGTTGTAGAAGTATGTTTTCGAAAAAAAGGATTCTTAGGAATTTGGTATAACTATAGTTCTGAAACAACATTGGGGTGGGCGCCTCCTTCGACTGGACAGTGGCCAAAAAGTGGATATTCCTCTCACGATTATATATGGCCCAGAGGGCACGGCGCGGCTCCATTTCAAGGTAGAATGTGGGTGCAATTCAGAGGATTTGGAGAGGAGTGCGGAGACACAAAATATTATTTCGATGTAAATAAATAATCAAAAAAATCAGAGAAAAAGGGGAACTGAGATATTCTTTATTTTAGTTCCTCTTTCCAAAACAAAAAATATTAATATATTTTTATTCTAACAATTAAAATACGATGGTAAAAAAAATTCTTTTAGTAGCAATTACTGTATTTTGTGTGTTGACATCCAATGCACAGACAATCGCAAAGCATGGTTTGATTCTTGGAGGAGGTATGGGGGATATTAAATCGGAGTTGAAATCCCTGCCGGATGTAAAGTATAGCGACTTATCTTACAAATCGGGTTATGCGATTGGTTACCGCTTACGCCTTACTCCCGGTATACATCCGTTCTTTATAGACGCAGACGCCAATATAGGGATGAAAACATGGAAATCTACCGATGCCATATTAATAGATCCGGCTTCTTATGCAGTTTCTTCACAGTATAATTATGTATTGGTCAGCGCTTCTTCACTGTATTATTACGCATCGGTTGGCGGAACGTTCAACTATTCAATCTATCGCGGATTAAGCGCCGGCATAGGCGTTGAGCCGACGTATTATTTTTCTCAGGGATTCGATGCACCGCTTATAGGTAAAGTAGCATACGATTTCGGGAAATTTGAACTCGGGGTAAGCTACAAGCACGGATTGGCAGACGTAATAACGGACCGCATTAAAGCAGGGAAATTCCGGGATATACAATTTTCCTTATTCATCCCGTTCTGATAAAACAGTAGAAAATGAAGATATCGTTAGTTTTCATTTCTTTTTTTTTTATTTTAATAAACTCCTGTTCGGTTGATTATGACTTTGACGAGACAACATCAAATGAACCTGAGCTTATTATTGTAAATAGTTTGTTACAGCCGTCCGAACCTATCTCGGTGAAACTGCATAAGCTGGAAAGAACCGGCGGTAAATATACGTATAAAGGGCTTCGGGGCGCTAAGGTCATCGTAAAAGAAGACCAGGCAATACTCTGCGACGCCGTTTGCAACGATTCCGTCGTAACATTGGATTATCATCCCAAAGCAGATGCAACCTATTCTATCGAGGTATCGTATGATAACCTGAAGACGGCCCGGGCTTCCACGCACGTACCGCCGCCAATAACCTTCGCTTGCGGTCTGGAGGCCGTTTGCGACGACGTTTACAAATACGATACGTCATACGTTATCACGGTAAAGCCGCTAAAGATACCGCCTGCTCCCCAAATAGCCCTCTGGATTACGGCATACCGCTTTTTTGAAGGCGGACAGGAAATACAGTACAACGAGTTGTATGCCAATAACGCCCTGATTGACAAAAGAAACAGCGTTGCGGGCATGGCCGCTAAAAATAACGTCACAGGTTCGATTTATTACAATGGATTTTTAAGGGTAAAAAACAAAAACCTGCCTTTGGCGGATGAAATTAAATTTACGCCCCATTTCGTATATGTGAAAAATATTACAGACCCCGAAGCGAATCAAACAAGCATAAAGATTACGTTGATAACGGCCGGTCCGGAATACGATCAATTCCAGAAAACACTTTACGATCAAAAAACCATGATTGTCTATGAAGACGACATCTCGTCTGTCTTTTACCAGCCTAAAACGGTTTATAGCAATATAGAGAATGGGCTGGGCCTGTTTGCCGCGATCAACGAAGCCTCCCAACTGATTGATTTACCCTGAGAGAGAATACATATAATATATGATGATAAAAAAGATATTTCTGCTTTTACTAAGCCTGTGCAGCCTGCCTGCCTTCGCGCAATTGACCGTCGAAAACGACACGACAGGCAGTTCCCTGCTTAACGATCCGATTGAGCTGAGCGAAGTAATCGTCCGTTCCCGTAAGAAGAATATGCAAAGCAAAGGGCTGGGTAATATCCGGATAAATACGCAACTGCTGAAAGTCTCCCCTTCGTTTTTGGGAGAAAAGGATATTATAAAAACCCTTCAATTCCTGCCCGGCGTATCTGCCGGCATGGAAGGGTCGTCGCAACTGAACATCCGGGGCGGGACAGGCGACCAGACGTTGTATTTATTGGATGATGTGCCGGTTTACAATCAAAACCATACCTTCGGCTTATTCTCCATCTTCAATTCGGATGTTATTGATAATGCAGACCTGTACAAAGGAGGTATCCCCGCTCAATATGGCGACAAACTGTCCGGTGTCGTTTCCGTATCATTAAAGGATGGTGATTACAAGAAACATCATACATCCGTATCATTAGGTTTATTAGCCGCAACAATCGCTTCCGACGGGTATCTCGTCAAAGACAAACTGAGTTATAATATAGCAGGCAGGCGGTCTTTCACCGACCTCTTATACAATGGGCTTATGAGATTATCCGGTGAAGACAATTACAGTACCGCCATGTTTTCCTTTTATGACATCAACGCCAAACTGTCGTGGAAACTCAATGCCAAAAACAATCTGTCCTGGCAGATGTACAACGGGTGTGATGATTTATACGGTTCCAACAAGATGAAGAATTATTCGGGAGAGAAGTTCTCGGAAAAGGTTGGTTACGGGTGGAAAACCTTTATGACTGCCTTGCGGTATTATTCACAACTCAAACCGAACCTCTTATTCTCAGGCAATATCTATTATACCAACCTCGACAATTTTAATTATTACAGGAGTCATTTAAAGACGCCCGATGAGAAACAGAAAACGGAGAACGGGAAATCTTCCTTATTGAAAGAAACTGGCGGAAAAATAACGTTAGAACATAAAACTTCAGACAGTAATACGCTTTTTTACGGAATAGAAGGGGCTTATCAGAAATACACGCCGGACTATGTTTTTAAAAAGAACAACAGCCGGACGATCAGCTATCATACGGATTATATCGAACTCGCGAAGTTCGCCGGATATGCCAATAATGAGTTCAGGTATAAACAATGGTTCTTCCATACCGGGATTCGCTTCTCGCTGTACGACAATATGAAAAACAAAATGTTTGTCGTTGAACCCCGCATAAAGGCCAATTACTATCCGGGCGGGAAAAACAAGTTCATGCTTGCCTTCGACCGGATGTACCAGCCCGTGAATACCATCAACGAAATGAACTACAATGTTCAAACCGATTTCTGGCTGCCCTATCAGGAAAAGAAACTGCCGGAGTCTTCCCAGCTATCCGCCGGATGGAAGTATTACGCCACTTCCGAATTAAGCCTGTCGGTAGAAGCCTATTATAAAACAATGAAGAATCTCTTATTAATAAGAGACCTGGAGAATTATTTAGACTTCCATACCGCTTTTGAAACAGGGAAAGGGACTGCCTTCGGGGTAGAGTTTATGGCCGAATATACGAAAGGAGATTTTACGGCATGGGCCTCTTATACCTTATCAAAGTCGCGCCGGACGTTTGGCGCGAATACGTTTCCTTTCAAATACGATGCGCCCCACAGTTTATCTGTTTTTGGAAATTACAGTTTCAACAAGTCCGCCAAAAAGACACATTCCGTTTCGATGAACGTACAATACAAAACAGGCTATCCCTATTATATTCCCTCTGTTTCATACCCCAGCGCAGGACTGCCGACGTCTTCTCTGGGATATGCGGAAATAAAAGACGTCTTCAGCGTGGAATATATACCGGACAGGCCTAATACCCGGCTAAGAAATTATTTCAGGATAGACCTGAACTATACATTGGAAAAGAAATGCAAACGGGGGACTTCCGCCTGGCAATTCTCCCTGCTTAATGCCGCCAACCGGAATAATCCTTATGCCGTATATAAGAAAGAAGGCAAATACAAAGCCTTTGTATTGATCCCCTTCCTGCCTTCCGTCTCCTTTAAAAGAACATTTTAGCCCGCTTCAATATTGCCTGATAACCCGGGAATTATTATCTTTGCCCTATCAATCCGACTAATAAGAGTTTTTTATGCCTGACAGTATCGTAATTATTCCTACCTACAATGAGAAAGAAAATATTGAAACTATTATCCGAACGGTATTCGGATTGCCTAAAATGTTCAATATATTGATTGTAGACGATGGCTCTCCCGATGGCACGGCAGCTATTGTAAAGCGTTTGCAAACCGAATTTCCGGAGCGTCTTTTTATTGTTGAAAGAGAAGGCAAACAAGGGCTGGGCACGGCCTATATATGCGGTTTCAAATGGTGTATCGAACGCGCGTACGATTATATAGTTGAAATGGACGCCGACTTCAGCCACAATCCGAACGATCTGCTTTCTTTATATGCCGCCTGTACGGATAAGGGAGGGGATGTGGCGATCGGTTCAAGGTATGTAAATGGCGTGAATGTGGTGAACTGGCCGTTGGGGCGGGTACTGATGTCGTATTTTGCTTCTGTTTACGTACGGATCATTACCGGGATGAAGGTACAGGACACTACGGCCGGTTTCGTATGCTACCGCCGCGAAGTACTCGAAACGATCGGTTTGGATAAGATTCATTTTAAGGGATATGCCTTTCAGATAGAAATGAAGTTCGCCGCCTTTAAATACGGATTTACGCTGATAGAGGTACCTATTATATTTGTAAACCGCGTATTAGGCGTTTCCAAGATGAATTCATCCATATTCGGAGAAGCGCTGTTTGGCGTTTTACAGTTAAAATGGTGGAGCTTCTTCCATAAATATCCCCGGAGAAAGAAATCCAATGAAGAAAACAGTCATTAAAAATGCCCGTATTATCAATGAAGGGCGTTCGTTTACAGGTTCCGTATGCATTGAAGGAGATAAAATTGCGGCCGTTTACGAAGGAGCGCTTCCCCGGCAGTTGGCAGGCGGCAATACGCTGGCAAACGGCTATATGCTGGCAGACGGCAATACCGAAACGGTAGACGCCACAGGTAAATGGCTTCTGCCCGGAATCATTGACGACCAGGTGCATTTCCGCGAACCGGGGCTTACGCATAAAGGCGATATCGCGAGCGAAAGCCGTGCGGCAGTAGCCGGCGGAGTGACTACCTTTATGGATATGCCCAATACAAAACCCCAGACAACTACCCTGGATCATTTGAATTGGAAATTAGAACGGGCCGCCGAAGTATCCGTTGCCAATTACTCTTTCTTTTTCGGGGGAACGAACGACAATATAAAAGAAATAAGCCTGTTAGATAAGACAAGGGTTCCCGGGCTGAAACTGTTTCTGGGTTCTTCTACCGGCAATATGCTGGTAGATAAAAAAGAAACGCTCGAACGGATATTTGGCGAAACAGGCTTGTTAATTGCCATCCATGCCGAGAAAGAAGACATTATTAAACACAATATAAATTACTACGCCAACCTGTACGGCAGCCACCTGGACATAACGTTTCACAGTAAAATACGCAGCGAGGAAGCCTGCTATGCGTCTTCGTCGGAAGCGGTGGAATTAGCGACCCGCCTCCATACCCGCCTCCATATCCTGCATCTTTCCACAGCAAAAGAATTATCCCTGCTGAACGGAAATACCCCCCTGCGCGACAAGAAAATAACCGCAGAAGCGTGCGTACACTACTTATGGTTTACCGACGAAGATTATAAGACGTTCGGAAACCGTATCAAATGGAATCCGTCCATAAAGACGGCAGCCGACCGCCAGGCCCTGCGGGAAGCCGTGAATAACAACGTCATCGATATCGTAGCGACCGACCATGCCCCTCACCTGCCCGCGGAGAAAGAAGGCAATTGCCTGACTGCGGCATCCGGCGGCCCGCTTATCCAGCATTCATTAACGGCGATGCTGGAAATGGCCTCCGAGGGTATCTTCACTTACGAAAAGGTAGCGGAGAAAATGGCTCATTTACCGGCCGAATTATTTCATATAAGCCGCCGCGGCTTCATCCGCCCCGGTTATTATGCCGACCTCGTACTGATAGACCCCCATACAAGCCTGACGGTTACAAAAGACAACCTCCTTTATAAATGCGGCTGGTCGCCCTTCGAAGGGCATACCTTCCGGCATACCGTATGGAAAACCTATGTAAACGGGCAGTTAGCCTGCGACAACGGGCAAATAAA
>JAITRG010000075.1 GCA_031288515.1 Tannerellaceae bacterium
CCCGCCAGTCCGCAGCAGCCCCCCGCCAAAACAGAACAAAAAAACAAAACGCCGCCGCCGGCAACCCATTCTTTTATACTCAAACGGTACATCGTACGGCCGGAAAAGCGACCGCTGCGTGAGGGATAAGAGCGGAAAGCCCGGAGGGAGCCGCAGGCGAGCGAGGACTTGGAGCGGACAGCCCGACCCGACCGGAGGGAGGGGCACGCCCTCTCCTTCTCTATGGCTTAAGGGAATGGCGGAGGTTTTTTTTCCGGATGGGAAATCGACTGTTGTTTGTGCGGCGGGTTGGCGTTAATTAATATTAAATGGGAGCGTTTGTATGGATAAGTTGGCTTTTTTTGTATTGTAACTGATATGTGGTATTACTAAATGGGATAAAATTATGAAGAGAGTATTGTTTGCAGTGATTGTGCTGGCTGTTTTGGCCGGATGTAAATCGAGGAAAGCGGCGGTGAGCGCGCTGGCAGGTCTGGAGGGCGAATGGAATATTGTGGAGATGAACGGCGCCGCGCTGAATCCGGGGGAAACGAAACAGTTGATGGCGTTTGACGTAAACGGCGGGACGCTGTCTGGTAATGCAGGGTGCAACCGTATGTCGGGGCGGATAGAATGGGATGCGTCGCAGGAGAAAGGCGTCCGCTTTTCGCGGATAATCGCTACCCGTATGGCCTGCATGGATATGCGTTACGAAGATGAATTGTTGAAGACGCTGGACAGGGTAGTCCGTTTTGACAGGGAAGGAGGGCGTGGGGAAACTGCCCCGTCGTTTGCTTTTTATGGGGCAGACGGCAGTAAGCTGATCGTTATCGAAAAGAAATCCCGCTGACCGCTCTGCGTTACCGGCGGCTCATATTGAAAGAGGCTGTCTCCGTTTCTGTGGCGGGACAGCCTCTTTATGCGGCAGGCTTATTCTGCTTCAATGGTTCTCATATTGGCTTTGAGCCTGTTCTCGTCATTCCGTATCGCTGTACAGGAGGTATTTTTTGCGGAGGGCTTTGTATTCGGTCAGTTCCTGTTGCCATGTAGCGCGGATTTCGTCTTCGCTCATGCCGAGGATAATCTGGCGGCGCAGTTCTTTTGTGCCGGCCAGCAAGTCGAACCATTCGGGGCGGGAGAAGAAGAAGGCCGGGTTGCTTCCCGCTTTTTTGTAGAAATCGAGGAGGAACCGGAGGGATAGTCCTCCTTTAAAGGGATATTCGCGCAGGTCTGCGCCGTAGCAGGTTTTGTCTTTCTGTAACGGGTTCGTGTCGAAACCGGGTAATGATTGGGGCGTAAAGGTAAACGAACCGTATTTCCCGTCGGGATAGCCAATCGCCTGGAAAGGGAAACAGGTTCCTCTGGCAATGCTGAACGGCGTCGCTTCAAAGAAACACAGAGAAGGATACAGGCGGACAGCCTGGTCGCCGGGAAGGTTGGGCGACGGTTTTACGGGAAGCCGGTAAGGGTCGCCGTGCGCCCAGTTCAGCAGGGTTACAACCTGAAGGTCGCATTTAATGCCGTTGGCCAGCCAGCCTTCCCGGTTAATCATCTGCGCCAGCTCGCCGACCGTTAATCCGTGGAGGACAGGGATGGGGTCTGTTCCCACAAACGATTCAAGACCCTTTTTACGGACAGGGCCGTCTACAAAGTCGTTGGGATTGGGGCGGTCTAATACGATAAAACCGACGCCGTTTTCGGCGCACGCTTCCATAACATAGTGCATCGTACTGATATAGGTATAGAAACGGGCGCCGACGTCTTGAATATCGAATACCACCGCGTCCAGTCCTTTTAACTGGGCGGGCGTGGGTTTATGGTTTTTCCCGTAGATAGAGATAACCGGGACGCCGGTCTTCTTATCCCGGCTGTTTTTTATTTCTTCTCCGGCGTCGGCCGTACCCCGGAAACCATGTTCGGGGGCCAGTACTTTTTTTACCCGGATGCCCCGGCTTACGAGCGTATCCAGCAGATGCGTGTTTGTTTTCTCCAGTACAGACGTCTGGTTTACCACCAGACCCACCTGCCTGTCTTTTAATAATCCGGCAATTACGTCTATCCGTTCGGCGCCCGTAACAGGCGGGCCGGCGGACTGGCTCCAGCCTGCGTGGCACAGGAACAGGCCGCTTAGTAATAAAATAATCTCTCTCATTTATAAAGCCTCCTTTTCAGTCATCATGGACAAATGTAGCAAAAGTCCGGATCATTCATTACATTTGTATCGGCAAATCTTGTTGTATATGAATAAAAGGATGAATCCGATTGATATTATATCCAACTATTATGACGTAAAGTCTGATGCTTACCGGATATTAGTGGCTCATAGCCGTAATGTTACGGATAAAGCGCTGGCAATAGCCCGCGAACATCCGGAGATGAACCTTGATACGGCTTTTATCAGCGAAGCGGCCATGCTGCATGATATCGGTATGTTCAGGTGCGATGCTCCGGAAATAGACTGTCATGGGGAGGCCGATTATATCTGCCATGGGTATCTGGGCGCCGAGCTGATGCGTAAGGAAGGATATCCCCGCCATGCGCTTGTTTGCGAGCGCCATACCGGGGCGGGAATATCCGGAAAAGAAATAATAGAGCGGAACCTTCCGTTGCCTCATCGCGATATGCTTCCGCTGTCGATGGAAGAGCAGTTGATTTGTTTTGCCGATAAATTTTACAGTAAAACGGCATTGGATAAGGAAAAGTCAATAAGCAAAATAAAAAAAAGCCTCTCCAGCTATGGAGAGGAAGGTCTTCTGCGCTTTGAACGCTGGCGTAAACTCTTTTATATAACAACCTTAATCCTTCTGGCCGGAAGCCTGTCTTTGCAGGCGCAGGAGATAGCGCCGCCGGCAGCGTCGGAAGACAGCGTTATGCTTTCCGATACGGTTCCCCGGAGGAGCGCATTGGAGGCGCCGGTAACGTATACGGCGTCGGATTCTATCATCATGACGGCCGGCAACTGGGCGTACCTTTATGGAAAGGGCGACGTGAAATACCAGCAAATCGAACTGGAAGCCGAAATGATAGAGATGAACATGGATAGCAGCTTGATCTTTGCTAAATTCGGACTCGATTCAATAGGCGAAGAATTTGGATACCCCCTGTTTAAAGACGGCGGGCAGGAATATGAATCCAAAACCATGCGGTATAACTTCAAGTCGAAGAAAGGCTATATAACCGACGTTCTTACGCAGCAGGGAGAAGGGTATGTAACCGCCACGCGTACCAAAAAGCTGGAGGACGATATCCTCAACATGGCCGACGGGCGCTATACTACCTGCGACGAACACGATCATCCTCATTTCTATATCCAGATGACCCGGGCAAAGGTTCGCCCGAAAAAGAATATTGTTACAGGCCCTGTTTATCTGGTAATGGCAGATGTGCCTTTGTATCCCCTGGGGCTTCCTTTCGCTTTTTTCCCTTTTTCCGACAAATACTCGTCCGGCGTCTTATTCCCTTCTTATGGCGATGAATCTGCCAGGGGATTCAACCTGCGCGACGGAGGATATTATTTTGCCATGAATGATTATATGGACCTGGCGTTGACCGGTGAAATATACACGAAAGGTTCGTGGGGAGTAACCGCCCGTTCCAGTTATAAAAAGAGGTATAAATACTCGGGAAATTTCAACGCAAACTACCTGGTAACAAGACTGGGCGATAAAGGCCTGTCCGACTATAGCTTGTCGAAAGACTTTAAATTGAACTGGTCGCATGGCCAGGACGCCAAGTCAAACCCTTTCCGCACGGTTTCCGCCAGCGTAAACTTTGCCACCAGCAGTTACGACAGGAATAATATCCAGGGAGCGTACGGGGCTGCGTCTACCCAGAATACAAAAGGGTCGAGCGTCAATATTACCCAGCGCTTCCCCAACAGCCCGTTCAGCCTTTCGGGTACGTTCAACCTGAACCAGGTGCAGCGGGATACGTCGCTGTCTGTTACGCTGCCCGATATTACGCTTACAATGAGCCGTATCTTCCCCTTTAAGCGTAAGAATGCAGCAGGCTCCGAGCGCTGGTACGAGAAAATCTCCATGAGTTATTCAGGCTATCTGCGGAACAGTATTACAACTAAAGAATACAAGATATTTCAATCGAATATTATCAGGGACTGGAAGAATGGCATGCAGCACCAGATACCGGTAAGCGCTACATTCAGCATATTCAATTACATCAATATTTCGCCTAACGTCAGTTATACGGAAAGATGGTATACCGGTAAAATAGAGAAAGAGTATGATGTGCAGAAAGACCAACTGATAATAAGCGATACAACCTACGGTTTTAACCGGGTCTATAATTATAATGCCTCTGTTTCCGCTTCAACCACGCTCTATGGAATGTTCCAGCCGCTGGGCTTTCTCCGGAAATGGGTGAAAACGATCCGGCACAGGATGGACCCGGCCGTAAGCGTTGGTTTTGTTCCCGACTTCGGCAACCGTAAATATGGTTTTTATAAAGAATACAGGTATTTGGATGCGAGGGGAGAAGAAAAAACGGTATTCTACTCGCCTTTCGAAAATGGAATGTTTGGCGTGCCGGGACAAGGCAAACAGGGCAATATAAGCTTTAGCCTCGATAATAATATTGAAGCGAAAGTAGCGTCGGACAAAGATTCTACGGGAGTAAGGAAAATGAGCCTTATTGACAAGCTTGCGTTTAGCATGAGCCATAACCTGATTGCAGACTCTTTCAAATGGAGTGATTTGAATGTGAGCCTGCGGTTAAAACTGACAAAGAGTTATTCGATAAACCTGAACGGTCAGTTTGACACCTATACCTATGAGGCTTCTCAGAATGCAAACGGCGTATGGTCTCACCGGAGAGTAGACAGGTTGCGTATCCGGGCGGGAAAAGGTATCGGGCGTTTAAAAAGTACCGGCACCAGCTTCTCTTATACGTTTAACAACGAAACGTTTAAAACAGGCTTGCTGGGGAGGCTGTTCGGACATTCGGACAGCGATACGGAAGAAGAACCTTCCGGCGATACGGAAGAAACGGAGACGCTTGACCAGATAGACCGGTACGGGGAAAACCAAAGCCTGGTGCCCGAAGAAAGTACAGGCGGCGGACGGTTGAGAGGCAAGAAAAAAGATACAGGCGGAGAGGCCGACCTGGATGGTTATTGGGTTAACGCTTTCCCCTGGAGCCTTTCATTTAACTATAGCCTGAGCCTCGGCTATGGCGATTTCAATTATATGAAGAAAGAATATAATTATAAATTGACGCATGCATTAAGTTTCAGCGGGAATATACAGCCGACGAAGAACTGGCGCCTTAACTTCAATGCCACGTATGATTTCGACAGGAATAAGATATCTTACCTCACATGTAATTTAACGCGAAACTTGCATTGCTTTAATATGACAGCCAGTTTTATCCCCGTAGGCCCGTATAAATCCTATACTTTTTCCGTAGCCGTAAGCTCTTCTTTATTAAAAGACCTTAAGTACGACCGGAGAAGTAATTACAGGGAAGGGCAACAATGGTATTAAGTTACCAGTCGACAGGCGACTGCCCGCTTGCAACGAGGTAATCGTTTGTCTTACTGAAATGCTTATTGCCAAAGAACCCCCGGTGGGCGGATAAGGGCGACGGGTGCGGAGACGCTAAAACCAAATTACGGTTCTTATCGATAAAAGCCCCTTTCTTTTGCGCATACGACCCCCATAAAATATATACAATATGGCTGCGCGATTCGGCCAGCCGGTGAATCACGGCGTCGGTAAATGTTTCCCAGCCTTTATTCTGATGCGAACCTGCCTGGTGGGCGCGTACAGTTAGCGTGGCGTTGAGCAAAAGGACGCCCTGTCTTGCCCAGCGCGTTAAATCGCCGGTTGCAGGAATGGGCTTTTGCAGGTCGTTTTTGATTTCCTGAAAAATATTGATCAGGGAAGGAGGGAAGCGGACGCCTTCTTTCACAGAGAAGCAAAGCCCGTGCGCCTGCCCCGGTTCATGGTAAGGGTCTTGCCCCAGAATAACGACCTTCACCTTCTCAAAAGGACAATGCTCAAAAGCGCTGAAAATAGCAGGCCCCGCAGGATAAACAACGCCCTGCCGGTACTCCTGCCGTACAAAATCGATTAATAGCCTGAAATAATCTTTCTCAAATTCGGGAGCTAACTGTTCTTTCCAACTTTGTTCGATTTTTACATCCATCTTGTTTTATATTAATGACATACCTGCTTCCTTTGCCTTTTTGCGCATATCGTCCGGCCAGATGCTTGCCTGTATCTCTCCAATATGCGCTTTCCGCAGGTAAAACATGCATAAGCGGCTTTGCCCGATGCCTCCTCCAATGCTCTGAGGCAGTTCCCCATTCAACAATCGTTTATGGAAGTACAATTCTTTGCGGCCTGTTTCGCCCGTCATATCCAACTGCCTGAGTAAAGCCTCTTTATTTACGCGTATTCCCATAGACGACAGTTCCATGGCATGGCCGAGTATATGGTTCCATACGAATAAGTCGCCATTCAGCCCTGTTTTACCGTCGGGCGTGCGGGTAGACCAGTCGTCGTAGTCGGGAGCCCGTCCGTCATGTTTTTCGCCATTACTTAGTTTGCCGCCTATTCCAATGATAAATATGGCGCCGTATTCTTTGGTAATGGCATCCTCGCGTTGCTTGGGCGTGAAGGCAGGATATTTCTGCAATAAGTCTTCTGCATGGATAAAGGAAATCTTCCGGGGCAGAATCGGTTTTATATCGGGAAACATCTCATAAACCATATATTCCGTACGTACCATAGCGGCGTAAATCCGGCAAACAATCTCTTTAAGAAAATCAATCGTACGTTCTTCTTCCTTCATGATACGTTCCCAATCCCATTGGTCTACATATAATGAATGTAAATTTCCGAGTTCCTCGTCCGGGCGAATCGCATTCATGTCCGTATAAATGCCATATCCTTCTTCAATTCCGTAATCGGCCAGTGTGAGGCGTTTCCATTTAGCCAATGAATGAACGATCTCCGCCTGGGAATCGTTTAAATCTTTGATTGGGAATGTAACGGCTCGCTCTACTCCATTCAGATCATCGTTGATACCCATCCCTTTTAATACGAATAACGGAGCGGTAACGCGTCTCAATCGCAGTTCCGAAGAAAGATTTTGCTGGAAGAAGTCTTTAATCTTTTTAATACCCAGTTCTGTTTGGGAAAGATTTAGCGAGGCATTGTATCCACTTGGTGTGATAAGGTAACTCATATGTTTTGCGGTATTATATATAAATTATGTCCGGCAAAAGTAGCGATTAATAAAAAAGCGGCAAGCATTTTTCTGTTTTTTTATTGCAAAATGACACGTAAAAAGAAAAGAACCCTTTCAAAATGATTATACGAACCTGTCGGCGAACCATAACAGAATACACAAAAACTCTTGGCGCAAAGAATTTGTTTTACTGAGAGATTATACCTACTTTTGCACCGTCCTGGCCTGGTAGCTTAGTGAATAGAGCGTCAGATTCCGGTTCTGAAGGTCGTGGGTTTGAGTCCCACCCGGGTCACAAATTAATATATTTTCGCATTTAGGCGACATTCCGCAAGGGATGTCGCCTAACGTGTTTTGGATGATTACCAATCAAATAAACACGTTCGCGCGTAAGACATTTTAACGGCTGAATGTAGGGAACAACCTACATTTAGGGAAAATACAGGGAACAAAATGGCAACGTATAAAGCAATTCTGAAGAAGGTAAATAAGAAAGGGGAAGCGCCTGTTTACATCACGTTCTATATTGACCGGAAAAAGATAGAAATTCCGGTAAGGGTAAGTATATCTCCAAAGGATTTTGACAGGAAGAAAGGCTGTGTAAAGCAGTCGCATGAATTCTATCAGGACAAAAATCTACTGATATCGAATCTTAAAGCAAAAATCAATAATATATTTGTCAAATATCGTTTGAAAGACAGGACATTGACAGTAGATCAATTTTGGGCGGAATTTCATAATCCGGCAGATTTTAAAGACTTCTTTGACTTTTGCAAACATTACCAGCGTTTGAGATTCCAGGAACTGGCTGAAGGAACCCAGCGCCATCACAAGTCTTGCCTGGGAATATTGAAGAAATTTAAAAGCACAATTCATTTTGACGAACTGGAAACGGATTTATTCAGGCGATTTGTTTTATATCTCAGAAATGAACGAGGCAATTCGGAAGTAACAATTCGGAAAACGCTTAAATCAATTAACGTTTATCTTAACGAGGCGGTACGCCTGGAATACATTAGGGAGAATCCGGTAAATAACGTAAAGCTGAGAGGATGCCAGGAAACGACAGCAATGGCGTTAGATGAAAATGAATTATCTGCGTTAGTAGAATTATACAGAAAGAGAATCTTTGCAGGAAGCAAACAGGATGTTTTGGAGTTTTTCCTGTTTATGTGTTTCACATCCCTTCATATTGGAGATGCGAGGGAGTTGCAGATTGATCAGGTAAATAACGGACAGCTCACCTACATGAGAAAAAAATTGAAGAACATCCGGCCCAAATACATACACATACCGCTATCCGAACCGGCGATGCAAATTATAAAAAGGAATACAGGCTTTCGTAAGAGCGGAAAAATATTTCAAGACCTGATATCCGACGTCAAAGTTAATTTATACCTGAAGGAGATTGCAAAAGTCGCAGGAATAAAAAAGAAGTTATCGGCTAAAGTGGGCCGGCATACTTTCGCTACATTTTTTTTGAAAGCAACAAGAGACCTGAACACATTGAAAGAGTTATTAGGGCATTCCAATATTAAGCAGACGTTGATTTACGCCCACGTTTTAGACGAAGACAGGCGTAAAGGCGTTGAGACTTTTAATAAATTCGCAATATAAAAGGGTATCACTGTTTGATACCCTTTTATGTTTTGTTTTTATTTACGATACACTACCCAGCAGGGTTTATTCTCTAAAAATTCCATCCGGAACCCGGCGATATTCATCAGGGAGGATACATCTTCGATAGAAACAGTTGCCATTTCTGAGACTTCACGGGCGATATCGGCAGAGGTGACGTAATCTTTATGTTCGTCGGAACCCAATGCGCTGAAGGTGGCCTGGATGTATCTTGTTGTGATATCCTGATTGAGGGTTAATTCTTCACTCATGGCGCACATCCTTTCCAAACAGTTTAATATATCGCTTAACCTGGATTAAATCTGCGATTAAATGCAAGGCGGCTTTATCGGAAAAGTTATCCGACAAGCTGGTTTCACAAGCTACGGCCGTAATTGCAGAATCAAGGGTTTCTATATGGGCAGAAAGAAATTCATTTCCGGTCTGACAGTCTTTAATAAACTCAATGAGCGGAGTTGTTAAACGGATACCTTCAATTTCGACACATTTCATGATACGCCTCCTTCCTTTACAATCAGTTGGATGTTTACATCTTCCGTAATAAATGTGAGGCTGCAATTAGATTCATTAGCAGAAACGGAAGTGTTGACTTTCTCATTTCTCCTGAGTTCTTTTTTCGCTTCAAAATAAAGCCGGCGAAGAAGCTCTATGGCAGAGCTTGAGTTAATGACTTTCTGCCGGTTGACACCGGCGCTGGTTGCTCCCGGAGCAACCTGGTTTTTCTTTTCCATTGTTTGAGAATTTTTTTGAACATTAAAAAAAAGAACGGTTATGCTACCTGCTGTTCAAGTCTTTCTCCAAGGCTTGCACCGGCCATTACAACCGATGCACAGGGCATAACCGTATATTATGATACTTTTGCGTATGGACATAAAAATAGCCGAACTCTTTCGGCGGCATCCATCCGCCTTGAAGAAAAAACTTGAACACTGCAAATATGGGGATTATTTTTGAAGAGACAATAAAATTATGAATTATTTGTATTCTTCAAATACAATTTTTAGTTGTTTCCAATTATTTATGTCACTCCAGTCACCTCCTAAATATTCAAGCCAGACTTTATAGATGTACTCAATTTTCACACCATAAGCGTTTTTTGTTGTAACCTTACCCAACACGGTACATTTGCGATAATCTATAGATTCATGTATTGTAGTCAATAGACTAAAAGAAGCTTCTTTTGGATATTTCAGATTTCTTTTCACAAAATTTTCTGCAATGACACAAGATTTACTTCTTTCACTTGCATAGTCTTGAGCAATTATAGATGTGGAAAAAGTAAACAGAAAAAATAATAGTAATAGTCTCATATTGATAGAGTTTTAATTGTTGTTTAATTAAAATGTCAGTTTAACCCCAAGTCCTTCCTTTGAAGGCCCTAATTGAGCAATAGGGAACTCCCTACTGTCACTTACTTTACCGGCTCTGCCTATATTTATCGCACCCTTAATGAATAAGCACGTAGAAACAATGCCCAATACTCCACTGGAGACTAACAGTATTTTTTTATCTTCCGGATCGTCAATAAAATAACTTCCAAACCCTATACCAACACCAGTTAAGGCACAAGCTCCACTGCCTATAAAATCCAATGATGCTTGCCGAAGAAGATAACCGGAAGATTGCTGTGTCCAGTGTAATTTACTATAAGCCTTATCTTCTTCAGACATAAAGTTAGACTTACCCAATAAGGGTTTACCGTTTTGTGCGAAAACAGACAAGGCAAAGAACAGGCCTGCGATAATAATAAAAATAGTCTTCATATGATTGAAATTAGTTTATGATTATAAAAACAGCCCAAAGGTATAGTTATATTTTATATGTAAAGCAAAAATAGCCCTTTCGGGAAATCCCGGAAGGGCTAACGTTGTTGTCAAACAACCCGAGCTCAAGAAAATTTAAGCGCGGTATCTTCAATCCGGTGGCTTAGGTCATGAAGCGCGTC
>JAITRG010000102.1 GCA_031288515.1 Tannerellaceae bacterium
TTATACTGCGCGCGGGATGGTTTGGCGCATCCCGTATCCTTTTGGCCTTCCCCGGGCGACGCCTCTCCAAACCTGCGGCTTCCTTTTTTCTCCGGAAAAATGAAAAATCCATGGGTGTAAAAAAAAAAATTACGGGTGAAATAAAAAAAATCACGGGTGTAAAAAAAAAATTTACGGGTGAAAAAAAAAAATCACGGGAGAGATGAAAATAAAAAAAGGAAAAATGACTTTTTTTTATGGTTAAATGAAAAAATTTACGGGAGATATTAAAATAAACACGGGTGAAAAAAAAAAATTTACGGGTGAAAAAAAAAAAAATTCCTGTGCGTTTTTTTCAAAAACGAGGCGCACAAAAAAAAATAGCCGGTTGTTAAACGGCTAATTTACAGAAAGATGAAAGAATCCGGGCGTAATTACGACAGCCCTCCCTGCCGCTTGCAAGCGATGGAATGGCCTTATCGGAACGAACAGTTCAGCCACACTGACTTCAATTCTTTGATGATAGCCATGCGCAAAACCTTGCTGCGTGAAGCATAAAATGATTGAAGAAATATTTCTTAAATCGGAAATGCACAATTTGTTTTGAAAAGTGAACAAAATATCCTATCTTGCCGTTCGCTAATAAAGGGGTATTTATTTTTTCTATAACAGGAATATGAAAGAAACTATCAGATGCTGATACGCCTTGAATAAAAACGTAGCTTCCCCTTTTTAATAAAACCAACTTATAAACTTACATGAATTATGGTGCACGACATTGAAATGCTAAAAAAATTTTACGCTGAATTTGCCAGTAAAGTAGACAGCGCTCGCAACCGGATGGGCCGTCCGATGACATTGGCGGAAAAAATCCTGTATGCGCATTTGTATGATGAAGATTCAATCGAGAAGTACAAAAGAGGCGTGGATTATGCGAACTTTCGCCCGGACAGAGTAGCGATGCAGGATGCTACGGCACAAATGGCTTTACTCCAGTTTATGAATGCGGGAAAAGATAAATCGGCGGTCCCTGCTACCGTACATTGCGACCACCTGATTCAGGCAAATATCGGGGCGAAGGAAGATATTGCCGCGGCTACCGGCAGTAACCGCGAAGTATACGATTTTCTTAAAACCGTATCTACCAGATACGGGATTGGTTTCTGGAAACCGGGAGCCGGTATTATTCACCAGGTAGTACTTGAAAATTATGCCTTCCCCGGGGGCATGATGGTGGGTACGGATTCGCATACGCCCAATGCAGGCGGTTTGGGAATGATTGCCATTGGCGTGGGCGGCGCCGACGCCGTTGATGTAATGAGCGGAATGGAATGGGAACTTAAGGCGCCGAAATTAATAGGCGTGAAACTTACCGGGCGTTTGAACGGCTGGACTTCTCCCAAAGACGTTATCCTGAAATTGGCCGGCATATTAACGGTAAAAGGCGGCACCAATTCAATTATAGAATATTTCGGAGAAGGCGCCTCGTCTCTTTCGGCTACCGGCAAGGCGACAATCTGTAATATGGGGGCGGAAGCGGGAGCTACAGCGTCTATCTTCCCATTCGATGAAAATATGGCGGAATACCTGCGGCAAACAGGCCGGAAGGAAGTGGCAGGGATGGCCGGACAAAATGCGCCTTATCTACAACCCGACCGGGCTGTTGCGGAGGCGCCCCGGCAATATTACGACCAGGTTATTGAAATTGATCTGTCTTCGCTGGAACCTTATATTAATGGCCCGTTTACTCCGGACGCAGCTACGCCCATTTCCGAATTTGCCGCCAGGGTAAAAGCGAATGATTATCCGCGTAAAATGGAGGCAGGGCTAATCGGCTCATGCACCAATTCATCGTACCAGGATTTAAGCCGCGCCGCTTCTGTCGCCCGCCAGGCTTTGGAAGATAAGATAAAGGTTGAGGCGCCGTTAATCATAAATCCGGGTTCCGAACTGATTCGTTATACGGCTGAAAGGGATGGCCTGATTAGCGCTTTTGAAAAGACAGGCGCTACGATTATGGCGAACGCTTGCGGCCCGTGCATCGGACAATGGAAACGGCATACGGATGATAACAACCGCAAAAACGCTATAGTAACGTCGTTTAACCGCAATTTTGCCAGGCGGGCGGACGGGAATCCGAACACCTGCGCTTTTGTCGCTTCCCCCGAATTGACAATGGCGCTGGCAATTTCCGGCGATTTATGCTTCAATCCGTTGACAGATACGTTGAAAACGGAAGATGGGCGCGAGGTGAAATTAAAAGAGCCGCAAGGCACGGATTTCCCGCCCAAAGGCTTTGAGGTGAAAGATAACGGCTACATTGCTCCGGGAGACGGGCATGCGGAAGTGATAATTCATCCGGGATCGCAACGCTTGCAACTGCTGAAGCCTTTCCCGCCTGCCAACAGCAATGACTTGCTGAATATGCCGTTACTTATTAAAGCGGAAGGAAAATGCACAACCGACCATATCTCGATGGCAGGGCCATGGCTGCGTTTTCGCGGACATCTGGAAAACATTTCCGATAATATGTTAATGGGCGCCGTAAATGCATTCAATGGAAAAACCAATGCCGTACTGAACCGGCTTACCGGAGACTGCGAGGCCGTTTCGGCAGTAGCGAAACAATATAAAGAGAAGGGTATATCGTCTATTGTCGTGGCCGAAGAGAACTATGGGGAAGGCTCTTCCCGCGAACATGCGGCGATGGAACCCCGTTTCCTGAATGTAAAAGTGGTTTTAACCAAAAGTTTTGCCCGTATTCATGAAACGAACCTGAAAAAACAGGGTATGCTGGCGCTTACGTTTGCCGATAAAAACGACTATGGCAAAATACGCGAAGACGACCACATATCTATTGTGGGGATACAGAACTTCATGCCGGACGAACCTCTGACGGCTATCCTGTATCATACAGACGGAACACAGGAATCTTTCAACGTGAACCATACATATAATGAATTACAGATTGAATGGTATAAAGCAGGAAGTGCATTGAATTATCTCAGTAAATAACGAAACAGTATGAAAATAACGAAAAAAGACGGTAAATTGATTGTCCCGGACGAGGTAACGATTCCTTTCATTGAAGGGGATGGCGTAGGAGCAGAGATCACCCCGATTTGCCGGAAGATTGTTAATGCGGCAATAGCCAAGGCCTGTAAGGGTAAGCGTTCCATCGAATGGAAAGAAGTGTTGGCCGGCGAAAAAGCCTGCAAGAAGACAGGCAGTTGGCTGCCTGATGAAACGATGGATGCTTTCCGCCATTACATTGTCGGGATTAAAGGGCCGCTGACCACTCCGACAGGGGGCGGTATCCGTTCGCTGAATGTGGCGCTCCGGCAAACGTTGGATTTGTATGTTTGCCTGCGGCCGGTTCGCTGGTTTAAGGGAGTTGCGTCTCCCGTTAAAGAACCGGAAAAGGTAAATATGGTTATCTTCCGTGAAAATACGGAAGATATTTATGCCGGGATTGAATGGCAACAGGGAACGCCGGAGGCCGGAAAGTTCCTCCGGTTCCTTACGGAAGAAATGGGGGTGACGAAGGTACGGTTTCCCGAAACTTCTTCTTTCGGCGTAAAGCCAGTCTCTGTTGAAGGGAGCGAACGGCTGGTGCGTTCGGCTATCGAGTATGCACTGGAGCACAAACTGCCCAGCGTTACGCTTGTGCATAAAGGGAATATTATGAAATTTACCGAAGGGGGCTTTAAGCAATGGGGCTATGCTTTGGCCGAACGTGAATTTCCGGACCTGACGACCGCAGACCCGGCCCAGGCAGCAGGCAAAGTGCTTATAAAAGACGTTATTGCCGACGCTTTCCTTCAGAATACCCTGTTGATGCCGGAAGAATACTCCGTAATTGCTACCTTAAACCTGAATGGCGACTATATATCCGATCAGTTGGCAGCTATGGTGGGAGGTATAGGCATTGCTCCGGGAGCCAATATCAATTATGTAAGCGGGCATGCCGTCTTTGAAGCCACACATGGCACGGCCCCCGCGATTGCGGGCAGGAATATCGTTAACCCGTCTTCCTTATTGCTGTCGTCTGTTATGATGCTTGAATATATGGGATGGGGCGAAGCTGCCGGTCTGATTACATCCGCTATGGAAAAAGCTTTTACCGAAGGCAGGGCTACGCGCGACCTGGCCCGTTTTATGCCGGATGGTACTTCTCTTGACACCAAAGAATTTGGTGATGCTATCATAGAATTACTTTAAAAATACCTGATTAGAGAAAGAATAAGTATGAAAAAAAAGTATTTGATTTACAAACTGTCGGAATCGGTAAAAACAACTTGTAAAATTGACAACGACCTGTTTACAAAGTATAATGTAAAACGCGGTTTGCGTAATGAAGACGGTTCCGGCGTATTGGTAGGGCTTACCCAGATAGGTAACGTGGTAGGATACGAACGCCTGCCCGAAGGAGGCTTGAAAGCTATCCCGGGCAAACTCTATTACCGTGGATATGATATAGAGGATATCGTGCATGCGCTGATAGATGAAAAACGTTTCGGTTTTGAAGAAGTGGCTTACCTGATGCTTTCGGGCGATTTACCCGACAGGGAAGACCTTAAAAATTTCAGAGAGCTGATTAATGACAGCATGCCGCTCGAACAGAAAACAAAAATGAATATCATCGACCTCGAAGGGCAGAATATCATGAATATCCTGGCCCGGAGCGTATTGGAAATGTATAATTTTGACGAAAACCCGGACGACACCTCTCCCGATAACTTAATGCGCCAGTCCATCGAACTGATATCTAAATTTCCTGCCATCGTAGCCTATGCCTACAATATCTACCGTCACAGCACACACGGGCGTTCGCTGCATATTCGCCACCCGAATGAAAACCTTGCTATTGCCGAAAATTTCCTTTATATGCTGAAAAGGGATTACTCCGAACTGGACGCCCGCACGTTGGATTTATTACTGGTGTTGCAGGCCGAGCATGGGGGAGGTAACAACTCTACCTTTACGGTTCGCGTAACCAGCTCGTCGGGCACGGATACGTATTCGTCTATCGCAGCCGGTATCGGTTCGCTGAAGGGGCCGCTGCATGGCGGAGCTAATATCCAGGTGGTAGATATGTTCAATCATTTGAAGGAGAATATCAAAAACTGGGAGAATGTAAACGAAATAGATACTTATTTCATGCGCATGCTGAATAAAGAGGCATACAACAAAACGGGCTTGATTTACGGTATAGGCCATGCCGTCTATACAATATCCGACCCCCGCGCCGTGCTGCTGAAAGAAATGGCGCGCGATTTGGCGAAGGAAAAGAAGCGTGAAAAAGAATTTGCTTTTCTTGAATTACTGGAAGAAAGGGCTATCGAATGTTTTGCCAATTTCAAGGGAACCCGCAAACGTGTGTCTTCCAACGTAGATTTCTACTCCGGGTTTGTATATGAAATGATTGGGCTCCCGCAGGAAATATACACCCCTCTCTTTGCCATGTCCCGTATTGTGGGGTGGACGGCGCACCGCAT
>JAITRG010000164.1 GCA_031288515.1 Tannerellaceae bacterium
CATGTGACTGGGCGTGACTGGAGGTGATTGAACGTGACTGGAGGCGGCCGCCTCTTTTGCAACTTTTATCATTCCGAATATACTGTTATTCCAAAAGAGATGACAGAAAAACTGAAAAAATAAAGTTTTGAGGCAATACCTTCTATTATCTATCTGTTGCCTGTTTCCTTCCCTGTCCGAACGATGACCGGCTTATCGTCCAGTCACACGTTCCAGTCACGTCCAGTCACACGTTCAGTCACGCTTATTGTAATGAGTATAAACGTTTTATGTAAGATGTGACTGAAAAGATGAAAAAAAATAAAGTTTTGAAGTAATCCTGTAAGCGGCGAGGCCGGGGAACTGATTGCTTCCGTCCTTCTGCCTAAAGACCCGCCGCCCAACAGATAGCTTGCGAAAGGATTTTGATAAACGACGGATTTTCCCACGCAAGATGATCGTGCCCGAGCGTAAGGGTAGCGATGCGGGCGTCTCGGTATTGATTTGTCCAGCAGACCAGCGGGAGGTTCGTCGGCTCGTCTGTGGAGAGGAGCGGGCGTACCGTTGGCAATAGTTGGGCGCCTCCATAGGTTTCGTCCGTTATGCTGAAATCTTCTATGCCTTTTGTTATGGGATGATCTTTGTCTACCACTTTTACATCGAACGTGACGCCGTGTTTATAGGTGGACGGCGGTTTTTCTACGCCGTTTTCTTTCCAGGGATAATGATGGTAACGCCCGCCGATGATTGAAACATATTCCGGCCAGAAATCATAGCTGCAAAAAGCATGATGAAGCGCTACGAGCCCCTTGCCGTTCTCAAGCGCCGCAATAAAGTCGCCCTGGGCTTCCTCGCTTATTTCTTTGGGCATATCATATAATAGAATAACATCATACGGAGCTATACGCTCTGCCTTGAGCGCCGCATGCGCATCGGGATGCTTTACGTGGCCGTACGTTATGGGTAATTTTGCAAGCAGTTGGTTGAAAGTGTTTTCATCATACTCGTGCCCTCCGGTAATAAATAATACATGCGGGGCCTTTTTCTCTTTACCCTCCCGGCAAACGGAAAATACGGGCAAAGCAAGCAGGCAGACAAACAAAAGGGTAGCCATCTTTTTCATAAACTAATTTCTTTAAATATTTATCCGGGAAAGATACGCATAAAATAATAGTTATCTTTGCAGGGCTTACTAAAATTAATGATTATGAATCATCCGTTGCATATACACAATACGTTGGGCGGGAAGAAAGAACAGTTTATACCCTTGCATGAACCGCATGCGGGCCTGTATGTTTGCGGGCCTACCGTTTATGGCGACGCCCATTTGGGGCATGCCCGCCCGGCTATTACTTTTGATTTGCTATTCCGTTATCTTACCCATTTGGGGTATAAGGTGCGCTACGTACGAAATATTACAGATGTGGGGCATCTGGAACATGACGCCGACGAGGGGGAAGATAAAATAGCCAGGAAAGCGCGCCTGGAGCAATTGGAGCCGATGGAAGTGGTGCAGTATTACCTGAACCGCTACCACAAATCGATGGACGCATTGAACGTGTTGCCTCCCGGTATAGAGCCGCATGCTTCGGGACATATCATTGAACAAATCGAACTGGTAAAAGAAATAATAGATAAGGGTTATGCTTACGAAAGCGGAGGTTCCGTTTATTTTGATGTGGAAAAATACGGTAAAACGTATCGGTACGGCATCCTTTCCGGGCGGAATGTAGACGATATGATGAATACGACGCGCAGCCTGGACGGCCAGGAAGAAAAGCGCAATCCGGTAGACTTTGCCCTTTGGAAAAAGGCGCAGCCGGAACATATCATGCGTTGGCCGTCGCCATGGAGCGACGGATTCCCCGGATGGCATTGCGAATGTACGGCCATGGGGAAGAAGTACCTCGGCAGCCATTTTGATATACATGGCGGGGGGATGGACCTTATCTTTCCTCATCACGAGTGCGAGATAGCCCAGGCGGTAGCCTCGCAGGGCGATGATATGGTGCATTACTGGATGCACAACAATATGATTACCGTAGGCGGGCAAAAGATGGGCAAATCGTTGGGCAACTTTATCACGCTGGACGAATTTTTTACCGGTAGCCACGCCATGCTTACGCAAGCCTATTCGCCTATGACGATCCGTTTCTTTATTCTGCAGGCGCATTACCGCAGTACGGTAGACTTTAGTAACGAGGCGCTACAGGCTTCGGAGAAAGGATTATCCCGGTTGATGGACGCTTATCGTCATTTGATGAAACTCCAGCCTTCGCCCACTTCGTCGGCAGCTATAAAAGATATACGGAGTAAATGCTACGAAGCGATGAACGACGACTTAAATTCGCCCGTCGTTATATCTCATTTATTTGACGCCTCCCGGATAATCAATACAGTGAAAGACGGCAACGGAACGATGAGCGCCGACGATATACGGGAACTGAAAGAAGTATACCGGCTTTTCCTGTTTGATATATTAGGCATGAAAGACGAAGCTTCGGCAGGCGGGGACAATTATGAAGCTTTCGGCAAGGCTGTGGATTTACTTCTTGCCATCCGCCGGCAGGCCAAAGAGCATAAAGACTGGGCTACTTCGGATAAAATACGAAACGAACTGGCAACGATCGGTTTCGAAATAAAAGATACCAAAGACGGAACAGAGTGGAAACTAAATGAAAGATAACGTACGCTATGACCCTGCAGGAGTTTTTAAAAGGAGATAAATTTGCGCTGCTGGCAGGCGTTGAATTGCTGGACGCCGGTAATGGATACGCAAGGGCGCGCATGGAGATTAAACCGGAGCATCTTAACGGGGGAGGCGTTTGTCAGGGAGGCGCTATCTTTACGTTGGCCGACCTTGCTTTTGCGGCGGCTACGAACAGCCATGCCCGGCTTACCTTTTCGATAAATTCAACCATCAACTTCTTCCGCTCCGAAAGAAAAGGATTCCTGTATGCGGAAGCAAAGGAAGTATTCAACCACAAACGTTTATCCAACTGCGAAGTGAATATTACGAACGAAGCCGGCGAACTGATAGCCACTTTCGCCGGTACCGGCTACCGGAAGGATACGGAACTGCCTTTTGCCGCGCTGGAATAAATAACGCTCTTCATTCAGGCATTTTTATCCGGCATGTTAAGGGGTAGCGAAGGTTCCGGGCCGATTTGTAATACGTTTCCATAGCGCCTATCTTTAGTTTGGCGCGTATCTTTACGGGGATGCGGTTATCGTCGTCGCCAATCCATATCTCCATGGCTTCTTTAGTTTCGGTGAAAGCGTCGTCATAAATGTCAACAATAAAGAGGCGGGTACGGAACTTTACGTTGTCGCGCTCCACGATTCGCTGTCCTTCGTACCGGTAAGTTACGTTAATCAGGCTTTTCCCCATGCTTACCTGAAGCGAATACTTATGGCCGGCGCTGAAGTTTTCCCAGTTGAACGTGCGTGCGTACATAAGCGAACCCGGCAAATCCAATACGCATGCTCCGCCTGTAAGTACCGTGTCGGTCTTTACCCTGTTGCGGTTTTTCCGTATGGCATGGATACGGGTTTCGTCGTTTTTGTATGAATAAGCGAGGTCGTCCATTTCATAATAGCCGCCTTCAAGCGTACGCTTTCCGCTGTACAGCAGGCGGAGGTTCTCTTTCGTCAAATAGTTTTGCATCGTATCGCGTATACTGAAAAACGTATTGACCATACCCGACGAATTAATCAATACACAAGTATTCCATGCCGGCACGCCTTGGTATTTCGTTTCTTTTACGGCCAGCGAAGCGGTTCCGGCTTTCGGCGTCATAAGGCCCCATTTAAAGTAGACGTCGTAGGTTATTTTTTCGCCGTCTGTAAAAACGGCGTCGTCGTCAAAGCATCGTATCTGTCCTTGCCCTTGTCCTTGTGTTTGTCCTTGCGCAAAGGCCGTAAGAATAAGGATGGCGGTTATTATCCGTTTAAAACGGCATTCCTGTACGGACGGAGTTGCCGCCTGATGTTTGTCTTCCTTCATTTTTGTAATCTCTTTTCGGTTTTGTAGCCTCTTTGGGCTTGTTTTTTGTTATATCCGGGGGCTTTTGCCTGGTAAATGCGGCAGCCTGTATATTCCACGTTTCTTCTATTTGCCAGTTTTTCATTATGACGAATGGATTGGGGCAGTAGATAACGGTTTCGGGCTGGCGTTTTTCCGCATAATTTCCGGTATCCCATATGTAATTGGCATTTTCGTCCAGAATCAGGCGGGCATAATACTTGTCGGGCTGCAAGTCCATAAAGAGCGCTCCGCCGTTTGATACCCGGTTTTTACGGACCGGCTGGTCGCTGCCGTTTAACAGTTCCACGAAGGCTATCGTGCTGTCTGTGGGCAAGCCGTTGATATTGATGTATAGATGGCCGTATTCGTCTTCCGATTTGATCCGGAAGGTTTGGTTTGCGGCATTGTTCCATTTATTGTAAATACTGTATATGCTTGCCGAATCTACGGTAAGGCGGTATTCTTCCGCATACTTCCATTTACGGTTGATAAAGAAGCCTAACGAATTAAGCGAATCGGGGAAGAAATCAAATTCCACAGGCGACCAGAGGGTGTCGACCTTTTGTTCCAGAAGGAACAATTCCTTGTTTATTTCCAATACAGGTTCGTCGAATACGATGCTTACCGTATCGGAAGTATTCATTGAACCGGAGGCGCCTGTCGTCATTCCCAGGAAGGCGACGGGTTCCGGTTCATCGTCGTCTTTCTTTTTCTTCTTGGGTTCGGGGCGGCGGCGCATGGCGATTGTGAGCGTATCTGTTTGCGGACGGAGGATATTCAGCGAATCGCTTTTCGGGTAATTGATTTCGATTTGCAACGTATCCCGGCTCCAAACCAGCGGATCGGTCAGCCAATAGACAACGGCTTTGTTTTCTTCTGTCCACTGGGGGTAATACCAGTTCTTTTCCAACGGCGTAAAATGGAGGAGAACCGGCAGGGGCATCGTATCCAGCCTGGCGTTGAAGCGTAAGATAAATCGGTTTTCCTCGGGACGTTCGGGGCGGAGCGCGTATTGCCGCCCGAACTGTTCTTTAAACAGGCGGAGCTCTATATTGTCCGGCATAAAACGGGTGTAGCCAACCGTTTTTATTGTATCGACCGTTACCGTATCTTTCCACAGCGTATCCTGCCTGGAAGTAAATTCAAACGTGGGGATGATCAGCGAATCGCAGAAGGCAATCTCTTCGCCCGGCTGGTCGAACGTATAATCTCTGTTTACATCGTTGAGGGCAAAGATGCGGTAGGTTCCCGGGGCGATGTTACGGATGACGAATTTACCCCGGTCGTTTGTGCGCGAAGTTCGTATGAAGGGATCTTTTACAAAAGCCGTATCGTCGAGGTTGCTATGCAGGCCGATGGTTATTCCGGGCGCAGGTTCCAGATTTTCCGCATTCAGTAAATACCCGGATACTTCGAGCGAATCGATTATGTCGCCGGTAGAGAATGCGAAAGAGAAATCCTCAAACACGTTTTTCTCGTTATTGTCCGAGATGGAACTGGTAAAGTCCAGGGTGTATGTCGTATTCTCCTTCAGCGTATCCCGCAGCTCTACCATTACTTTTTTGCCCGATGGGCGGATAATGGGCATTTGTAGCTGGGGAGGGGTGATGATTACATTTTCAGTTGGCTTTTCTATCTGAATCAGTTCGTCGAATAAGATTTCTATTTTGTTTCCCTTAAAGTTTGTCTGGCCGGGAGCCGGCGTACTGCTTACAAACTTGGGCGGGTCTTCGTCGTACGGCCCTCCGTTCGGCGTACCTATGTTGGCGCATGAACAGATAATCAGCAGAAGCAGGAGGCAACCGGGCCGTTCAACTTTTTTCATAATGGACAAAATACTCATTCCATATACTGTTTGATGATAAGCAAGGCAAAAATAGATAAAATACCGGGATTCCATTCATTTGCCGGCTCGTTTTAAGTCTATTTACGGATTTACCCGTTTCAGCAATCTGAATCCGATGCGGCAGTGCAGGCATTTTTTCCTGTCGCAATATTCTTTTTTCAACTGGATAAGCGCCTGGCTGTCTCCGGCGTTGCATACCTGTATGCCGGCCCTGCAATAGATGGCTGTGATATGATTCTTTTCCGGCGGGATCGTTTCCAGGAAACGGAGCGCCCGTTCGCAATATGCGTCTTGCCGGTTTTTCTGTCCGTAGGCAAACAGCATGGGCGCTACTGCGTTGATAAGAATAATCGTAAGGGCGCCGTTGCCCGGGGCTTTCTTTTTGGCCGGCGAAGCATGCTTGAAATGATAATGCGTATCCCAGTAAGCAGAGGCGGGTATACTGAACAGGTTTTTTATTTGCTGCATATCGTCTTCGTTCAGTATGGCAGAGAAGAGCGTATCGCAGTGATGCCAGACGGCGGCCAGTTGGGCTATTTTAATATGCGGGAAATTGACGGGGCGTACGCGGAGGCTTTTAAAGACGGCGCCGTCTGTCAATGGCTTTAAGCCGTATTTATGCTGCAGGAATTTATACTCCTGTTGCAACTGGCGGTAGTAGCAACAGGTTTCGTCTTCTTCCAGCATACCGGCCTGACCGAACAGCATCGCTTCAATCTGCAGGCAACTGCTGCGCTGTTTGTACACGGCATGAAGCGGAAGGCTTTTGGCCAGTTGCTCAAAGGCGTCGTTGTTTAGTCCAAAACCAAAACAGCGTGTAAGTATAATGTAGAACACTTCGTTCCAGTCGTTATTATATTGCTCCATCAACAGGAGGATATCTTTCGTCTTTCGCTCCAGCCGTTCGCAAAGGAGGGCGCTCATCCACGAGGATATGTGTATCCGCTCAATGTCTCTGATACTGTAAAGGCAGGGGATGGGTATATCCCGGTGGATAAGCCAGTCGATATTTTTGCGCACGGCAAGGGGAATCGTCAGTTGAACCTGCGGTATGGCTTCGCCGTTCGTACGACAGACGTCGGTATCTACTGTGCCGGCCAGGTGCAGAATAACCGAATCGTAGGCTTTATCCTTATGATGCCTGTGCAGGAACCAGTCGGAGGCTTTCGAATGTATTTCCACATTGCCTGCCCACATCGTTTCGCCTATTTTTATTTTGGCATTAAAGAAATCAGGCCCGGCGTCCGTATTTTGAATACCCGGATCGATAACGGAGACAGGAAGCCCTTTGGTGGTGACCAGACCGGAAAGAGAGTAAAGTTTGTATTTCCAGACGTAATGTAATAAATGCTCCATTTTTCACAACAGTTAAGATGACAGTTAAAATATCTGCGGGCAAATATACTGTTTTTTTTTGTAACTACTCAGGTAGTATTCGTGATTTGAATATTAGCCATAGATTTCAGGGCAAAGAAGACGTCCGGTCCGTTCTTGAGAAGGGAGGGGCGCTCCCTGCTCATGGCGTAAGTGGACGGCTTTGATTTTTAATTTGATAAGGAAGGGATTGTTTGATATTGAAAAAAATATGTAATTTAGCGACGAGTTATTTTTGAGGGGACAGATTATCTTTCCAGTATAATTTTTTTAATAAAAGCGCATGACAGTCTTTCATATCGCATCGCCGGATACCGGCATAGCCTGCAAATTGCAGCAGAAAATAGACAACCTCGCCAAGCCTGAAGGGTCGCTGGGCGTGCTGGAAACGGTGGCTATGCAAATAGGGCTGATACAGCAGACGCTTTCGCCTTCCCTGCGGAAACCGGTAAACATACTATTTGCCGCCGACCATGGGATTGCGGATGAAAACGTAAGTAAATCGCCGAAAGAGGTGACCCGCCAGATGATTTTCAATTTCCTCGATGGAGGAGCGGGGGTTTGTTTCCTGGCGCGCCAGCATGGCTTTCAGTTGAAAGTTGTAGACGCCGGGACAGATTATGATTTCATGCCTGATCGCCGGATTATACATCGCAAGATACGTAAGGGGACGCGGAATTTCCTGCATGAATCGGCCATGACGGTTAGCGAAATGGAGCTGGCGCTGCAATATGGGGCGGATATTGTAACGGAATGTCATCAGGGCGGTTCCAATATAATCAGTTTCGGGGAAATGGGAATTGGCAATACGGCCGCTTCGAGTATGTGGATGACTTGCCTGACGGGTATACCTCTTGCGGCTTGCGTTGGCGCCGGAAGCGGACTGGACGACGAGGGCGTAAGGCATAAACGGCACATACTGCAAGCCGCTCTGGATAATTATAAGGGCGACCGCAGCGTATTGAATGTAATGCGTTATTTCGGCGGTTACGAAATGGTCATGGCGACAGGCGGTATGCTCCGGGCTGCCGAATTGAAGATGACGATTCTGGTAGATGGCTTTATCATGACGAACTGCGTGCTGGCCGCCTCTAAATTATATCCGGAAATCTTGCCGTACTGTATTTACGGGCATTGCGGAGACGAGTGCGGCCACAGAAAGCTGCTTGAGGCGCTTCGTGCAACGCCGTTATTACATTTAGGCCTCCGGCTGGGCGAGGGGACGGGCGCTATCTGCGCTTATCCGATTGTAAGTTCCGCCGTCAGGATGATTAATGAAATGCACAGTTTTTCAAAGGCTTCCGTTACCAAATACTTTTAAGATGCGGCAGGTACTGGCAGCTTTCGTATTCTTTACCCGGCTACCGTTCTGGCGGCTGACGGCTATTCCGCCTGAAAATTTCAAACGTATTATCCCTTACTGGCCGCTGACGGGATGGCTTACCTCCGGCTGTTCGGCGCTTGTTTTATATGTAATGTCATTGTTTTTGCCTTATGTCATTGCTTTGCTTTTTGCCATGATTGCCCGCCTGTTGCTAACGGGTTGTTTGCACGAAGACGGGCTGGCCGATTTCTTCGATGGCTTTGGCGGCGGGGCCTCGCGCGAACGTATTCTTGCTATAATGAAAGATTCGCATATCGGGGCTTATGGCGTGACGGGGCTTTTGTTTTATTTTGCCTTGTTTTATGCCCTGTTGAGCCATCTTCCCCTCGAACTGGCAAGCGCCGCTATCCTTGCCGGCGATCCATTTGCAAAAGGCGTATCATCCATGATTGTAAATCGTTTACCCTATGCGCGGAGCGAAGAAGAAGCAAAGAGTAAGGCAGTTTATACTAAAATGAACGCCGGGGATTGTGTGATTTGTATTCTTTTTGCTTTACTGCCTTTAAGCGGACTGCCGGCCCCCCGGTATCTGTTGGCCACCCTACCGCCCGTTATAAGCTGGTATTTACTGACTTCGCTGATGAAAAAGAAAATACGGGGTTATACCGGCGACTGCTGCGGAGCCTTATTTCTCCTCTGCGAAATGAGTTTCTATTTAAGCGTCCTGCTTATTTCCCGCTAATACACGATATTATTGTACCCAACAATACATCCGTACTTCACGCGGGGTAGCTTCTAACAGGTACAAGCTATCCTTTGTGAGAGAAAGTTCATCCTTTGTGGAGGAAAGGCTATTCCTCGTGGAAGAAAGTTCATCCTTTGTGGGGAAAAATCTATTCCTTGTGGGAGAAAGTTTATCCTGTGTAGGGAAAAGTCTATTCCTCGTAGGATGAAGCCTATACTTTGTAGGGAAAAGTCTATTCCTCGTAGGATGAAGTTTATCCTTTGTGGGGGAGAGTCTATTCCTTGTGGGATGAAGTCTATTCTTCGTAGGGGAAAGTCTATTCTTCGTAGGGGAAAGCCTATTCCTTGTAGGATGAAGCCTATCCTTCGTGGGAGAAAGCCTATTCCTTGCAGGATGAAGCCTATCCTTTGTGGGGGAAAGCCTATTCCTTGTAGGAGAAAGCCTATTCCTTGTGGGATGAAGTCTATCCTTTGTGGGGGAAAATCTATTCCTTGTGGGAGAAAGTTTATCCTTCGTGGGATAATAAGCTGTCGCTTAGTGTTTCAATCCTGTTTATACTTCATGTGGGGATAGAATTGGCTGAGAGCTTCCGGTTTCCCTATATCTATCAGTTGGAGGCCGTCAGGGGAATAAGCCCGGATGTTTGTTTTGGCGCAAACGGACAGGTAGAAGTTTATGATGGAAAACTTGCCCGTCCATTCTTCCATCCATTCAAATAGCTGGGGAGAAATAACGTGTACGCCGCCAAAGGCATATCCGGCGTATCTCTGCGGGTCGAAATCGGGGAAGAACGACTTAATCTCTCCGGTATCGCGGTTATGCCAGGCGCATAGCTTGCTGTCTTTATCAAATAACAGGTAACGGGACGTGTCTCTTTTACTCACCAGCAGGGTTGCAAGCGAGTTTGTTTCTAAATGATGATTGTAAAAAGCCTTTAAATCTACATTCGACAGGATATCCACATTATGCACCAGGAAAGGCTCGCCGCTTTCGGCAAGGAATCCGGCGGCGTGCTTAATACCCCCTCCCGTATCTAATAAATAATCGCGTTCGTCGGAGATTTTAATTTTGACGCCGAAATTATCGTTTGCCGTCAGAAAGTCGATAATTTGCTCTCCCAGATGATGTATATTTATAACAATCTCGCGAAAACCGGCAGTCTTTAATTTCAGAATCAGGCGCTCCAGCATGGGTTTGCCGTTGACGGGCGCCATCGCTTTGGGTATGTTATCGGTTATCGGTTTAAGGCGCGTCCCCAAACCCGCAGCAAGAATCATCGCTTTCATAATACGGCGTCGAAGATTTGTTCTATATTCTGTTCCCTGTGTGTCAGGTAGATTTTCACCCCAAATGCAGCATGCAGGTGTTCCGCCAGGCGTTGCGCCGAATACACCGAACGGTGTTGCCCTCCCGTACATCCGAAACTAACCATCAGGTTTGTAAATCCACGGTCTAAATAGCGTTTTACGGAAGCGTCTACAATCGTTTGCACATGTTCGAGGAAGCGGGTTATTTCGCCGTCGTCTTCAAGAAAGCGGACAACCGGTTCGTCCAGCCCCGTAAAATGGTTGTACCGTTCATACTTACCCGGATTGTTGATCGCCCGGCAATCGAACACGAAGCCTCCCCCATTCCCGGCAGGGTCGTCAGGTATTCCTTTTTTATAGGCAAAACTTACGATTTTCACCTCCAGCATCCGTTTCTGAATATCATCCGAAAACTGTTTGAGATTAGTCAGCGCGCGAAGGACGGAGCAGAGGTATGGATATTCGGGAAAATCTTCCCGCAACAGCCGGCGCAGGTTTTCAATGGCGAAAGGTACGCTCTGTATGAAATGAGGCTTCTTTTCAAAGTATCCCCTGAATCCGTAGGCGCCTAATACCTGAAGGGTGCGGAAAAGGACGAAATGGCGTAACCGGTTAAGGAAATCAGCCTCGTTAACAGGCTGGTAGCGGCTTAAGGCCGTCATATACCCGGCGAGCAGTTCTTTCTTCAAATCTTCCGGGAAATTGGCTTTGGCTTGCCATAAAAAAGAGGCTATATCATAATAAACGGGGCCTTTCCGCCCGCCCTGAAAATCGATAAACCACGGTTCGCCGTCTCTGATCATTACGTTCCGCGACTGGAAATCACGATAGAGAAACGTATCGGAAGCCGCAGATAACAGCGCATCGCTTAGTTGCTGAAAATCGTCTTCCAGTTTGTTTTCCTGAAAATCCATGCCGGTAGCTTTCAGGAAACAGTATTTAAAGTAATTCAGGTCCCAGAGGATCGAACGCCGGTTGAACGCCGGCTGGGGATAGCAGTATGAAAAATCGAAATCATGCGCCCCGGCTACCTGGACAGAAGGTAACTGCGCGATCGTTTTATGCAGCAAACGGCGTTCGTTTTCATCGAATACGCCGCTTTTGCGCCCTTTCTCAATAGCGTCGAATAATAACGTATCTCCCAAATCTTCCTGTAAATAAAAGGATTTGTCGCCGGTCCAATAATATACTTCGGGAACAGGCAGGCCTTTCCTGCGGAAATGATTCGCCATATAGATAAAGGCCCCGTTTTCTTCCTGCGATGTACCGCTTACTCCGATTAGCGTTTTGTTTCCTTTGATGCGAAAATAACGGCGGTTGGAACCCGATGATGGCAATTCATTTATCTCTCCGGCCCGACTGCCGGTATAGGAATAGTAGATTTTATGTAATTTGTCTATGATCATTCTCCTTATTTGTCACGCAAATATATATAAAAAAACCGGTGTACAAAAAGTACGCCGGTCTATATAAACATTCAACTAAATAATTGCTTGCCGGTTGATTAAAGTATCCCCTGCGCCATCATGGCTTTGGCTACTTTCATAAAGCCTGCAATATTAGCGCCCTTTACATAATCTACATACCCGTCGGGGCGCGTTCCGTACTGAGTGCATTGCGTATGGATGGAGTTCATGATGCTCTTCAGTTTATTGTCTACCTCTTCGCGTGTCCAACTAAGCTTCATCGCATTTTGCGTCATTTCCAGGCCCGAAACAGCTACGCCTCCCGCGTTTGCCGCCTTACCCGGGGCATATAGTATTTTTGCTTCGAGGAAAGCGCTGATCGCTTCCGGTGTAGAAGGCATATTGGCTCCTTCCGAAACGGCTATACATCCGTTGGCCAATAATGCTTTAGCGTCGTCGCCCGTCAATTCGTTCTGTGTGGCGCCTGGCATGGCGACGTCGCATTTTTCACCCCACGGACGGGCTCCTTCAACGTATTTGCAATCGTACTTTTCTGCATATTCTTTGATACGTCCGCGATACAGGTTCTTCAGTTCCATTACATAAGCAAGCTTTTCGCTGTCGATACCGTCCGGATCGTAGATATAGCCGTTTGAATCGGATAACGTAACCGGCTTTGCGCCTAATTCAATCAGCTTTTCAACGGTGTACTGGGCTACATTCCCCGAACCGGAAACAGCCACTACTTTCCCTTTAATATCGATGTTGCGCGTTTTCAACATTTCCAACAGGAAGTATACATTCCCATACCCCGTTGCTTCCGGGCGAATTAAAGAGCCGCCAAATTCCAGTCCTTTGCCGGTAAATGTACCGGTATTTTCGCGGGCCAGCTTCTTATACATGCCATACATATAAGATACTTCACGGCCGCCAACTCCTATATCGCCGGCAGGAACATCCGTATCCGGGCCGATATGGCGCCACAATTCCATCATAAACGCCTGGCAGAAACGCATAATTTCGGCATTGGATTTTCCTTTGGGATTGAAATCCGAACCACCTTTCCCGCCGCCCATCGGAAGGGTAGTTAATGCGTTTTTAAATGTTTGTTCGAAAGCAAGGAATTTAAGAATCGAAGGATTTACCGATGCATGGAAACGCATCCCGCCTTTGTATGGGCCAATCGCATTGTTGTGCTGGATACGGTAAGCCATGTTTGTGCGTACTTGCCCTTTATCATCCGCCCAGGTAATACGGAAAGAGAATATGCGGTCGGGGATACACAGGCGTTCAATCAGGTTGTTTTTCTCAAATTCAGGATGTTGGTTATATACTTCTTCAATCGACCCTAATACTTCTTCTACTGCTTGATGATACTCCGGTTCATTGGGGAACCTTTTTTTCAAATCGTCTAATACTTCTTTTACTTTCATTCGTTTGTCGTTTATTTTAATATTATAGCAAATTACTGTCTGCATCCCGTTTTTTTATGACGGCGCAAAGATAAGTTAAATTTTGAAGTAACAAAATATATGAAAGCAAGAAGGCAAAAAAAATAACATTTAGTTATTATTCTCTGAAAAATGTTCCGATTTATTACTTATTGCGGCTTTTGATGTTCTTATAAATTGTCACAAATACAATGATTCCGGAAGCCGTTAGGGCAAAAATGACCTGAAAATCTATTTTTTGGCTGTAAGTAAACAGCAGATAGCATAAAAAAAACCATAGTAGCGTAATACATGCAATCTGGCTGTTAGTTAGTTTCCTTCGTGCCATAGCGTTGTTATATTAATGCGAAGATAGTTGCGAACCGACAAAAATAAACAGTCCGGCGCATACGGCGATAAGGATGAACAAAAAAAGTATTTGCTTTTCCAAAGGAAGACGCCTGAGGAAAGGAATATGGCGCGCCCATCCTGCCACGGTTTTGATTTGTTCGGGTTCTTCATTTTCATCAGGTATCTCATAGCCGTTGGCCGCCATTACCTCAAGCGCATGCGACGCCTCGCTTTCCAACAGTTCCACCCTGACTCCGCCCATATCTACATAACCTCCCATTACCTGTGTGGACAGTTCATTCCTGATATAACAATCAATACCTTCCGATTTCAGCAGGGCAACCAATACCCTCGCCTCGTCGGGATACTGAAAACGGGCTATCTCTACCATTTTGTCGTTCATAACCGTATTATTTATTGTCACGGGCAAAGATAACTAAAAATTACATTATACCCTATTGATTGAAACAGGCCTCCTGAAATATAGAGGTATAAATAAAAAGTTTTGAATATACCTTTGTGTTCAGATAAATAAAGGATTCTGCTTA
>JAITRG010000220.1 GCA_031288515.1 Tannerellaceae bacterium
TGAGCGAAGCCTTCCGATTCGTTTAATGCTTGTGATGATCTTTGTCCTGCCATCTTTTTTCCGGCAAAGCTATAGGATTGGAATGGGTGTGGAAAGATGTACTTCGCCGAATGCTTACAATGCTATGGCGCCTTCGGCAGATCATTATAATGGTTTGGCAAAGAGTATATAATGGTTTACTAAAGGCATTATATTGGTTTACTAAAGACTATATAGCGCTTTTTATGGAATAAACCCTTTCCTCCGACTGTAAGGAAGCTGAAAGGCCTTCTCTCGTCTTCTTTCAGGATTTCATTCTGTAAACCAATCAGTTACAACAAAACTGAATCCTGAAAGGAAGGATAAAAAAGTATCGTTTAACAGGGTTCGCCTGCAAAACCTGTGTTTGGCAAGTTTACTAATAAAAATCGGGGAAATAAATTGGGCGGCACGCAACGGCATTTCGCGACGGCTCCCGAACCGGAAAACGGGAGCGAGGATTATCACATCAATCTCGAGGGATATGGTTCCGATCCTGGACAAGTCTGGCGCCCTGCCAGTGACAGCTTTCAATATCGCTTTCTTTTACATCCATTTCGGTTTTGCCTAAGGTAGCATACTTTGGAAAACGCCACCTGAAATTTCAGCAAAAAAGGCTACTCCCATTTGGTTTCGCCCCAATGTCGTAAATTTGTTGTACCACCAATAAATAAATGACATGGGTAAAGATGGGTCTAAGGAACTTGCTCTGTTATATTTTCCGAACAGCCAGCCGGCGATGGCTTCATCGCTGTTAGAAGTGGATAAGGTTCCGCCCGCTTATTGATAAGTTGAAGGAAGCGCATTACCGGCCCGGGCAAAAGATACTCACGCCCCGGCAGGTTGAGATAATTATTGAGCATGTAGGGGAGCCGTAGAGAGAGAGGCTATGACTGCGGAATTAATTCGACAGAACGTCCCAGGGCAGATGCAATACGGTAAAAAGTAGATACTTTCGGTTCGGTCTTTCCTGTTTCTACTCTTGATATATAGGATTTGCTGCTGCCTATTTTTTCAGCAAGTTCCGTTTGCGTCATTTTTGCTTCTTTCCTTGCCTGCTCTATGATTTGACCGGTGTAAAAAGCAAATGCTTTTTCTTCCGCTTCTGCCCGGCTTGCTGTCCCCTTTTTGCCGAACCTGGCATCAAGAACGGCATCGTAATCAACGATTTTGTGATTGTTTGTCTGCATAATAAGCCTCCTTTATTTTTAATGCTACATTAATTTCATTCTCCGGCGTTTTCTGTGTTTTCTTTTGAAAACGAATTTTACGGATACCTTGTTTTGTGTTTTCAAGAGCAGCAAAGCATATTGAACTTTATCCTGTTCCTTATCTGTAAGCGTTTCCATGAATTTTTCAAAGTATCCGCCGTATGTCTTTATCTTTCTTTCCATGCTGCAAAAATACAAAAGTTTATCACTTGTGAAACTTTTTTCAAAAACAGTTTGCCGGTTTGAAAAACAGTGCATAGCTATGATACAAGAAACGTTTTTTCTATCAAATTTTTACTTATCTTTATAGTGCTAAGTGTTTTACAGGGCAGGTGACGTCCGATTGAGGACTTTTTTTATGCCTGATTTTTTTCACTACTGACCGAATAAAATTTCAGCAAAAAAGGGCTACTCCCATTTGGTTTGTCCCGATGTCGTAAATTTGTTGTACCACCAATAAATAAACGACATGGGTAAAGATAGAGAAAAAAAACTATTCGGACAGCCGATTTTTAATCAGATATTAAAAATGTCGCCGAGAGAGGCAGTAAACAAAATAGTACTGGAAGAGCAAAGCGACCGTTATTATAAGTCTTTCAGCGTCTGGAATGAGCTGGTAAGTCTTCTGTAAAGCAGAACTGTATTGCGCACGAATACGAAATCAGCGATTGATAATCGGCCTAAATAAAATATCGGCTTAATCACCGTTCAAGCGTTTTCTTTAATGTAAACAACGGCAAATAAAGGAATATCCCAATAACAGACATGACAAGGCCGCCAATCGTGCCGGCGGCAAGCGGGAACCAGAAGGCTTCCTTATCTGTTCCTACCATAAAAGGGATAAAGCCCAGGATGGTAGAAACAACGGTAAGGAAGATGGGCGTTATTTTAGCGTTCCAGGCTTTCAGGTAGGCTTTGTAAGGATGCATCAAGGGTTTTCTTTCTCTGATTTTATTATATTCGTTAAGGATATAAATACTCGCATTTACCGTGACGCCGCAAAGCAAGACAAACGAGGCGAATCCTCCCTGGTCGAAATTCAGCTTAAACCAGTAGAATGTCAGAAAGACGCCTATATATGAAATGGGAATCACGAAGATGACGGCCAGCGGTTGTTTCAGCGAATTGAATAAGATACTGCCGGTAAAGAAAATAACAACAATGATCAGCAGCAACAGCAGGTATTGTTTGTTGTCTTTCTCATTCCACGTCCAATAGCTGCTTTCTGCTTTAGCGCTATATCCCATAGGCGCCCGGGCATTAAATTCGTTTAATACCTGTTCCTGTATTTTTATTCCCTGATTGTAGGCTCCTATATATTCATATTGCAGGCACAGGCGGTATTGTTGGTTTACCTTTGCCACTTTTTGAGGGGCCTGTTCTTTTTGCATCGTGGCCAACTCTTCTAATTTGTAAGGTATCCCTTTCACTGTTTGAGGGACATATTGCATATTCCAAATATCATATTCGGCCGACTGGCGGGAGGTAAGTTTCAGTTTTTCCAATTCATTATCTACAACAATACTTCCGGTATAAATATCTTTTCCAAATACGGGGTATATCGAAGCAAACAAGTCGTTCGGGCGTATGTTTGCCCGGGCAGAGTTCTCTTTGTTAAGGCTGAACGTAAATTCTTTATAATCGTCTTTCCACCACGAAAATTCCGAGTTTATCAATACCTCTTTGATACGCCGGTATGTTTGCAGCTTGTCTTTTAATTCTTCGGCCCAATTGTATAGCTCGTCATAATTATAGCCGTACATCTCGATACGGAAATTACCGGCATTTTCGCGTACGTCATTACTAAAGCCCTGGTCTTGCAAGCCATATACGCCCCAACTACCGCCGCCCAGCTCAAGGGCTTTACTGATTATACGGCTCTTTAATGTGTACGGGAAACCGCTCCGCTCGCTTTCTTTGGTAAAGAAAATATCGATACGGGCCTGCCGTTCATTATAGATATTCGTTTGGAATTGTTTGATTTCCTTATAATGGCTCAGATAGGCTTCCATACGGCCTATGAGGTTATTCATCTGGCTGAGCGTAGCACCGTTTGGCATAGACGCCGTAGCGATCAGCACGGTTTCTTCCCGCCTGGTAAAATAACTGCCTTCATATACCTTCTGTGCAAAAAGGCGGAGCGTCCCTCCCAATGTGTAATCTACAATTGGTTTTATCTTTTCCTTAAACAGGTCGCCCGACACGAATTTGTTGTATTTTTCGATAAAAACCGAATCGCGATGCGAATACGCTTCACTGTTTTTCATCTCAATCTTATCCGGCAACATAAAGACCGGCAGGCCAAAAGCAAGCACAATAACGATAAGAGCCAATACCCGCCGGCGCAGCAGAAACCTGATTTGCCATAAATAACAGGTAGCGAACAGAGCGGGCGCCTTTCGTCGGAGTATGAAACGCACAGCGCGGAACCGGCTTTTCTTTCTCTTTTCTTTTCCCCTGTCGCTACGCGGCCTGAACATCTTCATCTTATCAATCATAGCCGGCACAAAGAACAGCGCTACAAATAAGGATACGCCCAGATTGACAATTACCACAGCGGCAAAGTCCTGCAGGTTAAGGCGTATCTTCTCGTCTAAAAAGAAAATGACCGACAAAGCCCCTATCGTTGTTACGGTTGCCGTCAGGATGGGAAGGAAAGCGTCTTTATTATGGCGGTTCTTGATATGGTCGGCCATCACGATGGTATTGTCTATGATAAGGCTGAGCGAGATGGTTACGCCGGCAAGAGAATACAACTGCATTTCAAGCCCCAGCAGATAATACAGGATTACCCCGATAAAAAGGTTGACCGTTAAACTAACAACGATCAGGAACATATATTTTACATTCCGGGTAATCAGCAAGACAAAGAGCAAGAGGATCAGTACGGTCAGTATGGTGCGTATATATATCTTATCGAGTTCCGTCTGTATATATTCGGTGGCGTCATAGCTGGTGTGTATCTCATAGCCGGCAGGAAGTTTAGCGTGGATAATATCCATTTCTTCCTTTACCCGTTTGGCTAATTGCAATTGATTGGCCGTTTCATCGGCATGTATGGACAAATAAATAGAATTGAGGCCGTTTATACGGTAATAGTTCCGGGGGGCTTCTTCCCGGCGGGTTACTTTCAGCAATTGATCCAACCGCACAAAAGCACCTTCTCTGTTTGCAACCGTAATTAATCCCGGATTAAAACCCTCTTCCCGGCTCTCCGGCACAAGAGCCAGCCGTATCCAGTCGTCATCCCCTTCCCGGATATTGGCGATTCCGATAAATTCTTTATTGTAATACCGGCTGATCGCTTCCTGGATATCCGACAGGGAGATATCCAATACCGAAAGTTGCCGGCTGTCATATTCCAATCGCCATTCCATCGGGGTTGCTCCGGTAATATCTACCCGGTAAATACCCGGAATACCTGCCAGGCGAGGTTTGATTTGATTCTCTGCATACCGTTGAATAAAGATAGGAGTAGAAGCCGCATTCAGCGTATAGTTGATAAAAGGGCGGGATTCCGTATCGTCCGGGCGGCTCATGGCTAATACGGGATAACTTAGTTCGTCGGGCAGGCTGGGCCATGTTTGCCGTATAATAGTAGACACTTCAAAACGAGCGGCGTCAACATTGGTATGTTTATCCAGTCCCAGCGTAATGCTTCCCCATCCGTTCCCGGAGGTCGAACTGATTTCTTTAATCCCCTTCACTCGCGCCAGCATAGCTTCGAGGTGCGACGTTACTTCCATTTCAATCACCCGCGCGGAGTTTCCCGGCATATTATAATTAATATTCAGCCGGGGCAACGTATAAGAAGGCGACAGTTTTAACGGAAGCAACGGGATAAGCGCCGCTCCTATCAAAGCCACACACAGGAAAGCGATGATGATTGTAAAAGGAGAAACCCGGGGAGTATTATAATCCATACTTATAATCAAACAAATTAGAAATGGAAATACCTGTTTCAAAATCGTGCAGCGTCAGCTTGCGTATTTTATAATACTTTACCCAGTAATCGCTGAGGGCTGAAATGTAGTTGCGTTGCGCTTCCTGTTGCCGGTTTAACGACAAGGTGAGGCTGTTGATGTCTGCTTTACCGATTATGAAACGTTGTTTCGTTTCCGCATACGCCATCTGTGCCAGGTCTAAGGCTTCTTCGGCGCTACTAATCAAGCGTTGCTGGATATTAAATTCGCTTACCGTCATGATAACGTCTTCCTCTATGGTCAATTCGCTCTGACGGGCCGAGATTTGCGTTACGTTCAGCGTGTTCTTAGCCACATTGAATTTCCCTTTCCGTATGCCCCAGTCTACAATAGGGATAGATATGGATACGGATACAATGTCCTGCTGCAACGGGTTGCGGTAAGCGTCCCTGAAATTGCTTGCCACCTGGTTAAAGCCGATACTTGCACGTACCGAAGCATTAAACAGCGCTTCTTTCTTTGTCCGGTCTGTTTCCCGTTCCGCCTCCAATACTTTCTGGCGAAGTTCTAAAAAGACCGGATTGTTTTCACGCGCATAGAGCAGGGCGTCGTTAACGGATATTTCCATCTGTTGAGGCTTTCCGGGAAGGCGGAGGCGTATTTCCGTATTTTTATCGAAATTCAGGTAAGACGCCAGGCTGAACATGGCCCGTTTCAAGGCGTTTTCTTTATTTTGCAACGTATTCTTTGCATTTACGGCGTCTAATCTCAACGTAAGTAAATCGGCCTGCGTGATGGATGCGATCTGATGCCGTTGCAAACCCGTTTTATATAAGGTATCAGACGACGCCACATTGTCTTTCGCCAAATCATACTCCGCTTGCGCCATTGCCAGTTCAAAGAAATAACGGGCTGCTTCCTCGCTTACATTCTCCATATTATAGAGGAGTTCCTTTTTTACTTTTTCAAACTTTAACGGTTCTATCTTACGCTCCCACTTAAAGGGGTTGTATCCTAAAAGCTCTTGCGAATAGCCTATACGAACAGGCACGGAAGTGTATTGCGAATAGGTATTATCGCCAAAATTACGCATATACCCCAAATCGGTATCCACAAAGAAACTGCCTCCCAGCATATCAAAATTCTGCATAACCGACAGTCCGCCATAGGCATAATAATACTGCTGCTTCCGGTACACATCGATATCGTCTGTCGAATCGTATCGCCTGGTTATATCCCGGTAATACTGGGCAGGCGTAAGGTTCAGGCTGAGGCTGGGCAATCGCTGCGCCTGATAGGTACGGTATTCCCAATACCCGGTCAGATACATGTTCTTGCTTCGGAAGACTTCGAGCGAACTGTCTGCGGCAATCTCTATTGTACGCTCTAATGTCAACAGCAGGGATTGCTGGGCATGGACGACGAATGGCCGGCAGTTGCCTATGAATAACAGTATGGAAACACGCAGAAGAATGCAGAACGCAGAACGCAGGTATGTTTTATTACAGGTAGTCATTTCGGATTTAACATTATATAAGTTCTTTTTTATCTTTGTGCCGGTAAATCAGCCAGTACGCCAGCGGTATAACAAACAAACTGACTGCCGTCCCTAAAAACATGGCCGATATCATGGCAATAGAAAGCGGTTTTTGCAATTCGCTACCCATATCAAAAGAGAATAACAGGGGAACCATGGCAAAGATAGTAGTCAGCGACGTCATAACAATAGGGCGCAAACGCCTGCGGCCTGCCTCATGGATAGCATCCATCAACGGAACGCCCGATTTACGCAATTCGTTTATCGCATCGAGCTTTAGAATGGAGTCGTTAATAATGATACCGCAAGTAACCACAATGCCAATGGCACTCATCAGGTTTAACGAATGGCCGCATATCCAAAGGACAAGCAAAGCGGCCGCCACATCTATCGGTAATTCAAGCAATACAACCAGAGGCTGGAGGAAACTTTCAAATTGAGCCGCCAGGATAAAATACATCAGCAGGATAGAAACGAACAGGATAATTACCAACTCGCCCAACATTTCTTTGTTTGAAAAGAAACTGCCGGAGTAGTCTATATCCCAGGTTTCCCGTCCGAATTGGGTAAAAGAGTTCTGCCTGACGCTTTGCGTTATATCCTCTATCAACTGTTCGGGGGCTTCCACATCATAAAACCGAAAGGGGATATATTCGCCGTTTTTACCGGCTACAATCGTTTTCAGGTCTTCGCCGGGCGTTACTTTTATAAGTGATTGCAGCGGGATATAGTTTGATTGCCCCTTTTCGCCGGGTATGCTCCGTATAAACGTACTGCGCATAATCTCGTTAATCGACTGGTTATCGCCTGCAATGGTTATCGGAAGATATTGCTGGTACGAACGGAGCGTAGCTACCTCATTGTCTTTAAAGGCTGTTTTCAATACCCGGTACACCTCGTCGTAATCTACATTATAGAGCAACAAGCGCCGGCGGTCTATGGTGATGTTTAACTGATTGTCGAACGCTACGCCTGCCGGCGTCCGGCCCGTTTGTTCTTTTATCACAGATTCCAGCTGGTTAATAACGGCCGGCGTGGGGGATTCTGCTTTGTTGCGCGCATACAACTCGGCAATAATATCCGGTTCTCCGGTAACAAATAACTTTTCAAACACCGTTTCGGGAGGGGCGAAAGAAAATACGGCGCCGGGATAATGGCTTTGCAACCATTCCGCGATTCGCCTCTGTAGCGGCGCTATTCCGGAGGCGGCAGCCGTCTTTACATATAATTCTGCTTCGGAAACCGACAGTTCCCGTTCCCGGTTCAAAAGGAATTGCTGCTGCCCTACATATGCCGCATATTCTACGACAAACGTATCGATATATCCGAACAGTTGGCCTGCGCGAACCCGGTTTTCGTCTATATGAATGTTTTCATTCCATTCTACAGAGACGAGTAATTCCTGTTGCCCTATCTCCGGCATACGGCTTTTAGGTATTTGATAGAAAAAAAATACGCAGAGCGGGAAGGTGACTAAGGTAAAAAGCAACGTAGCTGTCTTATGCCTGAAAACGAAATCTACTCCTTTATCATAAAAGGAATCCAGCGTATGCGCCTTGACCGGATTATTAAATTTCTTGCCAAACAATCCTTTTTTTGTTTCCGGAAGGCTGTATACCAATTTGTAAAGCACCGGCAGCAACATAATACCGGTAAAATAAGAAACAATCAACCCCACGGTTACGGCAAAGGCCTGGTCGTAAAATATCGCGCCGGCAATACCGCTCATAAATACCAGGGGCACGAACACCGCAATGGTGGTGAACGTAGAGCTAAGCATCGGCGTAATCACTTCGGTAGTCCCTTTATCGCACGAATCTTCTAAGGAATAGCCCATCGCCCGGTATTGGGAGATATTTTCGGTTACGATAATGGAGCTGTCTATCATCATCCCCAAAGCAAGTATTAACCCTGAAAGAGAGATAATATTCAGCGACATGTGAAACAGGTAGAAAAACAAAAAGCTGATGATGATACTTACCACCATGCTCAGCCCGATAACGAACGGGCTTTTCACATCTCCCAGAAACAGGATAGCGACAATACATATAAAAATAAATCCAAGAGAGAGATTTTGTTTCAGGTTGGACATGGTATA